>NZ_JBFBLI010000017.1:0-56597 GCF_040702545.1 Citricoccus sp. NPDC079358
TCCGGCCCGACTGGGCCTCCTCGGCCCGGATGGCCCGCAGGTTGTCTTCTTGACTCAAATCGGCAGCCTCACTTCGTTGGCGAACCAGGTCTGCAACTGGACGACCCAGGAGTTCCACAGCCCGGACACCATCAGCGCGCCGAGCACGATCAGCAGTCCACCGCCGAAGCGCATCACGGCCACCCGGTGCCGGCGGAAGAAGGCCATGGCACCCATGCCGCGGCGCAGGCCGAGGGCGATGAGCAGGAACGGCAGGCCCAGGCCCAGGGAGTAGATGAACGCCAGCAGCGCGCCCTTGCCGGGGTTGCTGGACCCGGCGGTGGACATGGCCAGGACGGCGGCCATGGTCGGGCCGATGCACGGGGCCCAACCCAGGCCGAAGGTCACGCCGAGCACCGGGGCGCCCCACAGGCCGGCCTGGGGCTGGACGTGCAGCCGACGGTCCTGCTGCAACCGGTCGAGCCCGCCCATGAACACCACGCCCAGGACCATCACCACCACGCCGAGCACGCGGGTCAGCCATTCGCCGTCCCCCTGCAGCCAGATGGTCACCTGGGAGAACACGATTCCCACGAGCACGAACACCGCGGAGAAGCCCAGGACGAACAGGGCGATGCCGAGGAGCATCCGGCCACGCTTCTGGTCCTGCAGATCCGCTCCGGTCAGCCCGGTCACGTAGCCCAGGTAGCCCGGCACGAGCGGCAGCACGCAGGGCGAGAGGAAGGAGACCAGACCGGCCAGCAGGGCGATGGGCACGGCCAGCAGCATCGAGCCGTCCATGACGATCTCGGCAAAGGGATTGTTGACAGTGGTCGTGGCGGTGGCGATGGCTGCCTGCAGCATCGGGCGGCTCAGGCCTGCGCGTCGGCAGGGTCGGCCGGTTCATCGACCACGGTGGCGATCAGCGTCTTGAGGGTGGAACGCTCCGCGACCCCGAGGATGCGGGCCGAGACACGGCCCTGGCGGTCCAGGACGATCGTGGTGGGCACCGCCTGCGGCGGCACGTAGTCCGTCATGGCCAGCAGCACCTGGCCGCCTCTGTCCTCCAGCGAGGGGTAGGTGATCCCGAAGTTCCGCTCGAAGGCCTCGGCGGTGCCGGCGGTGTCCCGCACGTTCACGCCCACGAACCGCACCCCCTGCGGCTCCCACTCCTCATGCAGGGACTGCAGGTCCGGTGCTTCCACGCGGCACGGGGCGCATGCCGCGTACCAGAAGTTCAGCACCACGGGCTCCCCGAGCCAGTCCGCAGAACTCACGGATTCGCCGGAGAAGGCGGTGGACTCGAACTGCACGGGTTCACCGCGGTCCTCGGCGGCGATCTCCAGCACGGAGCCGTCACCGGCGATGTAGTTCTTGCCGTCCGCGTTCCCGGCCTGGGCAGCCAGTGGGTCCTCGGTCGAGCAGGCCGCCAGCAGCGGCAATGCTGCCAGCCCGGCGAGCCCGGCCAGCACGTTGCGCCGGCTCGGGCCGGTCCCGGATCGGGGACCGGGGCCGTGGGCAGGTCGGGGCTGATGTGGAACGGTCATGGCAGCTCGGATACTCCAGTGGGGATTGGGCGTCTGTTGGATTCTACCGCCTGTAGTAGACGGGGGCGGAATCCGCCGGGACGGCGAGAGCGGCCGGGGTGGCGTGGGCGGCCACGGTCGCGGGGGCTGCGAGGTGCCGCGTCAGGCGCCCGGCAGGTTGGAGGCGTGGGCCAGCAGGGCGGCGTTGGGTTCCCGATACTCGACCCGCGGGGCGGACCGGCCCGGCTCGAAGTGCAGTGAGGTGACGGAGGTCAGGGTGCACTCGCGCTGGCGCGGATCGTGCCAGAGCGGCCTGCCCTCGGCCGAGAGCCGGGTGACCCAGATGGGCAGCTGGTGGGAGACGACGATCGCCTCGGCGCCCTCTCCCCCGAGCTCCACGGCGCGGTCACGCAGCTCGAGGATGCCCTCGCTCATCCGGCTCACCTGGGACCGGTACGGCTCCCCCCAGGACGGGCGCATCGGGTTGAGCAGGAAGGGCCAGTGGCGAGGCTTCCAGAGCTGCCTGGCCACCCGCGACCCTCCCTCGAAGTGGTTCGTGGCCTCGATGAACCGGTCATCGATGCCCGGCTCCAGGGACAGGGCCTGGCCGATGGGGGCCGCCGTCTCCCGGGCACGCTGCAGGGAGGAGGAGACGAGGAGGGTCGGGGCCCGCCCTGAGGCGCGGGCCTCACCGGCGAACCAGTCGCCGAGGTCCGCGGCCATCCGATGCCCCAGTTCCGAGAGGTGATAACCCGGGATCCGACCGTAGAGGACCCTGTCCGGATTGTGGACTTCTCCGTGGCGGACAAGGTGAACGGTCGCAGAAGGCATGGGTCCATACTGTCAGAATCGGGCGATAGCGTTGACCCAAGACCATTCGACCCGAGAGTCCCGCAGGAAGGGCCCGCCATGAACGCGCAGCATCCCGAACACCCCGAGCACCCCCATCGGCCCGACCAGCCTGCATCGCCCCAGCAACCGGGACAGCCCGGTCAGCCGAGCGAGCCGAGCGAGCCGAGCGAGCCACGGGACGATCGCCCCCAATACGGCATCCGTCTGACGCCGGAGCAACAGGCCGAACACCAGGCCCGGCTGAGCCAGGCCCAGCAGGAACGGCAGAACCAGCAGAACCAGCAGGGCCAGCATCCGGCCCCGCCCTATGGCCAGCCGCCGCAGGGGCAGTCTCCTTACGGCCAGCCGCCGCAGGGGCAGAACACCTACGGATCATCTCCCTATGGACAGCCCCCGCAGGGCTACTCCGCCTACGGGCAGCCGCCGGTCAACCAGCCGGGCCCGGGATACGGCTATCCGGGTCAGGGCGCCCCGCAGCAGCTCGGTCCCATCACCCGGCCGGCCACGATCGACCGGTCCTACTGGTTGATCCTCGCGGCCGGCCTCGCGTTCCTGGTCATCGAGTTGCTCGCCCTGTTCTCGCCGAACATGGGGCTGACCCCGGAGATGCTGGACCTCTACCAGGAGCAGATGGACGCGGCCGGCCTGGCGATCGAGATGGAGTCGTTCCTGGCCTCGGTGCGCATCTTCGCCGTGGTCTTCACGGCGCTCCTGGCGGTGCTGTACTGGCTGATCGCCACCGGAATCCGCCGCGGTTCCAACGTGGCCCGGATCTTCGGCACGATCTTCGCCGTGCTCTCCCTGACGTCCGCCTTCGGCTTCGGCTTCATCTACGTGGCCCTGGGCGTCGCCGGCATCGTCTTCGCGTACCTGCGCCCCTCCAGCGAGTACCTCCGCGCCAAGGCGTGGGAGAAGGCCATGCGCCGCTAACGCCCACCCACCTCCGCGGGACGCCCACATTCCCAGGCCGAGCTGTCTATTGCCGCAGCTCGGCCTGATGGAAGGCCAGGATCTGTAGCTCGGTGGACAGGTCCACGGCACGCACCGTCACTCCGCGGGGCACCACCAGGTCGACGGGGGCGAAGTTCAGCAGTCCTCGGATCCCCGCCGCCACCAGACGGTCGGCCACGGACTGCGCGACGCCGGCCGGTACCGCCATGATCGCCAGCCTCGCCCCCGACTCGGCGACGTTTTCCTCCAGCTCCTCGAGCGGGCGGACCACCACGGAACCGCGCCGCTCCCCGACCAGGCGGGGGTCGGCGTCGAGCACGGCGCACAGGCGCATCCCGCGCTCCCCGAAGCCGGCGTAGCCGGCCAGCGCCGAGCCGAGGTGCCCGGCTCCGACCAGGATCACGGGTTGGTCCTCCACGAGGCCAAGGGCGCGGCTGATGGCCTGTTGGAGCGCGGCCACGGGATAGCCGACCCCGCGGCGGCCCAGCTGGCCCAGGCTGGACAGGTCCCGCCGTAGCACCGCCGGACTGACCCCGGTGTGCCGGGCCAGCTCGGTGGAGGACACGCGGACGGTTCCGGCCCGGGCCAACGCGGTCAGGGCGCGCAGATAACCGGGCAAACGGGACACGGTGGGACGGGAGAGGCCGGACCCCGGCCCCTGACCGATGCCGGCGCTGGCGCTGGTGCCGCTGCCTCTGCCGCTGTCGTCGGTGACACCGTCACCGCTCATGGCCGGTCCGCGGCCAGCATCCGCTCCAGGCGGACCGGGTCGATGCGCCAGAAGTCCCGCTGCACGCCGTCCACCATCAGGACAGGGATCTCCTCGGCATACCGCTCCGCCAGATCCGGACGCCCGGCGATGTCCACGGCGTGCCAGTCCACCCCGAGCCGGCCACAGACCTCCGCCACCACGGCCAGGGCGTCCGCACACAGGTGGCAGCCGTCCTTGACGAGGAGCTCCACGGCAGGGGCGGGAGCAGGGGCGGGACGGGTTGCCGGTGGGGGCTGCATGTCAGTCATCGGCTCCATCGTAGGCCGGGCAGAGGTTCACCGGCTCCGAGCGGCTTAAACAGATTCGGGGCCGTCCTGCCTTGCGGCGGGACGGCCCCGAATACAGCGAGACCTCGCGGTGCAGCGCCTACTTCTTGTTGCGGCGCTGGTGACGAGTCTTGCGCAGTTGCTTGCGGTGCTTCTTCTTGGACATCCGCTTGCGGCGCTTCTTGATCACTGAACCCATAGGGAAACCTCTTGTGTGGTTGGTGAATCCGCAACAGACGCCTGTTGAAGATCCGTACATCTTTGGTCAAAAACGTTCCCTAACACCTTACCCTGCACTCGGGTGTGGCAACGAACCGGGAACATCGGCCGGCGTCAGGTCCGGCCAGAATGCCGGCACAGGGGCCGGCAGACATCAGGTGAGCCAGGCGAGGTCAGGCACCGCGGCCATCCGTCCCGGTGGCCCGGTGGTCCGTGGCGCCGGTCTGCAGGATCTGCTCGACGGCGGACTCGGGCACCCGGTAGGAACGGCCGAAGCGCACAGCGGGGAGCTCGCCGGCATGGATCATCCGGTAGACGGTCATACGGGACACGCGCATCATCTCGGCCACTTCCGTGACCGTCATGAAGCGCGTGTCGGCGAAGTTACCGGCATCAACCACTTGCGTTCCCCTTTTCCACTGCCCTGCTTCGAACGGTCTCGATCTGGCGGCACAGTACATCTACCGCGCTAGGCGTGGCATTCTCAGACATCCTATCGAACACACGGTGCACTCGCGTCACCACAGGTCCACCCCCAGAGCATACAACGGCGTGTCAGTCGAACCAGGGATCCAGCCCGTGATACGGAAAGAGCTCCTTCCGCGTCGCCATGATGGTCTGGTCCACGGGGTCTGAGGGATCGTAGCCGACCTCCCAGGAGCGCCACCAGACATCCACCCCGTCCGACATGGTGGCCGGGATCCCCACCATCTCCTCGCCCGGTCCCATCCCGGCAGCCCGTGCGGCGTAGTCGCGCCAGGCCTGCGGAATGACCGTGGTGGTCCGGAGGGGCTGTCCGGTGGCTGCGGCCACCAGATGCGTCCAGGTCCGCGGGACCACGGAGAAGGGGCTGTAGCCACCGCCCCCGGTGGCCAGCCATCTGTCCCCGGCGAAGTCGCGGGCCCAGTCGGAGGCGTCCAGGGCCAGCTGGCGCTGGCCCTCCACGGACATCCGCAGGTTCGTCAGGGGATCCTCCCCGTGGCCGTCGCAGCCATGCTGGGTGACCAGGACCTGCGGGTCGAAGGCCCGGAGCAGTTGCGGGACCACGGCGTGCGTGGCCCGCAGATAGCCCGCATCGCCGGTGCCCGGGGGCAGTGCCACATTGACGGCGGAGCCGAGCGCCTCGGGCCCGCCGGAGTCGTTCGCGAAGCCACTGCCCGGGAACAGGGAGATGCCGGTCTCGTGGATGGAGATGGTCAGCACCCGCGGATCGTTCCAGAAGATGGACTCGACGCCGTCCCCGTGATGGGCGTCCAGGTCCACGTAGGCCACCCGCCGGGCCCCTCGATCGAGCAGCCGCTGGATGGCCGCGGCGCAGTCGTTGTAGATGCAGAACCCGCTGGCCTTGCCACGGCCGGCGTGGTGCAGCCCTCCGGCGAAGTTCACGGCGTGCAGGGCCTCCCCTGCCCAGATGGCCTCGGCTGCCGCCACGGAGCCGCCCAGGATCCGGGCTGAGGCCTCGTGGATGTGGGGGAACACGGGATTGTCGTCGGTGCCCAGCCCCCGCTCCAGGTCCTCGGCCACCTCGCCCGTGCTGACAGCACGGACGGCGCGGATGTACTCGGGGTCGTGGACGGAGGCCAGAACCTCGTCAGAGGCCACCTCGGGCTTGATGAGGCGCACTCCGGGCCGGTCGAGCAGGCCGAGAGTTTGGGAGAGCCGGTGGGTCAGGTCAAGGCGCACCGGGTCCATGGGATGGTCGGTGCTGAACTTGTAGCCCAGCAGCGCCTCGTCCCAGACCACGGCCGTCATCAACGGGGTGCGGACGTCGGGGGCCGGGACGGGCGCATCCCTGGGGGCGGGACTGGACACGGCGCTCGGTTCGGTACCTGGATCGGCACCCGGAACGGTGCTGGCCGCGTCGTTCGGTGTGTTGGTCATCACCACACAGACTATGCTTCCCGCGTCACCACTGGCAGGTGATGACGTCATGGACCGGATCTCGCACCGGATGGTGGATGATGGGATCCTTCATGACAAGGGACGCAACAGGCGGCACAGGCAGCCCAGGCAGGAACAGGCGGAACAGAAGGGACGTGATCACCGGCGCATGATCCGGCACCATCGCATCCCCCGTCCCCGCTCCCTGCCTCGCTCCCTGTCCCGGTTGCCGGCCCGCCGAAGCACCGGAGGCCGGATCCCGACGCCGTCGGGGGGCCGCGTGGTCCGCCCGCCTTCCGCGCTGCGCAGGGCCCTGTCCTCCCGCGTCGGTCCCCCGGCCGGCGGTCCGGACCGTTCCGGGCTCCGCGAGGTGCTCGAACGCCTCCGGTTGTTCGTCTCCACGGTGGCCGGAGCGTCACCGGCGCGGGCCGCGCTGCTGGCCTTCGCCGTCGTCATCCTGGTGTTCACCGCCCTGCTCTCGCTGCCCTTCGCCTCAAGGACGGGGCGCGTCACCGCCTTCCACGACGCCCTGTTCGTGGCCACCTCCGCGGTCTCCGTCACGGGATTGACTCCGGTGAACACGGCGGAGCACTGGAGCTTCGCCGGACAGCTGGTCATCCTCGTGGCCCTGCAGATCGGCGGGCTGGGAATCCTCTCCATGGCCGCGCTGCTGACGTTGGCCGTGTCCAAACGCCTGGGCGTGCGGTCCAAGCTGATCACGCAGGAGGGCATGACCACCGGCAGGATCGGGGAAGTCGGGTCCCTGTTGCGCGTGGTGGTCGGCACCACGTTCTTCTTCGAGGCGGTCCTGGCGGTAGTGCTCGTACCGCGGTTCATGGTGCACACCGGCTCGTGGAGTGACGGCCTGTGGAACGGGATCTTCTACTCCGTCTCCGCCTTCAACAACGCCGGTTTCACCCTCCACACGGACGGGTTGGAATCCTTCATGCACGACCCGTGGATCATCTGGACCCTCATGGCCGGGGTCTTCGCCGGCGCCCTGGGCTTCCCGGTGGTCATGGTGCTGATGCAGCAGCGCTGGCGGTGGTCCCGTTGGAACCTGCACACCAAGCTGACCGTCACCACCACCACCGCCCTGGTGCTCGGCGGAGCCCTGTTGATCGGGATCTTCGAGTGGTCCAATCAGGCCACGCTCGGCCAGTTCGGGGTCGCCGAGCGCATCCAGTACTCACTGTTCGGCTCGGTGATGTCCCGGTCCGGGGGCTTCTCCGTCTATGACATCAACGAGCAGTCGCCCGAGACCCTGCTGCTGACGGACGCCCTGATGTTCGTGGGCGGCGGTTCGGCGTCCACCGCCGGCGGCATCAAAGTCACGACTCTGGCGGTGATGTTCCTGGCCATCGTGGCCGAGGCCCGCGGCGACCGGGAGGTCACCGCCCATGGACGCACCATCACCCCGGGCTCGGTCCGGGTGGCCATCTCCGTCCTGGCCTTGGGCGCCACGCTCATCCTGGTCGGCACCATGGCCCTGGTGGCCATCAGCGACGAGTCCCTGCAGCGCCCGCTGTTCGAGGTGCTCAGCGCGTTCGGCACCTGCGGGCTCACCACGGGGCTGACGGCCGAGCTGCCGCCGGCGGGCAAGTACGTGCTGACCGTCCTGATGTTCGCGGGCCGTGTTGGTACGATCACGTTCGCGTCCGCGCTGGCCCTGCGTCAGCGCCGCATCTTGTTCCGGTACCCCGAGGAAAGGCCGATCATTGGCTGAGAACCGTCCGGATCCCCACGCCCCCGTGCTGCTGATCGGCCTAGGCCGCTTCGGTGCAGCCGTCGGCGAGCAGTTGGTGGCTCAGGGCCGCGAGGTCATGGCCATCGAGCGTGACGCGGCCCTGGTGCAGAAATGGGCCGGCACGCTGACCCACGTGGTGGAGGCCGACGCCACCGACCTGCAGGCGCTGCGCCAGCTCGGCGCCCAGGAGTTCGCCACGGCCGTGGTGGGAGTGGGCACCTCGATCGAATCCTCCGTGCTCATCACGGTGAACCTGGTGGACCTGGGTCTGGAGCACATCTGGGTCAAGGCCATCACCCCGGCCCACGGCAAGATCCTGCGCCGGATCGGCGCACATCACGTGATCTTTCCCGAGCACGACGCCGGCGTCCGGGCCGCCCACCTGGTGGGCGGACGCATGCTGGACTTCATCGAGTTCGACGACGACTTCGCGATCGTGAAGATGTACCCGCCGGCGGAGGCCGTGGGCTTCACCCTGGCCGAGTCGGACATCCGCGCCAAGTACGGGGTGACGATCGTGGGCGTGAAGACCCCCGGCGAGGACTTCACCTACGCGCAGCCGGACACCAAGGTCGGGCCGCGGGACACGCTCATCGTCTCCGGCCACACCGACCTGCTGGAGCGCTTCGCCTCCCGCCCCTGAGACTCAGGACCCGTATTCGCGGCTCATCGCCTGCCCGCGGGCGGCGGAGGCCCGCATGCCCCTCGAGATCAGGTCGGCGAGCCCGGAGTCCAGGAACGAGTTGACCGCAGCCTCCGTGGTGCCGTGGGGGCTGGTCACCGCCCGGCGCAGCGCCGCCGGGTCCACGTCCGGCTCCGCGAGCATCCGGCCGGCCCCGGCGACGGTGGCCCGGGCCAGGTCCTTCGCCAGGTCCTCGTCCAGGCCCATGCCCGCTCCGCCGGCGGCCATCAGCTCGGCCAGCAGGAAGGCGTAGGCGGGCCCGGACCCGGAGACGGCGGCCACGGCGTCGAGCTGGGACTCCTCGACCTGATAGACGGAACCCGAGCCGCGGAACAGCCCGGCGGCCAGGTCCACGTGGTGCTCGGTCACGGCGGTCCCCCCGGCCAGCCCGACCACGCCCATGCCCACGGTCAGAGGCGTGTTCGGCATGGTCCGCACGACCGGCTGCCGCTCGGGCAGGTTCGCCTCCATGGCCGCCAGCGGGATCCCGGCGGCCACGGACACCACCACGGTCCCGGGGCGCAGTGCGCCGTCGATCTCCCGGCACAGGGCCAGGATGTCTTTCGGCTTGACCCCCAGGACCACGAGGTCGGCCCCCGCGGCCGCGGTGCGGTTCGCCTCGGGATCGGACTCGGTGGCGGCCACGGTGACCCCGTAGCGCTCCTGGTTCTCCCGCGCCCGCTCGGCGGAGTGGCCGGTGGCGCGCACCGAGGCGGCGTCCGTTCCGGCGGCGAGCATCCCGGCCAGGATGGCGCCGTTCATGTTCCCGAGTCCGAGCAGGGCGATCTTCATGGAAGGGGGGACCTTTCGACGGTGTCCTGACCAGTGTCCTGACCAGTGTCCTGATCAGTGTCTGGATCTTCTGGGTCTTCTGGATCTCCGCCGGCGGCGGAGCGAGCGGCCGAGCGAGCGGCCGAGCGGGCGGCCGAGCGGGCGGCCCCGGCGGCGAGGTGGTGACGGGCGAACTCGAGCGAGTAGATCAGCATCTCCTCACGCTCCCCGGCGTATTTCGTCTTGCGGGTGCCGACCTCCACGCACACGGCCCCGTCCCAGCCGGTTTCCCCGAGGTATTCGATGCACTCGGCCACGGGCTGGTCCCCGTCACCGGGGAGCATGTGCTCGTCCTTGCCGTTGGCGGTGCCGTCCGTGAGGTGGACATGGCGCAGCCGGTCGCCGAGGGAGCGGAACGCGTCGAGCGAGTTCTCCTGGGCGATGGCGGCGTGGGAGAAGTCCCAGATGACGTAGTCGTAGTCCTCCGGCACCGGGTCCCAGTGCGGCAGGTACATCTTGGCCTCGCGACCACCGGCCCGCCACGGATACATGTTCTCCACACAGATCAGCACCCCGGTGGCGTCCATGATCTGCCGGATGCCCTCGGCGAAGCCGGACGCATAGTTGCCCTGCCACCGGAACGGCGGGTGGGCCACCACCACCTCGGCTCCCACCTCACGGGCGAGGTCCGCGCTCTTGGCCAGCTTGTTCCACGCCGAGCCCCACACCTGCTGCGTGAACAACAGCGTCGGGGCGTGAATCGAGTGAATCGGCATGCCGTGCTTCTCGGACAGCCGGTTCAGCTTCACGGGGTCCTGGGACCACGCGTTGTGCGTGACCATGACCTCGACCCCGTCGTAGCCGAGGTCCTCGGCCATCGCGAACACATCCTGCGTGCCCAGGGGGAACACGGAGGACGAGGACAGGGTCACGGGAATCTCAGCCGGACCAGTCACTGGTCACCCCCACGGAGAAGCCGGGCAGCATGGGGTCCGGGTTGAGGTAGACGTTCCCGACGCCCGGGGTGTTCTCCCGGCCGAGGATGCCCTCCTGGACCAGGGCGTCCAGCCGGCGCATGATGAGCCCCTCACGCAGGGCCCAGGGGCAGATCTCCACCTGGGTGACGCCGAACGCGTCCATCGCGGCCTCCGCCACCATGCCGCCGGCGAGCATCTGGGCGGCACGGATCTCGGACACCCCGGGCAGCCCGGCCCGTTCCTTGGCGGTCATCGCGGCCATCCGGTTGACCCACAGTGTGAGATCTTCCCGCCGCAGGTGGCGTTTGACGAACGGTCCGGCGGCCAGGGGCGCCGCGCCGGCGATGCGGGCGAGGGAGCGGAAGGTCTTCGAGGTGCCGGTCACCAGCACGGGCGCCGTCATCAGCGGGAAGCCCTCGGCCGCCTCGGCGATGGTGGCCTTGATGTGCTTGCGCAGCTTCTTGGTGGACTTCGGCGTGGGCGGGTCCGCGGGCAGCCAGTCCCGGGTCAGCCGCCCGGCGCCGAGCGGGATGGACACGGCGTAGCTGGGCAGCTCGTCCGTGCCGTAGGCGATCTCGAAGGATCCACCGCCGATGTCGAAATTCAGGATCGAGCCGACGTCCCAGCCCTGCCATCGGCGCACCGCGAAATACGTCATCGCGGCCTCCTGGTCACCGGATAGCTCGGTGAGGTGCACCGAGGTCTCCCGGGTGACCCTCTCCAGCACCGCCGCACCGTTGCCGGACTCCCGGATGGCGGAGGTGCAGAACGCGATCATGTCCTCAGCACCGTTCGCCACGGCGAAGGCGACCGCTTCCCGGATGAAGGTCACCAGCGCATCCTGGCCGGATTCCTTGATGCGTCCGTCCCCGTCCTGGTGGTGGAGCAGGGACAGGGACCGCTTGTGGTCGGCGAACGCCGAGGGACGCGCGCCGGGATGCGCGTCCACCAGCAACAAGTGGACGGTGTTCGAACCGATGTCCAGCACACCCAGGCGCATGGTGTCTGCCTTCGTCTTCCGCTACTTCTTGCCCGACGCGCCGGCACCGGACGTGGACTTCGAGCGCGCGGCCGGCTTCCGGGCCGGCTTCTTCGCCGGGCCCTTCGCCCGCTTGTCCGCCAGCAGCTCATAGGCCTGCTCGGCCGTCAGTGACTCCGGGTCCATGGCTCGCGGCACGGTGATGTTCGTCTCGCCGTCCGTGACGTAGGGACCGAAACGGCCGTCCTTGACCACCACCTTTTTGCCCGACGTCGGATCTTCGCCGAATTCGGCCAGCGGCGGCTTCGCAGCCCCGCGCCCGCGCTGCTTGGGCTGGGCGTAGATGGCCAGGGCCTCCTCGAGCGTGATGGTGAAGATCTGCTCCTCGGATTCGAGGGACCGCGAGTCCGTGCCCTTCTTCAGGTACGGGCCGAAGCGGCCGTTCTGCACGGTGATGTCCACGCCCTCCGCATCCTGACCGAGCACGCGGGGCAGACTCATCAGCTTGAGGGCGTCCTCAAGGGTGACGGTCTCGATGGACATCGACTTGAACAGGGAGCCGGTGCGCGGCTTCTCCTTGGCCGGCTTCTTCTTCGGCTTGGGCTTGCCGTTCTTGTAGTACTCGGTGGGCTGGGCCTCCATCCAGGCCGCCAGCTCCTCCTCGTTCATCTCGTGGATGACCTCGGTGACGTAGGGGCCGAAGCGGCCATCCCGGGCCATGATGGTGCGCCCGGTCTCCGGGTCCGTGCCGAGCTCGCGCTCGGACGGGCCGGCGGTCGCGAAGAGCTCCTCGGCCTTCTCCGCGGTCAGCTCGTCCGGGGGTAGGTCCTCGGGGACGTTGGCTCGTTCCGGATCGGTGCCCTCCGGGGAACCCGTCGGGACATCCTTCTCCAGGTAGGGGCCGAACTTGCCCACCCGCAACGTGATGCCCTCGGCCACCGGGATGGAGTTCACGGCGCGGGCATCGATGTCACCGAGGTTGTCCACCACGGCCTTGAGGCCTTCGGCCTTGGACTCGGCACCGAAGTAGAAGTGCTGCAGCCAGGCCTCACGCTGGAGCTCGCCGGCGGCGATCCGGTCCAGGTCGTCCTCCATGCGGGCCGTGAAGTCGTAGTCGACGTACTTGCCGAAGTGCTCCTCGAGCAACCGGATCACGCTGAAGGCCGTCCAGGACGGGACCAGGGCGCTGCCGCGCTTGCTGACATACCCACGGTCCATGATCGTGGAGATCGTCGGGGCGAAGGTCGAGGGCCGGCCGATCTCCCGCTTCTCCAGCTCGGCCACGATCGAGGCCTCCGTGTACCGCGGCGGCGGGGAGGTCTCGTGGCCGGAGGCGATGACGTCACTCCCGGTGAGGGACTCGCCCGAGGACACCTCGGGCAGGCGCTTGTCCTTGCCGCCCGTACCGTCGCTGCCGCCAGTGCCACCGGAGGCGCCCTCGGCGGGTTCGGAGCCGGCGTCGCGCCCCTCCTCGTAGGCGGCGAGGAAACCGGGGAAGGTGATGACGGTGCCCGAGGCGCTGAAGCCGGCGAGCCGTCCGGCCATCTCGCCGGAAGAGGGAGTCTCCAGCGCGGTGCCGGAGAGCTTGATGGTGGCGGTGTACCCCTTGGCGTCGGCCATCTGGGAGGCGATGGTGCGCTTCCAGATCAGCTCGTAGAGGCGGAATTCGTCCCCCCGAAGGGCGCCGGAGACCTGCCCGGGGGTGCGGAAGGAGTCGCCGGCGGGGCGGATGGCCTCGTGGGCCTCCTGCGCCGAGTCGTTCTTGGCCTTGTAGACCCGCTTGGCCTGCGGGATGGAGTCCGGTCCGTAGAGCTCGGTGGCCTGCCGGCGGGCCGCGGTGATGGCCTCGTCCGAGAGCATCACCGAGTCGGTACGCATATAGGTGATGTAGCCGTTCTCGTACAGCCGCTGCGCCACCTGCATGGTGATCCGCGAGGAGAACCGCAGCTTGCGGGAGGCCTCCTGCTGCAGCGTGGAGGTGGTGAACGGGGCGGCCGGCCGGCGCGTGTAGGGCTTGTCCTCGACCGAGTCGACGGTGAAGGTGGCCCCCTGCAGGCCCGCGGCCAGCTCGGTAGCCGTGGCCTCGGTGAGGGTGGCGACCTTGCCGGCGGCGGACTTCTTGAGCTGGCCGCGGTCGTCGAAGTCGCGTCCGGTGGCCACCCGCTGACCGTCCACCGCGTTCAGGCGCGCGGTGAAGGAATCGCCGGCGCCCTTGCCCTCGTTGGCCGTGAAGGTGCCGTCCAGGTCCCAGTACGACGCCGGCACGAAGGCCATGCGCTCGCGCTCGCGTTCGACGACCAGGCGGGTGGCGACGGACTGCACGCGGCCCGCGGACAGGCCCTGACGGACCTTGCGCCACAGCACCGGGGAGATCTCGTAGCCGAAGAGGCGGTCGAGGATGCGCCGGGTCTCCTGGGCGTCCACCAGGTCCGCGTCGATCTCGCGGACGTTCTCGAGACCGCGGGCGATGCCCTCCTTGGTGATCTCCGTGAACGCCATCCGGTACACGGGGACCTTCGGCTTGAGCTCCTGCAGCAGGTGCCACGCGATGGCCTCGCCCTCGCGGTCGGCGTCCGTGGCGAGGTAGAGGGCGGAGGCGTCCTTGAGCAGCCGCTTGAGGTCGGCGACGCGCTTCCGCTTGTCCGGGTAGACCACGTAGTACGGGTCGAAGCCGTTGGCGGTGTCCACGGCGAACTTGCCGTAGGGGCCCTTCTTCATGTCCGCCGGCAGGTCCGACGGCTGCGGAAGATCCCGGATATGACCCGCCGATGCGTCCACCACCCAGCCTTCGCCGAGGTACTTGGCGATGGACTTGGACTTGGCGGGGGACTCCACGATGACCAGTTTCGTTCCGTCACCGGAGGAGGTGGTCTTCTTGGACGTCTTCTCAGACACTCGGGCTCCTTTTCGTCGCCGGGCGGGGAACAGGTCCACTGGGCCCGGCTGGCCCAGTGGATGGCCGCCTGTGACTTCCAGGCGGACCGCCCGGTGCCCTACTAATGTAACGGCACCGCGCCCTCGGTCCTCGACCGTCGGCGCGCCCCGGGCTCCCGATCAGGCGTGACCGGGGGTTTCCGGGGCCGAGTCTGCCAGAACGGAGACGAGGTAATACACGCGTTCGGCGTCCACTGAGCGCTCGGAGGCGGGGTTGAGCTCCTCGAACTCGTCGATCAGCGCGGCGAGGCGTCGCTGGAACTCGGCGCGCTGCTCGGCGTTGACGAACACCATGCCGGTCGACAGCACCGGGGGCCGGCGCCGGCCGGGCTCGTGGACGCCGATGTCCCGTGCGTCCAGGGGCGCGTTGGCGTCCCGAGCGGTGGCCACGGCCTCCTCCGCCGCCTGACGCAGGAGTTTGTCCTCGGCCTCACGGCGCGCCACCTCCTTCATGATCCGGTCTCGGAAGGTGTTCAGCTGGACGTCGATGAACGCCTGCTTGGAGGCCGGGGTGTGGTTCAGGGAGTCAACGAGCAGCGAGTAGCCGGCCGCCTTCCAGCGCCGCTCTCGGCCGTCTCCCTCCGAGGGGGAGCGTTCCACGAAGCCGTATTTCTCCAGGGCTCGCAGGTGGTAGCTCATGGCCGAGGGGGTGAGACCACACCGGGAGGCCAGTTCGGTCGCGGTCCGGGTGGACTGCGAGGCGTAGAGCTCTTCCAGCGCCTCCAGCCGCGCCTCGTGGGCGAGGGCCCGGATGGCCTGGGGATCGGAGATGACCACCGGCCGTCGGGCGGCCGGCACCGTTCCGCTCCCGGGGGTCGGAGCGGTGTCTAGTTCAGTCATGGACCAAGATTCTAGGCAGTTCTTTCAGATTTAGCGTGTCCCCGTTCACATTCCGGACGGTATCGGTGCGGTAACGGTCAGGAATCCGTCCGTGAGCAGCTCGGCCACCGCGGCCACCAGGGCCCGCTCCCCCGCCTCGTCCAGGTCCAGCAGCCCGGCCACCGCACCGGTCAGCTGTCCCACCGAGAACTCGCCATCCGCGGCGGAGAGGAACCCGGCGGTGGCGGTGTCCACGTGGGCCGTCCGCCGGAAACCGCCGCCCTGGCGGGCCAGGATGATCTCCGGGTGGTCGGAACCGAAGCGCTGGTGGCGCTCCTCGGTGACATCACCGGGGACCGTGACGTGCAACTCCCTCAGCGCCATCAGGTCTCCGGTGTCTGCCGCGTCTCCGGTCACCAGGTCCCAGCGGTCCACCGCCGCACCCCAGGCCGGTCCCAGCGGCTGCTGCAGCTCGGACTCCAGGACCTCGGCGCGGATCCGGCCGGCCCGCGGTGCGGCCGGGCGGCGCAGCCACACGTAGCCGAACCCGACGGCTGCCACGCCCCGTTCCCCGAAGTCCTCCAGGTAACGCCGGTACCCCGCTGTGTATCTCGCGGGGTCGAGCTGCTCGGAGGAGTCCTGCAGCCAGGTCTCGGCGTAGCCTGCCGGGTCCAGGAGGTCGCGCTGGATGAACCAGGCGTCGACGCCGGACGGCACCCAGGAGCGCGGGCGCACCTCCCAGCCGGGCAGCTGGGGGCTCGCGGCCCCGGCCACCCGGTCCGTGTCGCGGCCCGTGGCGCTGCTCAGCCCGCCATGCACGGCGGTGTCCGTGGCGGTGTCCGTGGTGCTGTCCGTGGCGCCGCCCGGTCCGCCCTCCACGGTGTGGTCCGGGAGGCCGTGGATCTCCCAATTGCCGAGCATCTGCGCCATGCCGCCGGGCTCGAGGTGGTCCGGCAGGGTAGCCACGAGCTCAGCCAACAGCCGGTCCCCGGGGCGGCCGCCGTCCCGGTACGTGTTGATCCCGTCCTCGATCTCCCCGGTGAACCGGTCCGGTTCCGATCCCGAGCGCGGGGTGATGACGTACGGCGGATTGGAAACGACCAGGTCGAAGCGGCAGCCGGCCACCGGCTCCAGCAGGTCCCCCTGCAGCAGGGTCACGCGCCCGCCGAGTGTGAGGGGAAATCCGCTGCGGCGCCCCTGCGCCTGAACGCCCCGCTCCTGGACGTCAGCAAGGCCCAGGTCCAGGTCCCGGTCCAGGCCGAGCGCCTCGGCGTTGAGAGCCAGGTTGAAGGCCGTGAACTCGAGCGCCCGGAGGGACAGGTCCGTGGCGGTGACGTGGTCGGCGTGGGCCAGCAGGTGCAGGGTCTGGATGCCGCAGCCGGTGCCCAGGTCCAGGGCCCTGGCCACCGGACGGCGGATCACGTTGCCCGCCAGGGTCATCGACGCCCGGCCGATGCCGAGCACGTGCCAGGACGGCAGGATCGTCCGGGTCTGCAGGGCGGTCTGGTCGCTGGCCACCCACACCTCACCGAGGTCATCGGTCGAGTAGGGCGAGAGGTCGACCACCGGATGGAAGGCGCCGTCCCGGATCCAGCCCAGGTTGAGCGCAGCGGCACCGGCGGCCGTCAGCGTGGGCAGCGCAGCGTCCAGCGCGGCTGTCGGCACCGGGTCACCGAGCATCCAAGAGGCGACGACGGCGGCGAGCGCGCGCTGGGAGGCGGAGGAGCCGGCGTCGCGCATCACCTGGGCGAGGCGGCGGCGAGCCGGCTCGGCCTGCTCGCGCTCCAGCGCGGCGGTGGCCATGACCCCCAGCAGGTCCCCGACCGCGTCCGTGGTGTAGGGCAGGGCGCGCAGATCGGCGGCCAGGTCAGCGACGGCGGCAACGGAGCCGGTGGAGGAGGCGGAGGCGGAGGCGGCGTTCCGGTCCCACCGCGGAGGATCGACCATCCCGTGGTTGAAGGGCTCGGTGCTGACGGTGCTGGCGGTGTTGGCGGTGTTGACGGCGTTGACGGTGCTGGGACGCGGATCGGTCATGACTCCATTGTGATGCGTGGCCGGCGCCGCACCGGCATCACCCTGGGCCCGGCCTCACGGTGCCGCCGCGAGGAGTCCCTGCCGGAGTTTCTCGACCTGCCGGTCGAAGGCCGCCACCACGGTCTCAGGCTCCACGAGGATGCCGCTGACCATGACGTGGTGATGGCCCACCGTCTCCACCGCGATGGTCACGCTGGCGTCCCCGAGCAACTCGTCTCCGCTGCTGTGCGCCACCACCCCGTCCCGGCCTCCCGGCAGGGGTTCCACGGTGACCGTGGCCTCGCCCTGACGCAGTTCCGCTCCCTCGCAGTCCCGGCCCACCGCGGTGTAGAGCGGGCCCGGCTCCGGACCGTCGCCGTCCTCACGGGCGAACAGTGCGGTGGACAGGACGGGAGGCAGGTAGGCGTCCTCGTAGCCCTCCACCACGCTGACGGCCTCGGCCGCGCCGGCGGTGGTCTCGAACGAGGCGGACTGCAGGGCCTGCAGCGCGTCAGCGCAGGGGCCCTCGGCCTGGGAGGGGTCGTCGACCACGGTCGCAATCAGACTCGGGTCGATCTGCTCCCCGGGACCGTCGGCTCCCTCCAGCCCGTACTCCTCCATGGTCAGGAGCATCGCCCGGAGCTGTTCCTCCGACTGGGGTGGGGTGTCCGCCGGGTCAGGCGCCCCGCAACCGGTCAGCAGCAGCCCCGCGAGGATCAGCCCGGCAGCCCGGCGTCTCATGGGCACACCGCGCAGGTGCGGTCCGGGACGGCCAGGGCGCAGGCATCGCACACGGTGTCCAGGGTCTGGCAGGACGGATCGGAACAGTTGCGCAGTTCCGAGGTGGGACCCGCACAGAGGCTGCACTCACCGATCGTCGCGGACTGCTCCGAGAACTGGACCCGCATGCGCTGGTCGAAGACGGCCAGGGATCCCTCCCAGAGGCCGGAGTCACCATAGGCCTGGCCGTACTTCACGATCCCGCCGTCCAATTGATAGACCTCCCCGAAACCGCGGTGGTGCATCAGCGCCGTCAGCACCTCACAGCGCACCCCGCCCGTGCAGTAGGTGACCACGGGCTGGTCCTTGAGATGGTCATAGGCACCCGAGTCCAGTTCGGAGACGAAGTCCCGGGTGGTGACGGTGTCCGGCACCACGGCCCCGGCGAATCGGCCGATCTTGGCCTCCACGGCGTTGCGCCCGTCGAAGAACACCACGGGGGTCCCGGCCGATTCCTTCTCCTCCACCAGTCGGTGCAGGTCCTCGGGTGTCAGGTGCACGCCGGTGTCCTGCACGCCGTCCTCGGTGACGACGATCTCGTCCGGGGCGTCGAAGGCCACCAGCTCGGGCCGCACCTTGACGGACAGCCGCGGGAAGTCCTCCGCCGAACCGTCGGACCACTTGACCTCCAGACCGGAGAAGGGGCCGTAGGCGCGGGTGGTCTTGACGTACTGTTTCACCGCGTCCAGCGGGCCGCCCACGGTGCCGTTGATTCCGTGCGGGGACACGATGATGCGCCCGGTCAGCCCCCAGCGCGAGGCCAAGGCATGCTGCCAGAGGCGCACGGCCTCCGGATCGGCCAACGGGGCGAAACGGTAGTACAGGGCGATCTTGGACTGGCTCACTGCATCAAGGGTAGTCCGCGACGCCCCCGCCCACGAGGTCCGTCCGGGGCCGGCGTCGCTGACGGGAACCGCAGGAGAGCGGCAGATGACGATTTGGCCTGCATGTTGGTCCGGCGGGTGCGGGCAACCTGTGGCTCGGGCTAGTCTCGTCCCATGACTTCTGCCTTGAATGACGCGCTGGTCAGCACCTGGGTGACCGGTTGGTCCCGCTGCCGGAACTACGACGTGCAACATGACGGCGTGGTCCACGCATCCCTGCGCAGTGGAGTCCAGGCCGGTGACGGACAGGACTGGGAGTACGTCCTGGCCCACCCGGACGAGACCGCCCTCACCGCGGTGTCCGCCGAGGTCCAGAACCACCCCGGACGGCTGCTGACCGTGGTCGGACCGCCGCCCGCCGTGCCGGCCGGTGTCCCCCTCAAGGCGCTCTCCACCGGCGAGAAGCTCATGGTGGTGGACATGGGAGGCCAGGATGTCGAGGCTCCCCTCGTGCCCGAGGAATTCGAGGCCACCGTGGAACGCAAGGACCCGGACTGGTTCCTCGTCACCATCATCAGCACGGAGGAGCATCCCCAGGGCGAGGGCGCGGTGGCCGCCCGCGGCCGGGTGGCCGCGGTGGAGGGCTACGCCGTGTTCGACCGCATCTGGACCTCCCCCGACTTCCGCCGGCAAGGCCTCGGTTCGCTGGTGATGCGCTATCTCGCCTCGCTGGCCCTGGAGCACGACGTCGAGGAAGGCCTGCTTGTGGCCAGCGCCGACGGGCAGGCCCTCTACGGCCACCTCGGCTGGACCGAGCTCGCCGACGTCACTGTCTACGGCGCCCTGGAGGACGACACCGAGAACCCGTCCCACTCGGACGCCGGCTGAGTGGACCCCCGCGGGGAACAGCCCCGGAACGGTACCGGAGAGGGCCCTGAACGGCCGGCCGGTGGACCGCGCACGGACGACCCCCGGGATGCTGAGGCCCTGAGCCGCACGCTCGGCCGCCGCTCCATTCCGCCGCAGCTGCTCCACGTCCGGCACCTGCCCGAACGGCAGGCCGTCACGGTGCCCTGGCCGGAGGGCACCCCGGACGGACTCATCCTCGCGCTCGGGGGTTCCGGGGCCCTGGAACCGTGGAAGCACCAGGTGGAGGCGGCCGGCCTCGCGGCCACCGGAACCAACGTGGTGTTGGCGACGGGGACGGCATCGGGCAAATCCCTCGGCTACCAACTGGCGGCCGGCACCGCCCTGCACGATGACCCCGCCGGGACCGTGCTCTATCTGTCCCCGACGAAGGCGCTCGCGGCCGACCAGCTCAACGCCTGGCGCGCCCTGGCCCGGGACGGCGCCACCTGGCTGCGGCCGGCCCCCTATGACGGGGACACGGACATCGCCGACCGCAAGTGGGCTCGTGAGCACGCGAACGTGCTGCTGACGAACCCGGACATGCTGCACGTCGGGATCCTGCCGCACCACGAACGCTGGTCCCGGTTCTTCCGGCGGTTGCGCTTCGTGGTGGTGGACGAGGCCCACGTGTACCGGGGGGTTTTCGGCTCCCACGTGGCCGTACTGCTGCGCCGGCTGGCCCGGGTCTGCGCGCACTACCGGTCCGGGCGGCGTGACGGGGCCGAGGGCGCGGGCACACCGGGCCCGGTGTTCATCGGAGCCTCGGCCACCAGTGCGGACCCCGCCGGGTCCTTCTCGCGCCTGATCGGCGCGGACGCGGTGGCCGTGACCGAGGACGCCTCCCCCCACGGGGCCGTCACGGTCGGCTTCTGGGAACCGGAGCTCACCGACCGGCGCGGTGAGAACGGGGCACCCGTGCGGCGTTCGGCCACGGCCGAGGGAGCCGGGATGATGGCCGACCTGGCCGTCACCGGAACCAGAACCATTGCCTTCATCCGCTCGCGCCGCGGCGCCGAGGCGATGGCCTCCGCCGCCAAACGTGAGCTCGCCGAGGTCGACCCGTCCTTGCCGCCCCGGGTGGCGGCATACCGGGCCGGCTACCTGCCCGAGGAACGCCGTGAGGTGGAGACGGCTCTGCGTACCGGACGGTTGCTGGGGGTGGCCTCCACGCCGGCGCTGGAACTGGGCATCGACATCGCCGGACTCGACGCGGTGCTGGTGGCCGGCTGGCCGGGCACTCGCGCGTCGTTCTTCCAGCAGGTGGGACGCGCCGGACGGTCGGGGCAGGAATCCGTGGCGCTCTATGTGGCCGGGGACGACCCGCTGGACACCTACGTGGTGCACCACCCGGAGGCTGTCTTCGAGCTGGCCGTGGAGGATTCGGTCACGGACCCGACCAACCCGCACATCCTCGCCCCACACCTGTGCGCCGCCGCCGCCGAGTTCCCCCTGGTCCCGGACGGGCTCGGTGATTTCGGAGACCCGGAGGAGGTCCGCGGCCTGGTGGAACAGCTCGTCGAGGAGGGGTACCTGAGGCGCCGTCCGGCCGGCTGGTTCTGGACACATCCCGAACATGCCGCCGGACTGGTGTCCCTGCGCGACGACGGCGGCGGACCGGTGAACATCATCGACACCGAGACCGGCGCCCTGCTGGGCTCCATGGGCTCCCCGCAAACCCACTACCAAGCCCATCCCGGTGCCGTGTACGTCCACCAGGACCGCACCTATCTCGTGGAGGAGCTCGACGAGGACGCCCATGCCGTCCTGGTGACGCGGGCGTGGCCGGATTTCTTCACGCAGGCGCGGGACATCACCGAGATCGAGATCCTGGACACGGTCCACCGCGTGGACGCGGGTGACCTGCAATGGTGCACGGGACCGGTGAAGGTCACCACCCAGGTGGTCTCCTACCAGCGCAAGGCCCTGGTCTCCGGGGAGGTGCTCGGCGAGGAGCCCTTGGAGCTGCCCGCCCGGGACCTCTTCACCACGGCCGTCTGGTTCCACTGCCCCTCGGAGGTGCTCGTGGCCGCCGGGCTGACGATGGACCGACTGCCGGGGTCCCTGCACGCCGCCGAACACGCGATGATCGGGCTGCTGCCCATCGTCGCCTCCAACGACCGCTGGGACATCGGCGGGGTGTCGATGGCCCTGCACCCGGACACCGGCCAGCCCTCCGTGTTCGTCTACGACGGTCACCCCGGCGGTGCCGGTTTCGCCGAGCGGGGCTTCGCGGAGGCGGCGACCTGGTTGCAGGCCACCCTGGACACGGTGCTCTCCTGCAGTTGCTCCTCGGGCTGCCCGTCCTGCGTGCAGTCCCCCAAATGCGGCAACCGCAACAACCCGCTGGACAAGGCCGGGGCCGCCACCCTGCTGACCTTCGTGTTGCAGGGCATCCGGATCGCGGCGGCACGGTCGCGACGGGCCGGCGCTCACCGCGGCACCGTCGACGCCGGAGGACCGGCCCGAGACACCCCTTCGGAGGGCCACGGAAGCGTCGACTCATAGCGGGTGCGCACGTGTACGGTGCCGTCTCCGGCGGCAGCACATGCGGTGATCGTGGCCCCGTGGCGATCGGCCGTCTGGGCGGCCAGGGCACAGGGATCGGCCAGCACGAGGCCACGGGCGGCATCGGCGGCGGCGAGCGCGGCGAGGTCCGCGGCCCCGGAGGCCCGTGCCGCCGCCGTGGCCGCGGTGCCCAGCGCCGCCGCGGCCCCCAGCAGCGCCAGGGTCAGGAACACCGTGGCCAGCACGGTGACACTGCCGGCGCCGTGTTCACACTGTTGACGCTGTTCGCGCTGTTCCTGTTGACTCTGCTCGCCTGTCCGGCGGGCGGGTGGCCGGTTCATGGTGTTCTCGTGGGTGGAACGGCCCACTGGTCCGGGGCGTGGGCCGTGGCTTCCAGTTCCCACCCGTCCCACCACGCCAGAGGTCCTGGAGGGGCATGGGCGACGGTCACGGCCACCCAGCCGGTGCTCCGGTCACTGCTGAGGTCCGTGGCCTCACCGGCCATGCGCCGGGCCGTGGAGCGAACATCTGACTCGCTCTCACCCCGGGCCAGCTCGCGGACCGAGGCCGCCGCGGCTTCCTCCAGCCGGACCTGCTGCAGGGTCGCGGCACCGGCGAGCAGCGCGCCCACCAGCACCAGGGCCGCTGCCGGCAGCATGACCGCGTATTCGGCGGTGACCGATCCTCGTTCGGCCCCGGCAGCGCTGGCGGCGACGGCCGGCCCGAAGGGATGCTCAGAGCCCCGGGGGCGGCCAGGATCGGCAGGCCCGGTCAACGGGGGATGTTCGGTCAGAGGGCTGCTGTCCATGGCTTCCTCGAGTCTTCGGGTGTTACTCGGACGGGACGGGATCAGTGCGGGTGGGCGGCACGATTCGGCAGAGTCCGGCCATGGGCTGATCGGCCGGTTCCCGCCACCGGTGCCGGGTCCCGCCGGGAAAGGTGGCGGCGGGACCCGGTGGCCGGTAGAGGCCTCTCAGCCGAAGCTGAGGGCATTCTTGACGATGTCCAGCAGCAGTCCCTGCACGTCGGTCCCCGCGAGGACCACGGCCAGGACTCCGGCGAACCCGACGGCGGCAAGTGTGACGATGCCGTACTCGGCGGTCTGCGCGCCGGTCTCGTCGCTCCAGTCAGGGACCGAGGCGCGACGGCCCTGCCCGGCCACGGCGGTGAAGGCTGCGGAGGCGGTAGAGGCGCTGGAGGCGGCTCCGACGGTGTCGGCAGTGCTCCCAGGCCGGTGGACTCCGCTGGCCCTTCGTGGGACAGGGTGTTCGTGCTGCAGTGTGGCGGTCATGGTGTCTCCTCTGGTGTGACGGCGGCCGGTGTGGTCGCCTGTTTCTAGCCTGCGGCGATGTCCCCTTCCGTGGGGTGCGGTGGCCCGCAGATCTGGATGGCTGGGGCACTTCGGACCGGTGTGGAGGACCGCGCTGGTTTCCCGGGCATCAGGGCAGCAGGGCCAGGACGAGTGGCACCACGCCCAGGCAGAGGAACGAGGGCAATTGACAGAGTCCCAGGGGCAGGACCAGACGGGTACCCAGTTCTGCGGCCCGTTGCTCGGCCCGGCGTTTCCGATGACGGCGGAGCGTCGATGCTGTGGACCGCAGCAGGGCAGCCGTGGGCGCCCCCGTGACGTAGGCGAAGCGGAGTTCGCCGGCCAACTCCTGCAGGTCCGGATCACTGGCTTCGGGCTCATGGGCCGACCAGGCGTCATCCCAGTCGACACCGGCCCGCAGCAGGGCGGCCACCCTCCGGACCGGCGCCGCCCCGGGGACATGACTGCCGAGGAGGCCGAGCGCGGCGACGAGACCCTGCCCGGTTTCCAGCAGCCCCGCCACCAGATCCATCGCCAGTGCGGCGTCCAGGGTGTCCGGTACTGCTGCGGCGCCGGGCCGGGAGGTCGCACTCGGGGTCATGTGCTCTCCTCCGACCGGCGGATCAACGCGCGGGTCCAGAGCTGGCCGATCACCGCCAGTCCCACTCCCGTGCCGATCACGAGCCAGCCGAGAGGTCCGGCCAGCAACTCGGTGGGCGGCACTCCGACCAGGGCCGTCATCGCGATCCCGGCAAGCGGCAGGAAGCCCAGCAGCTGTGCCGTGGAGCGCGGGCCGGCGGCTGCCGCATCCCGCGCCTGCTGGGCGTCCTGACCCTCCTCCAGGGCGTCGGCGAGACGCTCGAGCAGCCCGGCCAGCGGGATCCCGGCGTGGTGGGAGACCGCCAGGCATCCGTCCAGCTGGCGCCAGTGACGGCCCTGCCCCGGCGCCTCCACGGCGGCGAACGGTTCGCCGCCGAGCATGACCTCCAGGTCAGCCGCGACCAGGACGTGATGCAGGCAGCACCCCGCCCGTCTGGCTGGTCCGCCTGGTCCGTCCTTCCCGCCCGGTCCGCCCTTCCCGCCTGGACACGGCTCGTAGAGTCCGGACAGTTCCACCCAGACGCGCTCCGGGCGACGGCCGGCCTGCAACAGGGCGGACGCCCGACGGAGCAGGCCGACGAATTCCTCGGTCTCGTGCTCACGCCGGCGCCGCACCTGCCCCGGGAGCCACCGCAGCCACCAGCGCCACCACCGCGACCGGCCTCCTCGTTCACGTCCCGATGGCATGCCGGCCCCCACTCCGCCGTAACCCCGGGTCTCGGTGCACTCCGGCTGTCGACAGGCCGTCCAGCGCCCCGTGACCGGGCCCGGCGGTCAGGACGGTTCCGACCAGGGTGAGCGCGGGGATAACGCGCAGGGTGCCGGTCCGGCTGGTGTCCCGGTCCACCACGGCCAGTTCCACGGGGTGCCGTCCGGCGTCGGTCCGCTCCAGGTGGAGGACCGCATCCACCGCGCTGGAAGCCTGCAATGCCAGGGCTTCCGACCCGAGGCCGGCCAGTGCGCCCATCGCCTGCAGTCGGGCCGGGACGTCAGAGGCGGAATTCGAGTGCAGTGTTCCGGCGGCACCCCGGTGGCCGGTGTTCATGGCGGCGAGGAAGTCCGCGACCTCCGCCCCACGGCACTCTCCCACGACGAGCCGGTCGGGCCTCATCCTCAGTGCCTGCCGGACGAGTTCGGACAATTCGACGGTGCCGGCGCCCTCGGAGTTGCCGGAGCGGGCCTGCAGGGAGACCACATGGCCGTGCCGCGGACGCAGCTCGCGGGTGTCCTCCACGGTGATGATCCGTTCGTCTGCGGGGACCTCCGCTAGCACCGCGGAGAGCAGGGTGGTCTTGCCGGAACCGGTGGCGCCGCTGATGAGCACGTTGGCGCGGATGTGCAGCAGGTGCCGCAGGGCGGCCAGCCACTGCGTCCCGTGGGGCCAGCGCCGGGCCAGGTCCTCCAGGCACGGTGGCTCCGGCGCGGCCAGTCTGACACTGATCTGGGTTCCGCCTGAGGCCAGTGGCGGCAGGATGGCGTGCACCCGGGCACCGGTGACCTGGGCGTCACCGAACGGCTGGCCCTCGTCGAGCCGCCGGCCGCCCTGGGCCAGCAGTCGGACGGCCAGTCGACGGGCGTCCTCGGCGGGCAGGCACCGGCCCGTGTCACGGAGGCCGTCCAGGCCGTCGGTCCAGATGGTGCCGGAGCCGTCCACCAGCACGTCGGTGACGCCGGCGCCCCGGGCCGGTGCCGCGAGGGGGCCCAGTCCGGTGAGATCATCCGTCAACGCCGTCATCTGGGCGGATGCCTCCCGCGGGGTGGTCACCGGCAGGTGCCGTCGGACGGCCTCGGCCACCAGCTCCGGCGGCACGGTCTCGGACCGGGACGGAACACCAGGGGCCTGGTGACGGGCCGGGTCTGCGAGGCGACCGGCGAGCCATCGGCGGGCCCGTTGCCGACCTGCGGAGGTCCCGGTGACGAGACGCCGGCCCGCTCCGGGCGGTGGTTCCGGCGACCATCCGCGGCTCATGGACGGGCCCTTCCGGCCACGTGCCAGCGGGGTTTCAGGGCCCCGGCTCCGTCCAGCCGCAGTTCGATCTCCGCGGCCATTCTCCGGGCGGAACCGCGCCGACTCGACCGATCCCAGGAGGCCAACGACGAACCGTCCCAATCCTGCGCGTCGACCCGCACAGACCCGGCGGGTTCCCTCGTCCGGGCTGATCCTCGACGGACGGCACCGGACCCTGATGAGTGCGGTGGCCGCTGACGCGGCGAGGCCTGCAGCAGCACGTCCGCCGGAAGCTGCCGGCCGGCCGCCGGCCCGCGATCGGTGCACAGCAGGAGGCCCATCCCCCGTTCGGCCCAGTCACGGGCCCGGTCCTGGTCCTTGCCGACGTCGATGACCGTCCAGGGAAACGTCTCCACCGCCACCTGGACCCAGGCGTCACCCGTCCAGGGGCCGTCGGAGGGCGACGATGAGGTCCACCCCCACCACCGGACGCCACCGGCGCCGGGCAGGTGCGAGGCCAGCGCCGGTCCGGGCACCGGCAGGTCCTGCATCCCGTCCCAGCTCACGCATCGATCCGCTGGCGGGGACAGGGCGCGGAGCCGTGCGCTCAGGCTCCCGTGGGGGCCCTGGGCATCCACGAGCAGGCCTCGCCCGGGTCCGGACAGCAACAGCGTCAGGGCCCAGGACAAACCGGGCCACTGCCCGTCCCCGTCGGCGCCCGGGCCATCGTGGACCACCACCGCAGCCCGCCCCCGGGCAGGAGGCTCGGAGTTCGCCGGACGGGTCCGGGCCAGGACGCGGCAGAGCTGCTGAGACCGGGAAGGCAGGCTGAGAACACCCGGAGGTGCGGACGCCCCGTCCAGGATGACAGCCGCGATGGGCGGTGCCGGCGGATCCTGTCCGATGTCCGGTGCCGGCTCCGGGCCGGCCGTCTCCCCGGGGGCGAGCCCCCAGAGGATGAGGGCCGGGGACGCCGGGGCGGCCCGGTGGGCCTGCCCCGCGGACGGCCATTCGGAGCGCGGTACGACGCGTAGCCGGTGCCCGACGGCGGCGGCACAGGCGGCCACCTCGGCGCACAGCAGCTCAGACCAGAGTGGGCTGCTGCCCACCAGGCCCTGCGGGACCGGTCCATCCCGATCCGGTGGGGCGACGAACAGGATGGTTAAC
The DNA here is from genome assembly GCF_040702545.1 of Citricoccus sp. NPDC079358. NCBI lineage: Bacteria > Bacillati > Actinomycetota > Actinomycetes > Micrococcales > Micrococcaceae > Citricoccus > Citricoccus sp. NPDC079358. The sequence goes on from NZ_JBFBLI010000017.1 coordinate 27,411, forward strand.
GGTGAGGATGCTCGGACGGCCATGCTCCCAGCCTGTCCGTCTGGCCCTCGGCCCGCTCCTCGCAGGCCGGCCACTGTGGAGGACCGGCCCGGGTTCCGCTGCCTGTGGAGGACCCGGGGGCCTACAGGTCGGCGCGGGGCACCGGCATGGACGCGTCCCAATTCGTGATGTCCACGATCCGGCCGCGGTCCCAATCCTGGGTCCACCCCAGCAGGTCGAGGATCCGGTCGATCAGGATGGCCGTGAAACCCCACACCAGGGTGCCGGACACCAGGAAGGCCGGGCTCCTGAACCGCCGGGTGCCGCCCGCCACGCCCCGGGACAGGGACGTGGTGATCCGATTGGCGGGATCCACCAAGTCGGCCACGGGGACCCGGAACACGCGGGCCGCCTCCCCCTCGTCCACCACGAAGACGTCGGACGGCCGGTCCCACCAGCCCAGCACCGGATGCACCCGGAAGTTCGAGACCGTGAGCGGTGCCGGCGGCAGGGTCCCGATGACCCGCACGCCGTTCCGGTCCAGACCCGTCTCCTCCTCCGCCTCCCGCAGGGCGCAATCACTGAAATCCACGTCCTCGGGGTCGCGGCGGCCACCCGGGAAGGCGACTTGGCCGGGGTGGTGGCGCAGGGCGAAGGACCGCTGGGTGAGCAGCAGGTCCAGGTCTTCCGGCACGGCGGTCCCGTGGAAGTGCGCCGGCTGGCCGTCGAGGGCCCCGAACAGCACCAGCACGGCGGAGTCCGACGGCTCCTCGGTCGAGACCGGCGGCACCAGGGTGAGGCCGAAGTCCCAGCCCCGGTCGTCGTCGGGAATCCGGGACGCAGCCGGGGCAGACGGCGGCCGCACGGCCAGGCCCGGGTCCAGGGTCCCGTAGCGCTCCACGAGGGAGCGTAGGTCCGCGAGCGCTCCGTCGATCTGCATCATGCCCCCAGGCCGAAGCCCTCGGCCCGCAGCTCGGCGCGGGTGGCTCCGGCGAGCATCTTGGCCAGCAGCTCGTCCCGGCCCGGGGCCAGCTCGTACTTCAGCAACGACGCCGCCGCCTCCGGATGGGTCTCCCCGACCCCGAAGGAGGGGCACCAGCGGGCGACGGGGCAGGCCCCGCACGCGGGGCGCTTGGCGTGGCAGACGCGGCGACCGTGGAACACCAGCCGGTGGGAGAGCATGGTCCAGTCGCGCGGCTCGAAGAGTTCGGCGACCTCGTACTCGACCTTGACCGGGTCTTGCTGCGCGGTGAATCCGAGCCGCCGGGCCAGGCGCCCGAAGTGGGTGTCCACGGTGAGACCGGGAACCCCGAAGGCATTGCCCAGGACCACAAAGGCCGTCTTGCGGCCGACTCCGGGCAGTTTCACCAGCTCGTCCACGGTGCCGGGGACCTCTCCACCGTGGTGTTCGACCAGGGCCCGGGAGAGCCCCTGGATGGCGGTGGCCTTGTTCCGGTAGAAGCCCAGGGGCCGCACGATCTCCTGCAGCTCGCGCTCGTCCGCGTGGGACATGGCCTCGGCGTCCGGGAAACGGGCGAACAGCCCGGGGGTGGTCGCATTGACCCGCACGTCCGTGGTCTGGGCCGAGAGCACGGTGGCCACCAGCAGCTCGAAAGCGTTGGTGAAATCGAGCTCGGCGACAGCGTAGGGGTAGGCCTCGGCCAGCACCCGGTTGATCTTCCGGGCCCGGCGCTTCAGGGCGAGGGCGCTTTCCCCGGCGCTGACGACGCCGGCCGGGACGGGGTTCTGGTCCGTCACGCGCGCTCGATGTCCGTGAGATCCTCGAGCACGCCGGTGCGGCCGTCCGTGTTCTGCACGAGGAACTCGTGGCCACGGTCTTCGAGGGCCAGGATCCAGCCGCCGGGCTCGAGTCCGAAGGCCGGCCTGCCGTCCTCCGGGTTCACGGCCGTGCGGCGTGATCCCACGGCGAACCAGAACGCCTCGTACTCGGCCGGTTCCGTGCCCCGCGGGGCCGATGGTCCGGAGTCCAGCGGATCGATCGGTTCCGTGTGCTGCACCTCCGGCACCGATGACGACGGCGACAGCGACGGCTGGACAGGATCTGACGACCCTGGCCGTTCCGACGACTCTGACGGTCCTGACGGCTCCGATGGCTCCGCAGTGGCCGGTGCACCGAACGCGGCGGTCGCCGAGGCGGCGGCCTCGTCCGTGGACCGCGGGCGCACGCGGGTCATCCCGAGGCTGTCATCCGGGTCCTCATCGGAGTCGACCGCGGATAGCGGCGCCTCCTCCGTGCCGGATCCGGAGGTTCCCGCGGGTTCCGGCGAAGACCGGAATTCCTCCTGGGTCTCCTGCGAGGCAGCCTGGCCGTAGGCCGGGGCCTGGCCGTAAACCGGGGCCTGACCGTAAACCGGGGCCTGGCCGTCGGCCGCCACCGCGCCCCCGGCGTCCGCGTCCCCGGCAGCCACGGCGCCGGCCCACGGACGGCTGGCATCGCCGGCGGCGGCGGCAGGTGAGGCGGCCGGCGTCGACCACTGGTCTCCGGTGCCGGGCTGGAGGGCACCGTGCGGCGCGGTGCGGGGCTGGGCGGTGGACCCGGCGAAGAGCGGCGCCATGAGGGCGCGCATCGGGGAGGTGACCACCAGGCCGAAGGCGCCGGCAAGGCCGATGAGCAGGACGGGGTCCAGGGTGGTGACGAACGTGATGAAGAAGTAGGACAGCGCCAACCAGGCCGTGACGTGCGCGAACTGTTCGGTGCCGAGCGAACCCAGGCGGGGGCCGGCGTCGCCGGTGGGCTTCCCGGCGGAGGTGGCCCGGGCCAGGATGAAGCCGGCCGCGACGAGGGGCATCAGGACCCCGATGCCGAGGAAGAAGAGGTTGGTGCTGCCCCACAGGTTCAGGCCCCACCGCGAGGTGCTCAGGGGGACGATGGACCCGGCGAGGACCACGAGGACCGACGCGAGGAAGCCGACGTCCCAGCTGGACAGCCTGAGCCCTGGGCCGGGACCACCGGTCGGTGCGTTAGCGGATGAATCCGGTGCGATGCTCATGTGGTTCCTCCTGTGCCGCCCGGAACGGGCGACTCCCCAGCGATTGATCCAGACCGGACGGTGCTCGCCGGTTCCCCTATGGATGGTCTCTGCACCATTCAACCAGTCACACCGGACCCTGTCCCCCCAGTTTGACGTGCGCGGCTTCACACCGACAGCAGTGGCGTTAGGCTAAAGACGAAGCCGCCTGTGACTCCGGTTACACCCGGGTGTCATCACGGTGGTCCTCGTCGACCGCGCCACCAAGGAGTACGCATGAGCACAACAGCGTCCAACGAATCGGCCTCCCCCGCCGCATCCGCCGACGGCGGCGGCACCATGGACACCCTCTCGCACGAGCACCGCAGCTTCCCGCCCTCGGCGGAGTTCGCCGCGCAGGCCGTGGCCGGGGCGGACCGCTATGAGGAGGCTGCCGCGGACCGGCTGGGCTACTGGGCCCATCAGGCGCGGGAGGTGCTGGACTGGGACCAGGACTTCACCGAGGTGCTGGACTGGTCGGACGCCCCGTTCGCGAAGTGGTTCGTCGGCGGCACCACCAACGCCGCCTACAACGCCCTGGACCGCCACGTGGAGGCCGGGCTGGGCGACCGCGTGGCCATCCACTTCGAGGGCGAACCCGGCGACTCCCGTTCCTGGACCTACGCAGAGCTCGCCACCGAGGTCCGGCGGGCCGCCAACGCCTTCGAATCGCTCGGGGTCACCAAGGGCGACCGCGTGGCCGTCTACATGCCGATGATCACCGAGACCGTCATCACCATGCTGGCCTGCGCCCGGATCGGTGCGGTGCACTCCGTGGTCTTCGGCGGCTTCTCCGCCGATGCCCTGCGCTCGCGCATCGACGACGCCGAGGCCAAGCTCGTGGTCACCGCGGACGGCTCCTGGCGGCGCGGCAAGCCCTCCATGCTCAAGCCGGCGGTGGATGCCGCCCTCGCCGAACCCGGCCATTCCGTGGCCCATGTCCTCGTGGTCCGGCGCAACGAGCAGGACGTGGAGTGGACCGCAGACCGGGACCTGTGGTGGCACGACGTGCTGGGCGAGCAGTCGGACGAGCACGAGCTGGTCTGGCACGACTCCGAGCACCCGCTGTACATCCTCTACACCTCCGGCACCACCGGGAAGCCGAAGGGCATCCTGCACACCACGGGCGGCTACCTGGTGCAGACCGCCGTCACCCACCGGGACACCTTCGATCTCCATCCCGAGACGGACGTGTACTGGTGCACCGCCGACGTCGGCTGGGTCACTGGGCACTCCTACGTCACCTACGCGCCCCTTATCAACGGCGCCACCCAGGTGATCTACGAGGGTACCCCCGACTTCCCGCACACCGGCCGCTGGTGGGAGATCGTGGCCAAGTACGGCATCACCATCATGTACACCGCCCCCACCGCGATCCGCACGTGCATGAAGTGGGGCCGGCAGGTGCCGGACGCCTTCGACCTGTCCTCAATCCGCGTGCTCGGATCCGTCGGGGAGGCCATCAACCCCGAGGCCTGGATGTGGTACCGGGAGGTCATCGGCGGCAACGCCGGTGCCGGCACGAAGAACGACGACGGCTCCGTCACCCCGGGGGCCCGCAAGGAGCACCCCGCCCCGATCGTGGACACCTGGTGGCAGACCGAGACCGGAGCCCACATGATCTCGCCCCTGCCCGGAGTCACGGCGACCAAGCCCGGCTCGGCGCAGACTCCCGTGCCGGGGATCACGGTGGACGTGGTGGACGAGACCGGCCGGCCCTTCGAGGGCGCCGGGGCCGGGTTCCTGGTGATCCGGGATCCGTGGCCGGCCATGCTGCGCGGCATCTGGGGCGACCCCGAGCGCTTCAAGGAGACCTACTGGTCCCGGTTCGAGGGCATGTACTTCGCCGGGGACGGCGCCCGCCGGGACGAGGACGGGGACGTCTGGGTGACCGGCCGCGTGGATGACGTCATGAACATCTCCGGCCACCGCCTCTCCACCTCGGAGATCGAGTCCGCCCTGGTCTCCCACCCGATCGTGGCGGAGTCCGCCGTGGTCGGCGCCGCCGATGCCACTACCGGCCAGGCCGTGGTGGCGTTCGTGATCCTCACCGAGGAATCCCAGGTGGACGGAGCGGCCGACCCGGCTCAGACCGAGGCCGATCTGCGGGCCCACGTGGCCTCCGAGATCGGGGCCATCGCGAAGCCCAAGCACATCATGGTGGTGCCGGAGCTGCCCAAGACCCGCTCCGGCAAGATCATGCGCCGCCTGCTCAAGGACGTGGCCGAGGGCCGGGATCCCGGCGATGCGTCCACCCTGTCCGATCCCACGATCATGCAGCAGATCGCCCAGTCGCTGCGGACGTAGGAGCGACCCGGAGCGGCGCCAAAGGCATCTCGTCCGCAGGAGGGCTGCTCCACGCGAGGAATCCCGGCGATCGTGGGGATTCCCGGTCATGATGACGGGGAAACACCACGATCACCGGGAAAGGCGGGGCACTGACGAGCAACCGATGAACTCAGGATGTGCTGTCCACGCACACAGAGTGAGGCCACGCAGTGACGTTCACTGCGTGGCCTCACTCTGTGTGCTGGCGTCAGGTCCGGTCGGCGGCCGCCTCGTCGCCGGAGAGGTGGTCCGGGTTCTTCAGCAGGTGGATGAGGGAAGCGACCATGCCGCCCCACACCACCACGATCGCGATGATCAGGAACACGATGGCAATCGGGTCCATGTCAGACTCCCTTCTCGGGGTGCTCGGGCTGGGTCGGGCTGCCGTGCGGTCGCTCCGCGCTGCCCGCACCCTGAGGGTGGGACGGGGTGTCGGCATGACGGCCCCGGCCGCTGTGGCCGTGACTGGCTCCCACCGCCCGGTCGCCGGCGGTGGCACCCACCAGGTCCTCGTCCCCGGCGACTGATTCCGGGCCGAGGTTGTCATTGAGTTCGCTGTGGAGGGCCGATTTCTGCGACCACGGCAGCAGGGACAACAGGATCGCCACCACGACCAGAGCGATCGACATGCCCCAGCCGAAGGTGCCCACGAACCAGGCCGGCAGGTCCCCATAGCCCTCCGTGGCCTTCAGCACCACGTCGGAGATCCAGATGTAGGCCAGCACGATCGGCAGGACCACGGCCACCAGGGCCTTGTAGATCCAGCCGACACGGAAGGAGGACACCGCATTCAGGTGCCTGACCATGCGGTCCAGCCGGCGCAGCACCCACGAGACCGTCACGACAGCCACGAGGGCAGCACCCACGATGCCGAAGCTGTTGGCAAAGGCATCCGTGACGTCCAGGACGTTGATGCCGGAGGTGGTGCTGAACAGCAGCAGGGAGATGATCCCGGAGATTCCCACGACGACAATCACGGTCGTCACGCGGCTCCAACCCAGCTTGTCCTTCACGGCCGAGACCACCACTTCGAGGATGGAGATCAACGAGGTGAAGCCGGCAAACACCAGTGAACCGAAGAACAGCACCCCGATCAGGGCCCCTGCGGGCGCCTGGGAGATGATGGTCGGGAAGGCGATGAACGCCAGTCCGATGCCATCGGTGACCACATCCGCGACGGCCACACCGTTGGCCTGGGCCATGAATCCCAGGGCGGAGAACACGCCGATGCCTGCCAGGATCTCGAAGCTCGAGTTGGAGAAACCGACCATCAGTCCCGAACCGGTCAGGTTGGTCCGGCGCTTGAGGTACGAGGAATAGGTGATCATGATGCCGAAGCCCACGGACAGCGAGAAGAAGATCTGACCGTACGCGGCGATCCACACCTGCGGATCGGTGAGCACCGACCAGTTCGGGGTGAACAGGGCGTTCAGGCCCTCAGGGGCGCCCGGTAGGAACAGGGCCACGATGACCAGGATGATGAACATGACGGCCAGCACCGGGATACCGATGAGCGACGCCATCGCGATGCCCTTCTTGACTCCGGCACCGAGGACCACGAGCAGGATCACCCAAACCCCCAGCATCGGCCAGAAGACCGCGGGGACGAACTCCAGGGTCGGGGCGACCCCCTCCGGGACCTGCAGGTACTCACCGAAGAAGAAGGCCTCCGGGTCATCGCCCCAGCGTTCCCCGAAGGAGAACCAGGTGTACATGGCGGCGTAGGCGATGATGGCCGCGTAGTAGACGCCGATGACGAAGCAGATCAGCACCTGCCACCAGCCGATGGACTCGGTCCACTTGCTCAGGCGCTTGAAGGCCAGTGGCGGCGAGCCCTTGAAGCGGTGGCCGATCGCGTAGTCGAAGAACAGCAACGGGATGCCCGCGGTCAGCAACGCGATCAGATACGGGACGATGAAGGCGCCGCCGCCGTTCTCGTAGGCGACGTAGGGGAAGCGCCAGATGTTGCCGAGGCCCACGGCGGAGCCGATGGCGGCGAAGATGAAGGCCCAGCGGGTCGCGAATTGCTCGCGGCTCGCCTTGCCACCTTGGGGTAATGCGGTCTGCGTTGACACGGAGATCCTCCCGGTCAGTAACCCAGCCCACGCGACCCGGTGCAGTTCTGAGGGTGATACGGCGGCGGGTCGGCGGTACGGTGCGAAAATGTGATGGCGACCACGTTAGACCAGTCAGGCCGTTCATGCACGATGTGGACACCGGTTGACACTAGTCAGCCGGAGATTGCTGGGCAAAGCAGCGCTCAGTTGCCCTGAATGCACTGACCGGTGGACACGGTGTCCACCATCTCCTCGGCCTCCGTCAGCGCCTGTTCGGCCTCTTCACCGGTGATGGCGTACCCCACCTCGATGTCCCCGGTGGCGCGCGCGAAGACGATACCGGCCACGTCGCCGTCCGGGGTCAACAGCGGACCACCGGAGCTGCCCAGCTGGACGTCGGCCTCCAGCTGGTAGATGTCCAGCAGCCCGGGCTCGGCGCCGTAGACGTTGTTGACGGTCACCTCGCCGCGGGCCTGGACCAGGGCCGGGTCCATCTGGAAGGGTCCGCCCGAGGGGTAGCCCATGATGTAGCCGGCCTCCTGGTCCGCCAGCTCGGCGCCCACGTCCAGCGGCGGCAGGTCTGCCCCGTCCACGGCGATGACGGCCACGTCCCGTGCCGCGTCGAAGTGCACCACCCGCCCGGCGTGCACGGCACCGTCCGCGGATTCGACCGAGGGTTCGGTCAGTCCGGAGACCACATGGGCGTTGGTGACCACCCGGTCAGGGGCCACAGCGAAACCGGATCCGGTCTGGTTCTGGCCGCACACCAGGGCGGTTCCGGAGATGCGCACCACGGAGGCGCGAGCCTCCTGCAGCGCCTGTCCTGGTGCGGGGGTGGACGTCGCGGCCGCCGGCGTCTCCGTGGTGACGGGCTCGGGCAGCACCGGCACCATGTCCGTGCCGGCGACGGCGGCCCGCACCCGGGCGACCAGCGACTTGGCCGATTCGGGGGCCGCGTCGTTGATCGTGGTGATGACGCGGGATTCGGAGATCGCCGAGGTCACCGGCGCCAGACCCATGGAGGACGCGGAGAAGGCCACGAGGGAGATCAGCGCCGCGGCCACGGCCGTGTTGGCCACCGCACCACCCAGCCGGTCCACCGTCCGCAGTGCCGGCAGGGCCATGCGGAGGCGGATGGCCCGCCCCAGGGCAGCGCCGATCCCCTGGCCCAGCAGCACCAGGACCAGCGCAGCGGCCACGATGGCGAGGATGCGCCACCCGGGCTCGGTGATCCAGGCTGAGACCAGCGGGATGGAGAAGAACGCGGCGATCGCCCCGGCCACCAGTCCGACCATGGTCCCGAGGGTCACCAAAAACCCGCGGCGGTAGCCGGCCATCAGGAACACGAACAGGACGACGATCAGGACCCAGTCCAGCACGGTCAGTCCTAAAAACAAGGAGTCTCTCTTCCTGCGTCCGCCCCCGTATACGCGTAGCGTCCCACTTTACCGTTACCATTGCCGCAGATGGGGCAGAATGGATCACACACACTCCCCGCATGTCGCAGATGTCCGGCATGCCAGTCGACAGTGAGGACGAAGGACACATGGATCTCGAGGTACTGCGCAAGGCCCCGCTGTTCACCAACTTGGATGACGAGGTCTTTTCTGCACTGACCTCCGAGCTGACCGAGGTAGAGCTCTCTCGCGGCGCCTCCGCCTTCCATGAGGGTGATCAGGGCGACCAGCTGTATGTCATCATGTCCGGCAAGATCAAGCTGGGCCGCACCGCCCCGGACGGCCGGGAGAACCTGCTGGCCATCCTCGGCCCGGGTGAGGTCTTCGGCGAGATGGCGCTGTTCAACCCCGCCCCGCGCACCGCTACCGCCACGGCCGTGTCCGCTGCCCGCCTGGCCGGGCTGCGCCATGACAACCTGCGCAAGGTCATCCAGTCCACCCCCGAGGTCTCCATTCAGCTGCTGCGAGCCCTGGCCCAGCGCCTGTCCAAGACCAACGAGTCCCTGGCCGACCTGGTCTTCTCTGACGTGCCCGGCCGGGTGGCCAAGGCCCTGCTGGACCTGGCGGACCGCTTCGGCCGCCCGGCCAACGACGGCCTGCTCGTGGCCCACGACCTCACCCAGGAAGAGCTGGCCCAGCTGGTCGGCGCCTCCCGCGAGACCGTCAACAAGGCCCTCGCCGAGTTCGTCCAGCGCGGCTGGATCCGCCTGGAGAACCGTGCTGTCGTGGTGCTGGACCTGCAGCGCCTGCGCCAGCGCTCACGCTAGTCAACCGGCCGGAACCGGACTCCGGCTGGCCACGGCTGAACCAGTGCTGAGCCACTGCTGAACTGACCTCGAGGGGCCGCCACGGCGGCCCCTCAGTCGTTTCTGAGGGTCAGAGCGCTCCCGCCGCTCCGGCCGCACTGCGTCGGTTCACCAGTGAGCCTCCCTCAACCCTCGAGCTACGCTCAGGCACGGGCCCACTGGCCGCCGGGCAAGTCGACGGACAGGCTGAACCCGCCGCCGCCGTCGCCGTCGTCGCCGCCGTCGTCCCCCGGCGCCGTCGACACCGCCGAGGTGGTCCGCTCCGGGCCGCCGTGCAATTCCGGCGTGAACTCGGGCACGCCGCCGCGGATGGTGAGGTCCATGAGGAACTCCACCGTGGATCCCGCCTCGGCCATCCGCTCCAGCAACAGTTCCACCGCCGGCACCGTCAGACGCCCCAGCGTCCGGCCGACCGTCTCCTCCTGGCCGATCGCGTCACCCAGCACGGTGCTGTCCCGTCCAGCCACGATCCACCGGGCCGGCACCCACGCCGACCAGACGCCTTTGCCCTCCATCAGGGAGGTGTCCTGGCCGTGGGGAACTGCCACCGCGAAGTACTGGGTGTCGAAGCGGCGGTGGGAGAAGTACGGGCTGTGCCATCGCCCGACGGCGCGCAGCAGGTCGGTGCGCAGGCCGAAGCCGCGACGGTTGACCAGGTCCGGGAGGGAGAGCTCCTGACGGTCGAGGGCCACTCGGGCCTGCATCCACTCGCCACCGCCGGGATGGGTGACCACGGCGTGGGCGTCCGGCCCGGCCAGCAGGATCCCGGTCTCCTCGAACAGTTCGCGGATCGCCCCGGCCACGTGCCGGCGGGCCAGCCGGTGGTCGTCCACCCGGAGGACCCGGGACCACTGGGCCGGAGTCGGGCCGAACCACGGGCAGTCGTCCTCGTCCGCGGCGTCGAGGGACCCGCCCGGGAACGCCACCGAGCCCAGGGGGGTGGGCCCGGCCCGGTAGCGCAGGAGGGTCTCCACCCCGTTCAGACCGTCCCGGACCACGGCCACCGAGGAGGCGCGACGCGCGGCCCGCGGCCGCCGTTCCCCGTGCACCCACCAGCTGCGGGCCGCCGCATACTGATCCTCCGGCAGCTCGAAGAGCCGGGACACCAGGGCACGCTCGGCGCGGCGCACCGGCCCGTGACCGACGGCCAGCCCGGTCCGCGGAGCCGCCGGGGCTGACGACGGGGCAGACGACGGTGCAGACGTCGGCGCTGGCGTCCGTGCCGGAGGCAACCGGGCGGGCGGCGGGGTCGGCGAGGGCCGGGACGCCGACGATCCGGACTGTGGCGGCCGGGGCTCGGAGGGTGACGTGGCCATGGTGCGGCGCGGGGCCGGCGTCGTCAGCGGAACCGGACGGTCATCTCGACCTCGACCGGCGCGTCCAGCGGCAGCACGGCCACCCCGACGGCGGAGCGGGCGTGGGCGCCGGCGTCACCGAAGACCCGGCCCAGCAACTCCGATGCACCGTTGACGACCTGGGGCTGGGCGGTGAAGGACGGATCGGAGGAGACGAAGCCGACGACTTTGACGATCTGTTCGATGCGGTCGAGGTCCCCGATGACGGACTTGACGGCGGCGAGGGCGTTGACCGCGCAGATGGAGGCCAGCTCGGCCGCCTCCTCCAGCTCCACCTCGGCACCGACCTTGCCCGTGGCCGGCAGCTGGCCGCCCTGGAACGGCAACTGGCCGGAGGTGTGCACCAGGTTCCCGTCGATGACGGCCGGGACATAGGCGGCCACGGGGGCCGCCACCGGTGGAAGGGTCAGGCCGAGCTCGGCCAGGCGCGCCTCGATGGTGCCGGCGGCGCCAGCGTCGGTGGAAGCTGGCCCGTTCACTGCTTCGGGCGCTTCAGGTAGGCCACGGAACCGCCCTCGGGACCGGTGACGATGGAGACCAATTCCCACCCCTCGGAACCATGCATGTCCAGCACCTGCTTGGGCGTGTGGAGGGGCAGCGGCGTGATGAGGTATTCCCAGGTTGTCATGGACCTACCCTAACCGCAGGGAGGCCCGTTCCTTCAGGTCCGTCACGGAGGGTGATCCGGCCGGTAGAATCGTGATTATGGCCAATCGCAAGTCCCCCTTCTTCGACACTGCCACCACGCTGGGCAAGATCGTCGCCTTCCTCGGTGTCAGTGCGCTGTGCGGCGTGCTTGCGGCCGGCCTGATGCTGCCGATGGCTGCCGTGGGCGGGGCCACGGCCACCGCCGGCGGGGAGATGCTGGACCAGCTGCCCGCCGAGTTGAAGGAGGAGCCGCTCTCGGTGCCCTCCCGCGTCCTGGACAAGGACGGCAACGTGCTGGCCACCTTCTACGCCGAGAACCGCGTCCCGGTCGAGTTGGACCAGATCTCGCAGAACATGCAGGACGCCATCATCTCGATCGAGGATGAGCGCTTCTACGAGCACGGCGGTGTGGATGCCCGCGGCCTGACCCGTGCCCTGGTCAACAACGCCACCTCCGACTCGACCCAGGGCGCCTCCACCATCACGCAGCAGTACGTGAACAACGTGCTGGTCAACGCGCAGTACCTGAACAATGAGCGCACCACCATCTCCGGCACCAAGACCGTGGCGGACAAGCTGCGCGAGATGAAGCTGGCCGTGGCCGTGGAGAAGGAGATGTCCAAGGAGGAGATCCTCGAGGGCTACCTCAACATCGTGCTCTTCTCCGGCCGCGTGTACGGCGTCGAGGCCGCCGCACGCTACTTCTTCAACAAGAACGCCGCAGACTTGAACGTGCCGGAGTCCGCCATGCTCGCCGGCATGGTGCAGTCCCCCAACGGCTACAACCCGGTCAACAACCCGGAGGGCGCCACCGAGCGCCGCAACACGGTGCTCACCGCCATGCTCGGCAACGAGGTCATCACCCAGGCGGAGTACGACGAGGCCGTGGCGTCCGATCTCGGCCTGGACGTCACGCCGCTGGCCTCCGGCTGCATGTCCGCCGACTACGGCAACTACTTCTGCGACTACGTCCAGCGCACCGTCCTGACGTCCGAGGCCTTCGGTCCGGACGCCGAGTCGCGCCAGCGCCTGCTGGACCGCGGCGGCCTGCAGATCACCACCACCCTGGATTCCACCCTGCAGCAGGAGGCGGAGCGCGCCGCGCGGGAGAACGCCCCGTACACCGAGTTCGGCGAGAACGACGCCGTGGGTGCCTCCCTCGTCACGGTGGAGCCGGGCACGGGCAACGTCCGGGCGATGGCCCAGAACACCAACTACGATCCGGCCGCGGAAGGCGATGCCAACACCACCCTGAACTTCAGCGTGGACCGGCCCATGGGCGGCGGCGCGGGCTTCCAGGCCGGCTCCACGATGAAGCCCTTCACCTTCCTGTCCTGGATCGAGTCCGGCAACTCGATGACGGACACGCTCGACGCCCGGACCAACACCTACCCGAACCGGACCCAATTCCAGGGCTCCTGTGGCCAGTCCGGGACCATCCCCCTGCTGCTGGACCGCCCGGCCTGGACCGTCCGCAACGCCATTGCGGACATGAACAAGCCGATGCGCGCCGACTACGGCCTCTACTGGTCCATCAACACGGCCACGGTGGCCGCCGCCTATGCGCAGGACCTCTGCGGCATCACGGACCTGATGGGCCGCGTGGGCATCCAGAACGCCGGCACCGGCGAGACCATCAACCCGCTGAACCCGTCCTTCGTCCTGGGCTCAGAAGAGGTCTCCCCCCTGATGATGGCCGCCGCCTACGCGACCTTCGCGGACGACGGCAACTACTGTGAACCCCGCGTCATCACCGAGGTCACGGACACCCGCGGCAACTCCTACCAGGTGCCCCCGGTGGCCTGCGAGAAGGTCGCGGACACCCAGCACGTCGCGGAGCTGAACAACACGCTCAAGGCCATCGCCTCGGAGCGCATCGCCCAGGACATCACCTTCCCGATCGCCGGCAAGACCGGCACGAACAACTCCTCGTCCTCCACGTGGTTCATCGGCACCACCACGGGCCTGACCACCGCCTCCTGGGTCGGCAACTTCCGGGACCTGGACTCGCTGGAGGGCGAGACCATCGGCGGCGTCGAATATGAGGACGTGTGGGGCTCCATCATCGCCGGACCGATGTGGGCCGACTACATGGGGACCGTGGCCGAGGCCTACCCCACGGACGAGTTCACGGCCTATGACGGCCCGGCCTCCGATCCCCGGACCATGGGCTCCCGCGAGGGCGGAGAGACCATCCGGGTCGACAGGCGCCCCGGCCCCCAGCCGTACTACGACCCGGACGCCGTCGTCTCGACCGAGGACTGAGGCCATCATGGGGAAGGCACAGGTGAGGGCCGCGCGCCAGGCCGCCGGCCGCCGTCGGGCACGGTGGATTGCGGCCGCGAAGGCGGCCGCGGTGGTCACCGGCGCCGTGGCCACCACCGGCGCCGGCCTGGTGGCCTGGGGTGGGCTCGTGGAGGCCCGCAACTTCGCGGTGCGCACCGAGCAGCTGCGCATCCTGCCGCCGGGGGCCCGCCCGTTCCGGATCCTGCATCTCTCGGACATCCATCTCATCCCGTCCCAGCAGGACAAGCTCGACTGGCTGTCCGGCCTGGCTGCCCTGAAGCCCGACCTGGTGGTCAACACCGGTGACAACATCGGTGCGGCCGCGTCCGTGGCTCCCCTGCTCCGGGCCCTCGATCCGCTGCTGGACGTGCCCGGGGTCTTCGTCCCGGGATCCAACGACTACTACGCGCCCAAGCCGGCCAACCCGCTGCGCTACCTGGCCGGGCCGTCCCGGCAGGATCCGAATCGGACCGAGCTGCCGTGGGAGGACCTGTTCAGCACCTTCGAGGCCCGGGGCTGGCTCAACCTGTCCAACCAGCACTTCTCCCGGGTGCTCCACGGGATCCGGCTGGACTTCGCCGGCACCGACGACCCGCACCTGGGCCGGGACCAGTGGCCCGGCTTCCCCGGGGCGGGTGCCGGGCCGGCCCGCTCCCTGCGGATCGGGGTCACCCATGCGCCGTACCGTCGGGTCCTGGATGCCATGACCGACGGCGGCGCTGATGTGATCCTGGCCGGCCACACCCACGGGGGCCAGATCTGCGTGCCCTGGTACGGCGCCCTCGTCACCAATTGCGACCTGCCGACCTGGCAGGCCTCCGGCCTGACCGAGTGGTCCTCCGGCGGGCGGACGGTGCCGCTCGAGGTGTCCGCCGGCATCGGCACCTCGCCCAAGGCCCCCGTCCGTTTCGCGTGCCGCCCCGAGGCCGTGGTGCTGGACGTGGTCTCCCCCGCCCCCCGCATCTAAGTCGCACCTAGTGGTGCTGTCCGGGGCGCCAGAGGGTCAATTCGTGAGACCGGGATGCCTGGACGGGTTATTGCAGGAGTCTTTCAGAACTCCCCCGGCGACCGTAGGATGGTGGATCGCCGCATCCCTTGATGCCGGCCACGTGTTCGACGTCTGGAGGGGTTGCCTTGCCCACGCCTGCCCGCACCGACTCATCGCGTGGCACGCCGGGCCGTCAGGGACCACCGGATGGACGCGGCGGCTCCACTGAACGTCGGGATGATCGCGGCCCAGGTGGCCGGGAGCGGTCCATGCTCGAGGCCATCCGCCGCCTCTCCCCCTACCTGGACGGTATCCGTGGGCGCTGGGTCGCCGGGCTCGTCTCGGCCATGCTGGCCGGGCTGGTCGCCCTGTCCATCCCGCAGGTCATCCAGCAACTGGTGAACTCCGTGCTGCGTCCCGGCGGGTCCCCGGCGGACGTGTGGGGTGCCGTCTGGCTCATGGCCGGACTGGGCATCGCCGAGGGACTGCTGATCTTCGGCCGCCGCTACTTCATCCTGCCGCCCGCCGCCGGGGTGGAGAACCGGGCCCGCATCGCCCTGTTCACCCGGCTGCAGCGACTGCCGGTCTCCTTCCACGACTCCTGGCCCTCCGGACAGCTGCTCTCCCGCTCGGTCGGAGACCTGTCCCTGCTGCGCCGCTGGATCGCCTTCGGCACGGTGATGTTCGTGGTCTCGATCGTCACGATCGTGGTCGGCATCGGCCTGCTGCTCAACTCCTCCTGGATCCTCGGGCTGATCTACCTGGCCGGTGCCGTGCCGATCATGTGGCGCTCCTTCTCCTTCCGCAACGACTTCCGCAGCGCGTCCCGCCTCTCCCAGGACCAGGCCGGGGACCTCGCCACCACCGTGGAGGAATCGGTCCACGGCATCCGCGTGCTCAAGGCGTTCGGGCGCGGCGGGGAGGCCCTGGAGGGGTTCCGCGGCCAGGCGGACACCCTGCGCGGCACGGAGGTCCGCAAGGCCACGGTGCTCTCCCAGTTCATCGCCCTGATCGTCGCCCTACCGGAGACCGTGATCGGCATCTCACTGGCCGTCGGCGTCTACCTCGTCGCCACCGGGGACCTCACCGTGGGTGCCCTCGCGGGCTTCTTCGCCACGACGGCGGTGCTCGCCGGCCCGGTCGAATCCGTCGGTCAGCTCATGGGCATGTCCCTGTCCGCGAAGACCGCCATCGACCGTCACTTCGAGGTCATGGACACCACCGTCGACATCGCGGATCCGGCCGCAAGCGCTCATCCCGATTCTGGGTCCGGATCCGGACGCAGTGGTTCGAGCCTCGCCTTCGAGGGGGTCGGATTCCACTACCCGGACGCCACTGCGGAGTCGGTGCCGATCCTGCGGGACGTGACCCTGCACCTGAAGCCCGGGGAGACGATGGCCCTGGTCGGGCTGACGGGTTCCGGCAAGTCGACGCTCGTCCAGATGGTCCCCCGACTCTACGACGCCACGTCCGGGCGCGTGCTGGTGGACGGGGTGGACGTCAGGGACTATCCGCTGCTGGACCTGCGGCGCACGGTGTCCATCGCCTTCGAGGACGCGACCCTGTTTTCCGACTCGATCCGCAACAACGTGCTGTTGGGAGCCCCGGCGGAGATCGCCGGTCCGGGTGCCGCCGACCCGCAGGCCGCCGAGGACCTGCTGGCGCTGGCCCTGGACACCGCCCAGGCCCAGTTCGCCTACGCCATGCCCGAGGGCGTGGACACCCAGATCGGTGAGGAGGGGCTCAGCCTGTCCGGCGGCCAGCGCCAGCGCATCGCCCTGGCCCGCGCCATCGCCGCCCAACCGGAGATCCTCGTCCTGGACGACCCGCTGTCCGCACTGGACGTCCGCACCGAAGAGGTCGTCACCCAACGGTTGCGCACCGTCCTGGCCGGGACCACCACCCTGATCGTGGCCCACCGGCCCTCCACCGTGGCCCTCGCCGACCGCGTGGCGGTGCTCCACGACGGGGCGATCCAGGACGTCGGCACGCACGTCGAGCTGCTGGGCCGGTCGGCGGGATACCGCTTCATCATCTCCAGCTTCGAGGAGGACCAGTCCATTGAGTCCGTCATGGATTCCGGGGTGATCACCGGGATGACACCGGTGGTTCCCACGCCTGAACCGTCCGGCGGCGGCGGTGGCGACCCTCGCCAGGGCAAGGACAAGGACGCAGACCAAGGCACCAGCACCGGCACCGGCACCGGCACCGAGGGGGACCGACCATGAGCCGCTCGGACCGGACTCAACGCCGCGGCCGTCAGTCGGCTGATGCCTCCACCCGCGGCGGGGCCCAGCGGCCCGACCCGACTCTTCTCGGCACCCAGGGCGAGGAGCGCTTGGACCTCAGTGTCCAGGAGCGGAAATACGTCAGGGCCCGTTCCTGGGTGCTGCTCAAGGACCTGGCCCGGCCGGTGAAGTGGAAGCTCATCCTGACGGCGCTGCTCGTGGTGATCTCGAATGCCGCCCGCGCGTCGTTCCCGCTGATCATCGCGTGGGGCATCGACTGGGGGCTGCCGCAGGTCGTCTCCACGCTGGAGGCCGGCGGCTCCGCGGCACCCGTGGTGGCCGCCGTCGGGGGCACCTATGTGGGAGCCGCGCTGACGGCGGGACTGCTGCTGGGCACCTACACGTGGCTGGCGGCCCGGGTGAGCCAGGCGATGCTGCTGGACTTGCGCGTCTGGGTGTTCCGGCACACGCAGCGGCTCAGTCTCGAGTTCCATGAGAAGTACACGTCCGGCCGGGTGATCTCCCGGCAGACCTCGGACCTGGACTCGCTGCGCGAGCTGCTGGACCAAGGGGTGTCCTCGCTCGTGTCCGGTCTGATGTTCATGCTGTTCACGGGCATCTCGATCGTCGTCCTCGACTGGCGTTCGGCGCTGATCCTGCTGGTGGCGTTCGTCCCGGTGACGATCGCGGTGCGCTGGTACCAGGTGCGTTCCGAGGCGGTCTACCGGGAGTCGCGGGTGTCCTCCGCCCGGATGATCGTGAACTTCGTGGAGACCATGACCGGCATCCGCGCCGTGCAGGCATTCCGCAAGGAAAACGCCAATGACCGGACGTATGAGGCGCTGGCCGGCAAGTACCGCGATGACATGCTGAAGTCCCTGAACCTCTTCGGCATCCTGCAGCCGACCCTGGTGATCACCGGGAACCTGACCGTGGTGGCCATGCTGCTCTTCGGCGGGTTCCGGGTGCTGGACGGCACCCTGGCCGTGGGCGTGCTCGTGGCGCTGCTGTTGGCTGGCAAGCGCGTGTTCCAGCCGATGGAGCAGGTCGCCATGTTCTACTCCTCCTTCCAGTCCGCCACCGCGGCGCTGGAGAAGGTGTCCGGGCTGCTGGAGGAGGCGCCCACCGTGCGGGAGGCCGAGCATCCGGTGCCCCTGCCGGAGGTTGCCGGGCGGATCGAGTTCGCGGAGGCGGAGTTCGGCTACGGGGACGGTCAGGTGATCCTGCCACGCTTCGACCTGACGATCCCCGCGGGTCAGACGGTGGCCGTGGTCGGCCAGACCGGGGCCGGCAAGTCCACGCTGGTGAAGCTGATCGCCCGGTTCTACGACCTGTCCTCCGGTTCCCTGACACTGGACGGGGTGGACCTGGACCAGCTCTCCGCGGCCGATCTGCGGCGCCATGTGGTCATGGTGACGCAGGAGGCGTTCCTGTTCTCCGGCTCCGTGGCCGAGAACATCGCCCTGGGCCGGCCGGACGCCTCGGACGCCGAGATCCAGGCCGCGGCGAAGGCCGTGGGCGCCCACGAGTTCATCCTGTCCCTGCCGGAGGGCTACGAGACCGACGTGACCAAGCGCGGCGGGCGGCTCTCCGCCGGCCAGCGCCAGTTGGTGTCCTTCGCCCGGGCCTTCCTCGCCGATCCGGCCGTGCTCATCCTGGACGAGGCCACCTCCTCTTTGGATCTGCCCAGCGAGCGGCTCGTGCAGCAGGGGCTCACCCGGCTGCTGGGTGACCGCACCGCGCTGATCATCGCCCACCGGCTGTCCACCGTGGAGATCGCCGACCGCGTGCTCGTGGTGCACGATGGGCGGGTCGTGGAGGACGGCTCCCCCGCCGAGTTGATCGCGGCCGGCGGCCGCTTCGCCGAACTCCACGCGGCGTGGAAGGACTCCCTGGTCGGCTGAGAGCGGGCCCATTAGCCTGAAGGCATGGCCACGTTGACCTTCAGCGACCTCCTGGCCCTCGAACACGGGGGCTGGGACGCGCTGTGCTCGGCCCGGGGCGGCACCTTCTACGGGGAGTTGATGACCGGCGACGCCGTCATGGTGCTGGTCAACGGCATGGTCCTGGACCGGGACGCCGTGGCGTCAACCCTGGACCAGGCTCCACCGTGGTCCGAATATCACCTGGATGGTGCCCGGCTGGTTCCCACGGGGATGGACTCAGCTGCTCTGGTGTACACGGCCACGGCCACCCGGCCCGGTGATCCGGAGCCCTTCACCGCCCTGATGTCCAGCCACTACCGGCTGGACGAGGGCCGTCTCCGGATGACGCTCTACCAGCAGACGACCATCACGCACTGACCCATAACTATTGCCCGCAAAACACTGACCCACAACGATGGCCCGCACAGCGTGGCTACGCCGCGTGGTCAGGGGGTGAAGGCCTGGCCCGTCAGGGTCTCGTAGGCCTCGATGTACCGGGCGCGGGTCTTGGCCACGACGTCGGCCGGCAGGGCCGGCGGCGCCTGGCCGGACGCCCGGTCCCAGCCGGAGTCCGGACCGGTCAGCCAGTCGCGGACGAACTGCTTGTCGAAGGAGGGCTGGGCGCGGCCCGGATCATACTGGGCGGCATCCCAGAACCGGGAGGAGTCCGGTGTCAGGACCTCGTCGCCCAGCACGATCCGCCCGGTGGCATCCAGGCCGAACTCCACCTTGGTGTCCGCCAGGATGATCCCGCGGTCCCGGGCGATCGACTCGGCCCGGCGGTACACGTCCAGGGTCAACTCACGCAGTCGCTGGGCGGGGGTGTCCCCGATCAGCCGGGCCATCTGCTCGAAGGTGATGTTCTCGTCATGCTCGCCCACATCAGCCTTGGCGGACGGGGTGAAGATCGCTGGGTCCAGCTTCGAGCCGTCCACCAGCCCCTCCGGCAGCTCGATCCCGGTGACCATGCCGGACTCCCGGTACTCGGCCAGCCCGGAGCCGGTCAGATAGCCGCGGGCGATGCACTCGACCTCGTACATGTCCAGCCGCTGGCACACCATGGCGCGCCCCGCCACGGCCTCCGGCACGTCCAGGGACACCACGTGGTGGGGCACCTGCAGTTGCTCGAACCACCACAGGGACAGCTGGGTCAGCACCGCGCCCTTGTCTGGAATCTCGGTCTCCAGCACGAAGTCGTAGGCGCTGATCCGGTCCGAGGCGACCACGAGCAGCGTCTCGGACTCCCCCGGTGCCGCATCGGCCGGCTCATAGAGGTCCCGGACCTTGCCCGAATAGGCGTGCCGCCAGCCCGGCAGCTCCACAGCCTGGGCGTCGAAGCCTTGAGAGAATCCGGTCATCAGCGTGCCTTTCCGTCCGGGAGTGAGATCTCGCCGCGCTCGGCCTTGAGACCGATGTCGGTGCGGTGCTGTGATCCCTCCAGGGAGATCAGGTCCACCCCCGCGTAGGCGCGGGCCCGCGCCGCGGCGAGGTCTTCCCCGAGCCCGACGACGGCCAGCACCCGGCCGCCGGCGGCGACCAGTCCGCCGGCGGGCGCGGTGGAGGTGCCCGCGTGCAGGACCGAGACGCTCTCCAAGGCATCCGCCGCGGCGACGCCGGACAGCGCACCGCCCTTGAGAGGGGACTCCGGGTAGCCGGCGGCGGCCACCACCACGTCCACGGCGTAGTCCTCCGACCAGTCCAGCTCCTGCACCCCGGCCAGGCAGCCCGTGGCGGCGTCCATCAGGAACCGGCCGAACGGGGTCCGCAGCCGGGCCAGCACGGCCTGGGTCTCCGGGTCACCGAAGCGCACGTTGAACTCGATGACGCGGAGGCCGCGGCTCGTGAGGGCGAGGCCGCAGTACAGCACGCCGGCGAAAGGGGTGCCGCGGTCGGCCATGGTGGCGATGACAGGGCGGGCCACGGCCTCCATGACCTCGTCCACGAAGCCCTCCGGCAGCCAGTCGAGCGGGGTGTAGGCGCCCATGCCGCCGGTGTTCGGTCCGGCGTCGCCGTCGCCGATGCGCTTGAAGTCCTGTGCCGGGACCAGGGGGACGGCATTGGTGCCGTCGGAGATGACGAAGAGGGAGACCTCGGGACCGTCCAGGAACTCCTCGATGACCACGGTGCCGTTGACGTCGAAGCAGGACCGGGCGTGGTCGAGGGCCTCGGCGCGGTCGGTGGTGACCACCACGCCCTTGCCGGCGGCCAGCCCGTCGTCCTTGACCACGTAGGGGGCGCCGAACGCGTCCAGGGCGGCCTCGGCCTCCGCGACCGTGGAGCACGTGTGGGCGGCGGCGGTGGGAACGCCGGCCTGGGCCATCACGTCCTTCGCGAAGGACTTGGAGGCCTCGAGCTCGGCGGCCGCCTTGGAGGGGCCGAAGACGGTGAACCCGGCCTGCCGCAGGGCATCGGAGACCCCGGCCGCCAGCGGGGCCTCGGGGCCCACGACCACCAGGTCCGCGTTCAGCTCACCGGCCAGGACAGTGACGCCGGTGGCGTCGGTGGCGTCCACGGCATGCACCGAGGCATCGAGGGCGATGCCCGCGTTGCCGGGGGCCGCATGGACCTCCTGGACTTCAGGGTCCAGCTGCAGGGCGCGGATGAGGGCGTGTTCGCGGCCGCCGGAGCCGAGGACGAGGATCTTCACGGTGCCCAAGCCTAGACCGTCCGCGCCGTCCGGGCGCGCGTGTGTGCGCCCGCCCCGGCCGCACCGGTCCGTACGATGGGCTCATGACGTCTCCTCAGCCCGGGCCCGACGACGGCCGGCACCTCCCGGAGCACCGCGGCCGCCCCGGGGAGCAGGGCCCGGACGGGCACGAGAGAGGGCAGCAGCGGTACGGCCACCCGTACGGCCGCGCACCCCGCCTCGCCGGCTCCGGGGGCTCCGGAAAGCTCCTGCGCACCACCTACACCTTCGTGATCGTCTGGCTGACCTGCGCCGTGATCATGTGGTTCGGGACCCGGCTGCTCGGCTTCGAACGCGGGGACGTGGGCGCCGCCGTGGTCTCACTCGTGGTCTCCCTGGCCGGGGCCCTCGCCGTGACCGTCTGGGCCACCCGCCGCGGGCGCTGAGGCGGCGCCCGCAGGACCCCTTTCCGCCAGGGTTCTCAGGGTTAGCTCATGCGTCCCTCATCTGGGGCTCATGCTCCTCGAGCACGATGAGCGCATGGCCCTCACCAACAGCATGACCACCACGCCCGGCGCGTCCAGCACCACGCCCGGCGTCTTCGCCCAGCAGGACGCCGCAGAGCTGGTCCACCTGACCCGCAACGGACAGGTGGAGTCCCGTCACAGTGGCGCCGCCGTGGTCACCGGCCCGGACGGCGGCGTGCTGGCCACGGTGGGTCCGGCCGACGCCGTGGTGTTTGGCCGCTCGGCCCTCAAACCACTCCAGGCCATCGCCTCCTTGCGGCTCGGCGCCCCGCTGGAGAGCCGCCACATCGCCATCGCCTCGGGCTCGCACCGCGGTTCCTCCCGCCACCGCGCCCTGGTCCGGGAGATCCTGGCCGCGGCCGGCCTGGACAAGACGGCGTTGCAGTGCCCGCGCGCCTGGCCCAAGGACCGCCGCGAGCTGCTGAAGATGGCCGCCCGCACCCGGCGCCCGGACGGCCCCCGCCCGAACCGGCTGGCCTTCAACTGCTCCGGCAAGCATGCCGCCTGGCTGTCCGCCTGCGTGGCCGCCGGTCTGGAGACCGAGAGCTACCTGGAACCGGACCACCCACTGCAGCAGGAGGTCTTCCGGGTGATCGAGGACTACTGCGGCACGGAACCGGTGCACGTCGGCGTGGACGGCTGCGGCGGCCCCGCCCCCCGGTTGGCGCTGGCCGGGCTGGCGCGCGGATTCGGCCGCGTCGCCTCCGCGCCCGAACGGGCCGGCCGCGGGCTGCCGATCGACGACCATGCCATCCAGGTGGCCGTCTCCATGCTCCGCCACCCCTGGGCCGTCCAGGGCCGGAACAGCTCGAACACCCGGATTATGCGTGAGCTCGGCCTGCTGGCCAAGTCCGGGGCGGACGGCGTCCTGGTGGTGGCGGCTCCGGACGGCACCGCCGTGGCGGTCAAGACCCTGGACGGGGCCTCCCGGGCCACCAACCTCGTGGCCTTGAACCTCCTGGCCCGCTTCGCCCCGGACCAGGTGGACCTGCCGGCGCTGCGGAACGTCCTCGACGCCGTGACACCGAAGGTCCTCGGCCGCGGCCAGCCGGTCGGCTGCGCCGAACTCGCGGAACCGGTGCTCGGGGTGCTCTCCGCCTGAAGTAGTGACAAGCTAGTGACCATGCCCGCACCCCAGCAGCATCCCGATCAGTTCGAGTCCCACCAGTCCGCTCGGAAGCCCTCGGCCACCTTCACGGTCAACGAGGCCGTGGAACTGGTGCACGTGGTCCGCAACGGGTTCATCGAGTCCCGCACCATCGGTTCGGCCGTGGTGACGGCGCCGGACGGCTCGGTGCTGGCCTCCCTCGGCAGCCCGGACTCCCTGGTCTACCCGCGCTCCACGCTCAAGCCGCTGCAGGCCATCGCGTCCCTGCGGCATGGGGCCCGGCTGGTCGAGGAACAGATCGCGCTGGCGTGCGGGTCGCACCGCGGGACGGCCCGCCACCGCCAGACGGCCGCCACGGTCCTGTCCTACGCCGGCATGGACGAGTCCTTCCTGCAGTGCCCACCGGCCTGGCCCGCGGATCCCGCCGGCATCATCGAGATGGCCGGGGACGCCGGTCCCGGTGGCCCCCGCCAGACCCCGCTGGCCTACAACTGCTCCGGTAAGCACGCTGGTTTCCTCTCCGCCGCCAAGCACGGCGGTCACGATGTGGGCACCTATCTGGACCTCGACCACCCCATCCAGCGTGAGGTGGCCGCCGTCCTCGAGGAGTACTGCGGGGAACCGGTGGCCCACTGGGGCGTAGACGGCTGCGGGGCCCCTGCCCCCGTGCTCTCCCTGACCGGCCTGGCCCGCGGCATCGGCACCGTCGCCGCGGCCCCGCACCGCCGCGACTCCGAGGTGCATGCCGCCTCCGTGGCCACGGCCATGCTGGAGCACCCCTGGGCCGTGCACGGCGAGACGAACACGAACACCGTGGTGATCCGCGAGCTCGGGGTGCTGGCCAAGCTTGGCGCGGACGGTGTCATGGTCATGGCCGCGCCGGACGGCACGGCGGTGGCCGTCAAGGCGCTCGACGGCGGCACGCGCGCCGGCAACCTCGTCGCCCTGGTCCTGCTGGCCCAGTTCGCCCCCGAGCAGATCGACCTCGAGGCCCTGCCGGGCGTCCTGGACTCCGTGGCTCCGAAGATCCTCGGCCGCGGTCAGCCCGTCGGCCGGGTCCAGCTGGCCCGCCCCGTCCTGGATCTGCTGGACTGAACGGCACGGCAGCAGTCATGTCCGTCAAACGCCGCATTTCTGACGACGACGGCCGCGCCGCCCTCGCGTCCTGGTCCAGCGCCCGCTCGGCTGGACGGGCCGGGGCGGAGGGCGCCGCCGCCCTGCCCCGCAGCACCCGGGCCACCGCCGTCCGCTACACCCTGGAGGAGCTGGCCACCCGGGCACCGGGGAACTCCGTGGAGGTCCGGGTCCCACCGTTCGGGGTCTGCCAGTGCGTCGAGGGCCCGCGCCACACGCGCGGCACTCCCCCGAACGTCATCGAGATGGATCCGGCGACCTGGCTGGAACTGGCCACGGGACTCACAGACTGGGACGCCGCCGTCGGGACCGGGAAGGTGCTCGCCTCCGGCTCCCGCGCCAACCTGTCCGAATGGATGCCGCTGCGGCCCTAACCGTCTGCGGTTCGGCCGCTGACCATCCGGCAACCGGGGTGATGGTCACCGGCGCAACCAAGGTTGCACCCTGCGGCTAACAGACCTGTCCAAACATGTGTCACAGAGCGCCCGCTGACCGGACAAATCACCGGACGGGTCCTACGGCACGCTCCGCAAGGCTCGTTGCTGTTACTCCAGGTGAGCGGAGGATGCGTCCGATGGGGTTCCTCATACGGCACGCGGGACAGCGCTGCGTCGTTGACTCGAAATCATGCCGCTGGTGGCCTAACGGCGGAACGGCTAACGAACACGCACCCGGCCGATAGACTCAACGTATGAAGGATCGAGCCTCTACGTACGGATCGATAGGCACGGCCGTCCTAATCTTCGGGTTCGCCCTGATGCTCGGTGCAGGCGGTTCGACCCTCCTCGGAACATTCGGAGTGCTTGCAGCTACAGCGGGCCTCGTAGCCCTGGTCGCAGGAACCGTCCTGTACTTCCGTGCGATTAACCGGAACCGTCGAACCTAACGCAGCCGATCGCCCAGTGGCGGATCCCCAAATGGACACGCCTGAGTCCATGGCCCGAACCGCCACCAAGTGATCGCAGAAGACCGCCATTTAGCGATCAAATCCACAGTCCACTTCGTGTCCAGAGGGACACTTCTTAGTCAGGCATTGATGTCAGACTGTTGCAATGAGATGTTGGCGTGAAGCGGCCCCCTACTGCGACGAGTGTCGTGTCTGAGTCCCTGCGCGTCGAACAGCGTGAGGTCTGGGTGGGAGGGCTCTCCCGATCTCAGTTGCTGGGCAGTCTGAGTTCGCACGGCATCCATCTCAACGCCTACGCAGAAGCTCTCCTCGCGAGCGAATCGTTCGATGATCGGGTGGCACGACCGATCGTGGTCACCGAGCTTACGGTGGCCGAACTCGGTCTGGCCAACGGTGCGCCGCTTTCCCGTATCTTTTGGGCGGCCGAGCAACAGGGCTTGTCACTCTGTCCTGTAGACACCGGGCCTTATCTGCGCCTCGCCTTGCACGAGCAGACGACATCGTCCAACCCCCTGATGTCTTCGGGGTATGCACCGGAAGGCTCGCTGACAATAGCTTCGGCCCCAATCAGCGATGACGATGAGTACCCGAAGGGGTTCTATCTCCGCGTGGTCGATAGGCAGGCGTGGCTGCGGGGATACCGCTGCGACAACGAGCACCAGTGGTCTCGCGACGATCGCTTCGTATTCCGAGACGGGCCTGCGTGAAGTTCGGCCGCTCGATACCAGGGGCCCCTAGTGCAGAGTCAAGCTGGCTACGTTCGACGCTTGTCCCGATGAGCGATCCCCTTCCGATGAACTGCACGCCGACGAATCGTCAGTCGGAAGGGCCTACCGCGATGACGCGGTGCCGTTCGTCTGGAGCCTCGGCCAGATCCATCAGGGCAATGGCGTAGTCCTCTATAGAGATCATTGAGGAGCCGTCGGATGCAATCACGAGCTCGCTGTCCGCTGTCGTGTACCGTCCAGTCCTGTGGCCGGGGGCGAAGTGCGCGGCCGGTGCGAGGTAGGTCCAGTCGGCGTCGGGGTGCTTGCGGAGGATCTCGAGCTGCTGGTTGCTGGCCGTCGCGATCGGTCTGATCTCGCTGGGAACCCACCGCGGGTCATCTATGGCCAGACGGTCCGTTCCAGGTACGAGGAGCGGGCCTGCACCGCCGATGACGAGCAGACGGACCCGGGCGTTGCGTGCTCCTACGGCAAGTCCGCGTGTTGAGGCGACGATGTCTGCCTCTCTCCCGACGGCTAGGCGGGTAGCGCCGACGATCAGTTCGTGGCCGTGTGCTGCTACGGTCACCGCTTCGGCGTCTGCTGAGTCGAGAATCAAGGAAGTAAGTCCTTCACTGCCCGCATGAGGGCTACTACCGCCTCCTCGGGAAGCGAGGGTGACCGAGTGGCCGCGGCCGAGTGCTTCCTGGGCGATGCGGTGTCCTGCGTTGCCGGTCCCGCCGATGACCAGAATCTTCACTGTGTTGTTTCCTTTCGGGTTGTCGTCATCTCCCGAGGGAGGGGTGGTTGGGCGCTGCCGGGGGGCCGCTGCGCTGCCGAAACAGCCAGCAGCGCCATCGCGAACCCGAGCATCTGGACCAGGGTGAGCGTCTCGCTGAGGAGTGCCCAGCCGAGGATTGCTGCGACTAGCGGCGAGATCAGCGGTAGGAACGAGACTGCGCCTGCGGGGAGTCCGCCGACCCCGTGGAACCAGAGGACGTAAGTGAGTAGCGCCCCGATAAGGGAAAGCCATGCGTATCCGAGAAGTGCGTACGCATCCAGCAGTGGGGGTGCCCCTTCGAACGCGAATGCCAAGGGAAGGCCGAACAGCCCGCCAGCAGTGAGGAGCCACCCGGCGTACGCGACTGGCCCGACTGGCCTGCCCCACTTCTTCGACAGCACGGTCCCTGCACCCATCGACGCCGTGCCTGCAAGTCCGGCAAGGATTCCCGCAGGACTGAGCGTGGCCTCCGGTCCCAGCACCATGAGCGACACGCCGGCTACGGCGATCACTCCCCAGCCAAGACGCCACAGCGTTGGCTTCTCACCCAGCAGCGGCAAGGCCAGGGCTGCGACGAATAGCGGCTGCGTTGCGCTGAAGACTGCGGCCACACCACCGGGAAGAAGATACGCGGAGACGAACAGCAGGGGGAAGAAAGCCCCGATGTTCAGAATCCCGAGAATCGCTGCTTTCCACCACCACTCGCCGCGCGGGAGGGTGCGGGCGAGGAGCAGTGCGATCAGTCCGGCGGGCAGCGCGCGGATCACCCCTGACCACAGTGCGGAGTCCGCTGGAAGGGCCATCGTCGTCACGACGTACGTCGTACCCCACACTGCAGGGGCACTGGCCGTCGCCAACGTGAGACCAACACCACGCCGCATAGTTCATCACCGAATCTTTCAAGAGTAAATGGTCGCCTTGACGGCAGGGTAGTACACTAAATAGTTTAGGGGCAAATTATTCAGTGATGAAAGGTGGAGCAGTGTGGACCGGGTGAGTGACTACTTGGACCAGTGGCACAGGGAGCGGCCTGACCTCGATGTCGAGCCGATGGGCATCCACGGCCGGATCAAGCGAGCGGCAGAGATCCTCGGTAGGGCGCAACGTGAGTACTTCGCGACGCAGGGGTTGACCCACTCCGAGTTCGACGTTCTCGCCACCTTGCGGCGGTCCGGTCCGCCGTTTCAGCTCACCCCGAAAGATCTCGTGGCGGCAACGATGTCCAGCGCGGCGACAGTCACCAACCGGCTCAGCGCATTGCAAGCCAAAGACCTCCTGACGCGGCACCCCGACCCGCAGAACCGGCGTGAAGTTATCGTGACGCTGACGCCGGAGGGCCGGAAGATGGTGGACGAAGTTGTGGAAGGCCATCTAGCGACCGAAGAGCGGCAGCTTGAGGCGCTGTCGGCTGATGAGCGCGCATTGCTCGCTTCGCTTCTGCAGACCCTCCTTGCCGCGAATGGAGACGAGAGCGTCCGGAGGCCCCGTTGAATACTGGCTACACAGAGTGCTTGCCGCCTGCGCATTTCGTGCCTACCTTGACCACGACGTCTAATCAGAGCGCTGAAGGTCGGTGGGACGTCATCATCCACCTAAGACTCTCGCCGTCACATGAAGATGTTCTGTAGGCGCTCTGTGACGGCACCGCTCGCAGCGATGCAGGCGAGACGGGGCTGGTAGACATTCCGTAAGTCGATCCCCGTGCCGGACGCGCGCAGTGTCGGGTAGTCATGGGAGACTCGCACACATGAACCTGCCGCCCGAAAGCTACGTCGACTCAATGCCGTGCGACAAGGACTTATTGGTCGAGCTCGGGCGCGTCACTTGGGCAGCGGCACGGTTGCATGCTGGCGTGCGTGACGCAATCAATCGCCATGACGGAAACCCCTCGGATGAACCCTTCGCACGGACGCTCGGTCAGGCGGTCAGTGGTTTGGAATCACGGGCAAGCAGCGCTGGACGAGCCGATCAGGTTGACTGGGTCAAGACTGTCGGTCGTCCAGCGGTGAAAATGCGCAACGATGTCACGCACGCCGTTACGTACACCGCGACTGACGGCCGACAAGCCATCGGTACGGTGGATCATTCGGCACCTGGCCGGTTCCTTCGTCAAGAGCTTCGTCAGGTGACACTCCATCTCATTCACGCCAGCATGACACTGCCCGGCTGACGGTGCCATTGGGCGGCACAGCGCGCTCTCATCAGGGGTCGTTCGTTGGGGATCGGCATGCGGGACACTCGGAAGTGTGCGGCCGAGGGTTCAAGCCGAATGGTGGTAGGCCACCTCTACTCGCGGGTCGGCCACATGGGGTGG
>NZ_JBFBLI010000018.1:0-40278 GCF_040702545.1 Citricoccus sp. NPDC079358
AAGGTTGACTCGAAGGATCACACCGGTGGCCGCGTCCACGTCTGAAACGACATTGCCGACCACCTGTGCGTTACACCACTCTATGGGGCACTACTTAGCCGCGGGAATCCCAGTGCCCAAGGTAGCGGCATTGGCACGGGTCACGACCGATGACATCCACCGCGTCCTGGAGCAGGGCGGGTTCTACTGATTGACACGAGGTGATGGGTTCATCGCGTCCGGGTCCGTAAGGCGATCCGTCAGTGGGACAGTTTGGGTGAATTGAACGTGTCTCAGGGTTTCCACGGAACGGCTTGGATACGCCCGCGTAAGAGCCGCTGGAGCAGCGCCGGGTACATGTGGAAGGGAACTCCGAGCCCTATGAGCCACAACGCGCCCGCCCACGATTCTGTCGCCCATATGCCGAAGGTGAGGACTGCGGCGATGAGTAGGCAGATGCTGTGACCGATTTCGGAGCGCCGAGTGTGCTGGTCGAGCCCATCGAGACCCTGCCGTGTGCCGTCGAACCCGCGTTCTCTTGAAATGATCCGGTTCCATCCAATGACATCAAGCAGCTTCCCAAACAGCCGGGTGCCCAACGCCGCATGGAGCCGCGGCTCCCAGGACCTGACTCGCAGCCAGTCGTAATCTGGAACTCGTACCCGGGGCCGGACGACCGATGATGCCCACGCCATGAGGATGAAGTGAGTGACCCAGGCGAAGACGAACCCCTCCGGGCCGATGAAGGCCCACGCCGCGGCGACGCCTCCGGCCGCGATTGCCGTGGTCAGCAGTGCGACCAGCACGAGGCGCCATGAGTCAGGAAGCCGGGCATACCCTCAGGCTACCCATACGCGTAGCTGACCGATGAAGATGCCCCCCCTCGCTGCCCCGGTAGACGATCGCCGATCGGACATCGCCGACGTGAAGTCAAGCAAGCTGAGTCGACGTCGTTTGGTGCAGGCTTTTCTCCTATGGGTCAACTCGGTCAGAAGGTGAGAGCGCCTTCTCCGCGGATCGCCGTGGCGGTCACCGGTAGTCAGCGAAAACGCTCCGAGCTGCGCCATCAACCGTGATTTCTCCTCCGTAGGGCAGGATCCACTGCGGTCGAGTGTGTCCGAAGGGTATGCCGATGCAGACGACGGCCTCGGGGTTGTAGTACTCGATGAGTTCCAGGGCGACGTCGCCTTGTTCAGCACGGTATGCCGACCGCGCCTCTGCCGACGGTTGTCGCTCATGATCGGAGGCAGGTGGGCGCGCGAGCAGAATGGCGTCGACCGCGGCCAGCAAGCCGCGTTCCCCGAGGGCACGGAGGAGTCGTCGGAAGCCGCTGGTGGGGATGATCTCTTCGCTGGTTTCGAGGAGCAGGACGCCGCCGGCAAGCACGTCGGGATCGAGCGGGAATCGCCCTGCCATGAGGATCTGCTGGAGCACTTCGAGACATCCGCCCCAACTACGGCCAGTCACGGCTCGGGCGGGTCCGGACCAGACCCAGGGTTCGGTTGGTTCCCGCTGGCCATTCTTGGTGAGGGCGGCCGGTTCCCGCCAGTCGACGCCGAAGTCTTCGGACTCGCCAGGATCAGTGATCTCAAGACGTTCGCCGGTCAGCAGGGCTGCTCGTAGTCCGGCCAGGTGGACGGGGTCGACCTCCGGTCCCGGGCCGAGGTGGACTTGGGTAGAGCCGCCGTAGAAGCTCGCCACGCCGTGGGTCCACAGCCATGACGACAAATTGGTGTTGTCGCTGTAGCCGAGGAATGCCTTAGGGTCTGCGGTCATCTGCTCGGCGTCGAGGTACGGCACTACGGTGATCTGGTCATCACCGCCGACGGTGGCGAGCACGGCCCGGATGTCCGGGTCGCCGAAAGCGTTGTTCAGGTCAGCCGCGCGGTCCCAGGGTGATGCACCAAGGCGACGTGTGGTCGGATACTCCACCGGCACGAGGCCGGTGGCTTCGATGAGCCTCGTCATGGCCTGTTCATGGACGGCCGGTGCGAACCCGGGAGCGGCGAAAGCAGGGGACAAGACTGCGACGCGATCTCCGGGGCGTGCCTTCGGCGGGTGCACGAGTCGATTCATTGCAGCAGTCAATCAGAGAACTGCCCGCACTGTTGGATCTGCTACTGAACGACAAAACAACGTCTGTCGGCATCGCCGTGATGCCCCATATCCGTGGGGGGATCGGCTTACGCGACTACCGGCGGCCGAGAGTGGGGCAAGGCGGCCAGCTTCGGTGCTCACTAGTCTGATTGCGTGTACGAGAAGATCTCGCCTCTCGCGTCCGGCCTGTAGTCCATGAGCGATGGTCAGGGCATCTACTGGGAGGAATCAGGCACCCGGGCAGGGATCCCCCTGTTGTACCTGCACGGAGGTCCGGGCGGAGGACTGGGCAGCCGGGGATACGTAACCAAGGCCGACCCGGACCGATTCCGGATCATCGGCCTGGATCAGCGAGGATGAGGACGGTCCGTGCCTCTGGCCCTGGACCTCCAGCATGACCTGGACGCGAACACCACGTCCCGGCTCATCGCCGAGCTCGAGGAGCTGCGCACGCACCTCGGGGTGGAGGGCTGGGTCATCAATGGCGTCTCCTGGGGCTCGACCTTGGCGATCGCGTATGCCCAGGCCCATCCGGAGCGGGTGCGGGGCGTCGTGGCCATGGCGGTCACCACCACCTCGCGGTGGGAGGTCGACTGGATCACCGAGATCGTCGGAGCCCTCTACCCGGAGGAATGGGAGCTGTTCGTCCAGCACGCTGAGCAGGCCGGGCTGGGCTATCAACGAGGTAAGGAACGGCTGGTGGAGGCCTATCGGCGGCTGATGAGGCACCCCGACCCGGCCGTCCGGGAGGCGGCCTCCCTGGCGTGGGCGCGCTGGGAGGACGCCCACATTGCCATTGGAGCCGGTGGGTTCCGGCGTGACCCGGCGTGGGACGACCGGGCGTTCCGCCAGAACTTCGCCATCCTGGTGACGCATTACTGGGCCAACGACGGATTCTGCGACCCGCCGTTGCTGGACCGGATGCAGCGGCTCGCCGGTATCCCGGCCGTCCTGATCCACGGACGCCTCGACGTCAGCGGTCCACTGCGCACCGCATGGCAGGCGCATCGGCGGTGGTCCGGCAGTCGCCTCGTGGTGGACGAGGGAGAAGGGCACGGTGGCAGCGCAATGGTGAACGCGTGGCGGCAAGCCAACGACGACATGGCGTCCCGCCTGCTCGCTGCAACCGAAACGAGCTAGCTGGTGCCATCCGCGGACGTGTTCCGATTGGCGATCCCTGAGCGGGACGGCTGGGTCAGTCATAGATGTTGCTGCGATTGCCCAGGTCGAGGGCGATGATGATGAGTTCTCCGCGCCGGATGTCGATGATCACACGGTAGTCGCCTACCCGCAGTCGCCATAGACCCGCGTAGGGACCCGTCAGCGCCTTGCACCGTTTCGCCGGGTCGTCTAGGTTCTCCAGTGCGGTGAGGGCCTTCAACACTCGCGTGGCGACCTGCCGGTCCAGCTTCTTCAACGCCCGATCGAAGTCACGGTCCGTACGGATGATCCACGTCATGCAGGCTGGCCAGGCATCGCGTCCAGTTCCTCACGGGTGATGCCCATCTCGGACATTAGGTCATCAAGCGGTCGGGTTTCGCGCTGGTCGGCACGGATGGCTTCCGCCCGGGCGACCAGCCCGTAGGCGTACTCCAGGTCATCGATCCCAGCGGTGACCAACTCGCGCAGGTAGTAGCTCTTCGACCGTCCCGTGGCAGCTGCCAGCCGCGAGAGCCGTTCGTCGACCTCCATCGGAAGACGAAGAGATCGGGGGACTTCACTCACTGACACAACACACCTCCATGACTACACGTAGTCATTCCACGATACACTACTCGTCCCACCGTGCGATCCTCTACCGGTGAGGCCTGGAGGTGATGCCGGGATCTTCCGAGGACATCGGTGGAAGCGTCATATTCTCTGCTTTGAAAGGTCCATGCCGCTCTCTGAGTTCCGGACCAGACGAAGTCGATCCGGTCACGATGGCGCGTGGCGGGCCCGGACCTAGGCTGGGATCATGAGATTCGACTGGAAGCAACGCCCCACGCGCACGGTGGCCTGGCTGATCGCCGTCGCCATGACGTTCAACATCGTGGCCCAGATTCTCATGCTTTCCTCGATGGACCGAGGGCTCCATGGGGTGCACTGGGCCCTTCTGGTGGTCAGCATCTTCTTGTGGGGCTATGCGGTGTACCACCTGGTCCGCAAGCGCCCACCAGAGGAAGCAGACCGTCGGTAGCGGAGGTGGGCTGAGGGGCGCGGTCTGGTCCTCGCGAGAACCGGTCCAACCGGCCTCTTACGTGGGCGAGGAATGTGGGCTACGGTGCGGGGAACGCCGCTACCGGAACAGCGTCCCGACCATCGTTCAGACATCCCTGAGGAGGGATACCGGTGACTGCACCCCTCGACCTTTCTGACCTGTCTTCACTCCCGCTCGATCTGGCCAGGCCGCGATTGGTGCAACCGGGGTTGCTGCCCGTGGTGCCGGGACACGAACGGTATTGGGTCCGCCCCGGCGGAGTGACCGCCTTGGAACTCGAGTCCGGGGACGAGCTCACCGTGGTGGACCGATTCGGGGCCCAGGCCGCCGAGCTGACCGTGCTGGGCAACGGCGGGGAGGACTTCTCCGCCCTCGGACTGCGGGCCGACGCGCCGGCGACGGTGTTGGGCTCGCTCACCGAGGGATCGGCCTTTGACAACCATCAGGTCGCCCGCGTGGTCACGGCACTGGCCCTGCGCGGGCTGCGGCCGGATGCCGCCCACGGGGTCCGCTTGTTCGGCGGCTGGTCCCCAGCCGGGTCCCGCGAGACGTTCACGGCGCAGCGGCCGGTGACGGCCGTCGTCGGGAACCCCACCTGGGCCATGTCCTTCGAGGAGCAGAATCCACCCTCCGACCTGATGATCGAGGTCCAGCGGGCGGACCCGCACCGGCCGCGGGAGATCGAACTGCCCCCACCGCTGGCCGAGCCGGTCCTGGATGTGCGGATCGACCACAGCACGGCGATCGGCTACGAAGTCAAGAAGGGCGACTACATCCAGATCATCGATGTGGCTGGCCGCCAGTGCTCAGACTTCCTGGCTTTCGACGCCCGGACGCTCCAGGAGGGACGCGAGCTGGGGCTGGACGCCAGCACCACCCGGCACATCGTGGGCCAGGCCTATGCCCAGCCCGGGCTGCACGGCACGTTCTACAACCAGGACATGGACCCGCTGGTCTCGATCATCCGGGACACGGTGGGACGTCATGACGCCTTCACACCGGCCTGCAACGCCAAGTACTACGAGGACTTCGGCTACCCGGGCCACGTGAACTGCACGGACAACTTCAACGGCCAGCTGCAGCGGTACTCGGTGGCCGCCCGGAAGTCCTGGCCGGCGCTGAACCTCTTCTACAACACCATGTTCGACGAGCACAACATGCTGGTGTTCGACGAGCCCTGGTCCCGCCCGGGGGACTACGTCATGATGCAGGCCCGGCAGGACCTGGTCTGCGCCTCCTCCGCCTGCCCCGACGACATCGACCCCTCCAACGGCTGGGTCCCCACTGACATCCACCTGCGCGTCTACTCCTCGGAGCGGAAATTCTCCATGGCCATCACCCACCGCACCAATCCCGATTCCGTGCCCAAGCTCACGCGGGAGACCGCCTTCCACGAGCGGACGAGCGCGCTGACGAAGCAGTTCACGGAGTACCGGAACTTCTGGCTGCCGACGCACTACGACGGCTACGGGCCCAAGGCCGAGTACTGGGCGTGCCGGGAGAAGGCCGCCGTGATGGACCTGTCTCCTCTGCGCAAGTTCGAGGTGATCGGTCCGGACGCCGAGGCGCTGCTGCAGTACTGCATGACGAGGAACATCCGCAAGCTCTCCGAGGGGCAGGTGGTCTACACGGCGATCTGCAACGACACCGGCGGCATGATCGACGATGCCACCGTGTTCCGCTGCTCCGACACCAACTTCCGGGTGATCCCCGGGGAGGACTACACCGGTGAGTGGATGCGGCAGATGGCCACCGAGCGGGGCCTGGACCGGGTCTGGATCAAGGACTCGACGGACCAGCTGCACAACATCGCCGTGCAGGGCCCGGCCAGCCGGGACATCCTGAGAGACCTGATCTGGACCCCACCGCACCAGCCGGACTTCGACTCGGTGACCTGGTTCCGGTTCACGATCGGCCGGATCGGAGACCATCAGGGCACCCCTGTGATCGTGTCCCGCACGGGCTACTCCGGCGAGCTCGGCTATGAGCTGTTCTGCCATCCCAGCCACGCCAACGCCGTGTGGGACGCGGTCTGGGAGGCCGGCCAGCCCCACGGGCTCACGCCCCTGGGGCTCGAGGCGCTGGATACGCTCCGGATCGAGTCCGGGTTGGTCTTCGCCGGGTATGACTTCGACGACCAGATCGACCCCTTCGAGGCCGGGGTCGGCTTCACCGTGCCGCTGAAGACCAAGGACGAGGACTTCTCCGGCCGGGACGCTCTGCTCAAGCGCAAGGAGAACCCTCAGCGCAGGATGGTCGGCCTCGAATTGGCGGGCAACGAGCCGGCCGGGCACGGGGACACGGTCCACGTGGGCCGGTTCCAGGTCGGCGTGGTCACCTCAGCCACCCGGTCTCCGGTCCTCCGCAAGAACATCGCCCTGTGCCGGATGATGGTGGAGCACGCGGAGGTGGGTGCCGAGGTGGAGATCGGCAAGCTGGACGGCCAGCAGAAGCGGATCCCCGCCACCGTGGTGACCACGCCCTTCTACGATCCGAAGAAGGAGAAGCCCCGCTCCTGAGGCCCGGGCCCCTCGCCACGGGCCCGGGGCCGGCGTAGCGTGGACGGGACGACGAATTCCCTAAGGTGGACCTCCCATGGCATCCCAGCAACGCAGCAAGTGGATCCCGGCCGTGGCGGTGCCGGCGATCGTGGGCGTGATCGCGCTCGGCGGGGGCCTGACGGCCAACGCCCAGGCGGACCTGCCCGACCGGACCGCCGAGGAGGTCCTGGAGTTGGCCGCGGGGCACCAGGACACCTCCTTCTCCGGCACCGTCGAGGCCAGTTTCGCGCTGGGCCTGCCACAACTGCCGACGCAGCAGGGCCCGGAACAAGGCGGACCGGAAGGGTCGAGTGCCGCCGGAGTGGTGCCGGACGGCCTCGCCGAGGCCTTCTCGCTGCTCTCCGGAACCCACGAGGCGCGTGTCTTCGCAGACGGTGCCGACCGGATTCGGGTGCAGGTCTTCGACGGCACGGACGAGCGCAATGTGGTGCGCAACGGACCAGAGGTCTGGGCCTACGATTCGGCGGAGAACAGGGCCACGCAGCTCAGCCTGCCGGAGGGAGCCGACGGTGAGGCTGCCGGACACGGCATGGCGCGTGGCGGGATGGGCGACCTGACCCCGGAGCGACTGGCCGAGAAGGCACTGGCGGGGCTGGATCCCACCACGCAGGTCACCGTGGGCGAGGACACCCGGGTCGCCGGCCGGGACGCCTACACACTGCGGCTCGACCCGCGCACTCCGGACACCCTCGTCGAGGACGTCACCCTTGCCGTCGACGCCGCCACCGGGGCGCCGTTGAGCGTCCGGGTCCGGGCCGTGGGCCAGGAGGACCCGGCCATCAGCGTCGAGTACACGAGCTATTCGACCGAGACCCCGGACGCCGGTCTGTTCGAGTTCACCCCGCCCGCGGGCGCCGAGGTCGAACGGGTCCGGCCCGACGCCGGCCTGTGGCCCGATGCGCACCGGTCCGGTCCGCAGGGCGCCGGCGAGCATCCGGCCGGCGGTGACGAAGTGCTCGGTTCCGGGTGGGACGCCGTCGCCGTCATCCCCGCCGAGAAGGTGCCCGCAGGCCTGACGGACTCGCCGCTCCTCGACCAATACGCCATCGCCTCCGCGGCAGGCCGGGTGCTGAGCACGCCGCTGGCCACGGTCCTGCTCGCCGACGACGGCCGGGTCCTCGCCGGTCCGGTCCCGCTCGAGCGTCTGCTCGAGGTCGCCAGTTCCGGATGAGCACTGGGAGATGTCCGCGTGCGCGGCCGGTGAGCCAGGTATGAGCGTGCACTCCGCCGAGGATGGCGAGGCCGAACCGGCCATCCGTACCCGGGGACTGAGCAAACGGTTCGGCGCCCGACTGGCCGTGGACGGGCTGGACCTCGTGGTCCCGCGCGGCTCCGTGTTCGGCTTCCTGGGCCCCAACGGCTCCGGCAAGACCACCACCATCAGGATGCTGCTCGGCCTGGCCGCGCCGAGTGGTGGGACGATGAGCGTGCTCGGCCGCCCCATGCCCAGGGCCGCCACGGAGGTCCTGCCGCGCATCGGGACCCTCGTGGAGGGCCCGGCGTTCTACCCCTATCTGACCGGGACGGCGAACCTGTTGCGCCTCGACGCCGCAAACCGGGCCACCGACCCCGCCACGCGCAAGCGGCGCATCGGCCGGGCCCTGGACCGGGTGGGCCTGGGGCAGGCGGCCGGGCTGGCGGTGCACGCCTACTCGCTGGGCATGAAGCAGCGCCTCGGGCTGGCCAACGCTCTGACCTCCCAGCGCGAGCTGCTGATCCTGGATGAACCGACCAACGGCCTGGACCCTCAGGGCACCCGGGAGGTCCGCCACCTCATCGGATCCCTGGCGGAGGACGGGGCCACCGTCTTCGTCTCCAGCCATCTGCTCAGCGAGATCGAGCAGGTCTGCACCCATGCGGCCGTGGTGGGCCGTGGCCGCCTGCTGGCCCAGGGAACGCTGGCCTCCCTGTTCGACGACGGCCCCCGCCGGATCCTCGTCCGCACCCGGGATGTCCCGCTCGCCGGGGACGTCCTGCGCAGCCTGGGCCTGGCACCGGTCGAGGAGAGCGTGCCCGCACCGGGTACCGGGACGCTGCGCGCCCCGCTGGGCGAGGACGCGCCGGAGCCCGAACGGATCGTCGCCGCCCTGGTGAGAGCCGGAGTCGGGGTGCGCGGCGTCGAGGTGGAGCGCGCCAGCCTGGAGGACCGGTTCGTGGAGCTGACGGGGGAGGGGTTCGACGTTGAGCAGTGACTCCGAGGGCCAGGTCCGTCCCGCACGCTCCGGGGCGGCCCTGCTGGTCTCCGAACTGGGGCTGCTCTTCCGACGCCGGCGCACCTGGACGCTGCTCGCGGCACTGGCCGCGGTGCCCGTGCTCATGGGGGTGGCGGTGCGGGTGACGTCCGGGCCACCGCAGGGCAGGGGTCCGGCCTTCCTGGACCAGGTGACCGCCAGCGGCCTGTTCCTGGCGGTGGCCGCGGTCTTTGTCTGCACGCCCTTCTTCCTCCCCTTGACCGTCGCCGTCGTGGCGGGGGACTCGATTGCGGGGGAGGCCGCCCACGGCACCCTCCGGTACCTCCTGGTGGCCCCCGTCCGGCGGGCCGGGCTGTTGGCCGTGAAGTACGCGGTGGCGCTCGTCTTCTGCCTGGCCGCGGCGCTGGTGGTGGCCGCCGTCGGCGTGCTCACCGGGCTGGCGCTGTTCGGGACCGGGCCGCTGGTGCTGCCGTCCGGGATGACCATCACCTCGGCGGAGACGCTCGGTCGGATCGGGTTGATGGTGCTCTACGCGACCGTCTCCCTGAGCGGCCTTGGCGCGATCGCCCTCTTCGTCTCCACGCTGACGGACGTGCCCGTCGGGGCGATGGCCGCCGCCGTGGTGCTGACCATCGTGGCGCAGATCCTCGGTGCCCTGCCCCAACTGGCGTGGCTGCACCCCTGGCTGTTCACCCATCACTGGATGGGCTTCGCGGACCTGCTGCGCGAGCCGCTCCTCTGGGACTCGTTCCGGGAGAACGCGCTGCTGCAGGCCGGCTACGTGGCCGTGTTCGGGGCGCTCGCCTACGGCCGTTTCACCACGAAGGACGTGTTGAGCTAGCTCAGTAGACTGGGACGGCACCGACCGACCCACGGACCGTCGCAGACTGCCGAGAAAATGCCGAGGTATCCATGTCCTTTCCCACCCACCGCCCGCGCCGCCTGCGCCAGTCCGCCGCGATGCGTCGGCTGGTGGCCGAGACCCGGCTGCACCCGGCTGACCTGATCCTGCCGGTCTTCGTGCGCGAGGGAATCTCTGAGCCGGTAGCACTGCAGTCCATGCCCGGGGTCGTCCAGCACACCCGGGACACGCTCAAGGCAGCGGCCGCCGAGGCGGCCGGTCTCGGTGTGGGGGGCATTATGCTCTTCGGCATCCCCGAGACCCGCGACGCCACCGGCTCGGCCTCGCTGGACCCGAATGGGGTGCTCAACGACGGCATCCGCGCGGTCAAGCAGGAGGTCGGCGACTCGATGGTCGTCATGTCCGACCTCTGCCTGGACGAGTTCACCGATCACGGACATTGCGGCGTCCTGACCGAGGGCGGTGCCGTGGACAACGACGCCACCCTGGAGATCTACGGACAGATGGGCGTGGCCCAGGCCGAGGCCGGTGCGGACCTGGTGGGCCCCTCCGGGATGATGGACGGCCAGGTGGCCGTCATCCGCCAGGACCTGGACGACGCCGGCCACCAGGACACCGGGATCCTCGCCTACGCCGCCAAATACTCCTCGGCGTTCTACGGCCCCTTCCGGGAAGCCGTCGACTCCCAGCTCACCGGTGACCGCAAGACCTACCAGATGGATCCCGCCAACCGCCGCGAGGCCCTGCTCGAGGTCTCCCTGGACCTGGACGAGGGTGCGGACATGGTCATGGTCAAGCCCGCCATGAGCTACCTGGACATCCTGCGGGACGTGGCTGACGTTTCTGACGTCCCCGTCTCCGCCTACCAGATCTCCGGGGAGTACGCGATGATCGAGGCCGCCGCGGCCAACGGCTGGATCGACCGCGACGCCGCCGTGATGGAGTCCGTGCTGTCCATCCGCCGGGCCGGAGCGGACACCGTGCTGACGTACTGGGCCACCGACCTGGCCCGCTGGATCAAGGAAGGACGTCTCTGATGACCGAGACCACCGCGAACACCGCTCCCACCACCAACGCCGCCCTCTACGACGCCGCCCGTGCCGTCATCCCCGGAGGGGTGAACTCACCGGTCCGCGCCTTCGGCTCGGTCGGCGGCGCCCCGGTGTCCATGGTGAAGGCGGCCGGTCCCTACCTGACCGATGCCGAGGGCCGCGAGTACGTGGACCTGGTGTGCTCCTGGGGCCCCATGCTGCTGGGGCACAACCACCCCGCCGTCGTGGACGCCGTGCACCGGGCCGTGGATGCCGGACTGTCCTTCGGCACCTCCACCCCGGACGAGCTGAGGCTGGCCGAGCTGATCGCCGGCCGCATCCCCGTGGACCGGGTCCGCATGGTCTCCACCGGCACCGAGGCCACCATGACCGCCATCCGCCTGGCCCGCGGCGCCACCGGACGCAACCTCGTGGTGAAGTTCGCCGGCTGCTACCACGGCCACTCGGATGGGCTGCTCGCCGCCGCCGGCTCCGGCGTCGCCACCCAGTCCCTGCCCGGATCCGCCGGTGTGACCGAGGCCCAGGCGGCGGAGACCCTGGTGCTGCCCTACAACGACCGCGCCGCCCTGGAGGAGACCTTCACGGCCCGCGGGCAGGAGATCGCCGCCGTCATCACCGAGGCCGCCCCCTGCAACATGGGCGTGGTGACCCCGGAGGAGGGCTTCAACCAGTTCCTCCGCGGCCTCACCGAACGCCATGGCGCCCTGCTGATCTGGGACGAGGTGCTCACGGGCTTCCGAGCCTCGGAGACCGGC
This sequence comes from Citricoccus sp. NPDC079358, assembly GCF_040702545.1. NCBI lineage: Bacteria > Bacillati > Actinomycetota > Actinomycetes > Micrococcales > Micrococcaceae > Citricoccus > Citricoccus sp. NPDC079358. Next base: position 11,699 of record NZ_JBFBLI010000018.1, read on the forward strand.
TACTGGGGCCTGTCCGGGCAGGTCGAGGGCTGGACGCCCGACCTGTGGACCTTCGGCAAGGTCATCGGCGGCGGCATGCCGACCGCCGCCGTGGCCGGCCGGGCCGAGGTCATGGACCTGCTGGCCCCCCTGGGGCCCGTCTACCAGGCCGGCACCCTCTCCGGGAATCCGGTGGCGATGGCCGCAGGCCTGGCCACGTTGCAGAACGCCACGCCGGACATCTACGCCACCCTGTCCCAGCGCTCGCAGGAACTCGAGCAGATGCTCGTCGGGGCGCTGACGGAGGCCGGTGTGGACCACTCGATCCAGCGGGCTGGGACCTTGTTCTCGGTGGCCTTTGGCACCTCCGCGAACGGTGTTCACAACTACGCCGACGCCCAGGCGCAGGAGACGTACCGCTACGCCCCGTTCTTCCACGCCATGCTGAAGCACGGGGTCTACCTGCCGCCGAGCGTCTTCGAGGCCTGGTTCGTCTCCTCCGCCCATGACAACGCCGCCATGGAGCGGATCGCCGCGGCCCTGCCGCACGCGGCCCGGGCTGCTGCCGCCGCGACCGCTCCGGCCTCGTAGGGCTCGCTGGCCTCCCGGGGCGAGGTCTGGGAGGCCGGCGAAGTCGAGGCTGAGGGCGACGGCGAGGTCGAGGGCGTGGCGCGGACTACCTCAGCTGCACGGGCCAGTCGCCGTTGATCACGGCGGCCGGGTCCTTGCGGCGCAGATACTCCTGGAAGCTGGCGGCCTGCTCCGCCTTCCAGCGCACCTGCAGCGAGTGGAGCTCATCCAGCCCGACCCGCAGGTCCGCGTATTTGACCGCCAGGCCGTCCGCCACGCCGACGGCCGCCAGCGAGTCCGCCGCGGAGGTGTGCGCGTCCAGCAGGGTCACGCCATAGTGCGCACAGACATCGGTCAGGGTGCGTTTGCCCTTGCGGTAGCGGTCCACCTGCTTGTCGATCACGAACGGGTCGATGATCCACTGGTTCTGCAGCGGCTCCAGGCCACGGCGGGCGAGCTCACGGTCCATGACCGTGAAGTCATAGCAGGCGTTGAACGCGATGACCGGGATCCCGGCATCGAAGAAGTCCCGCAGGGTGTCAGCGATCTCCACGATGGCCTGGTCTGCGGGCATGCCCTCGGCCCGGGCCCTCTCGGTGCTCACCCCATGGACGGCGGCGGCCTCCTCCGGGATCGGCACGCCGGGGTCCACCAGCCACTCGTAGCTGGCGGCGAGGGTGCCGTGCGGGTCCACCACCACGAGGGAGGCGGTCACGATGAGGGCCTCGTTGGGGTCCCGGCCCGTGGTCTCCAGGTCGAAGCCGACGCGGATCTGCTGGTGCCAGGGCGCCAACGCGGCGGCCGCCTGAGCCGCCTGGACTGTGGGGTCGGAGACCGCACCGGGGGCCGGCACGCCAGTGGGGGAGGATGCTGTTACGTCGCTCACGCCATCACGGTACCGCGTGGCCCGGACGCCCTACACCCGCGACGCGGCCCGCTGTGGACAGCTCCGGCAGAATGGACACCTGTGGGCACCTTTCCCGATCTTCCCCCCGGACCGTATGAGCTCTCCGAGGCGCTGGTCCTGGCTGCCCAGCTCGTCCCGCCGGGCCATGCCGTGAGCTACGGGGATCTGGCCGGAATGCTGGATGCCGGCGGGCCGCGCCAGGCCGGCCGGGCGATGTCCCGGGCGCCCGACGGGACCGGCTGGTGGCGGATCGTGCGCGCCGATGGCTCCCTGCCGGCGTCGTTGTCCGCGCGGGCCGCGCCGCACTACGCCGCGGAGGGCACACCGCTGACGGGGCAGGCTGCCGGCTCGCTGGCCGCCACCCCCACAGGAACGCTCGGACCTCCCGACGCCGGCCCGCACCCGCGCGTGGACCTCGCCCGGGCACGCTGGGCGCCGGACGAGGCCGCGAGGGCGGTGCTCGCCGAACTGAAGGCGCGGCTGGGCTGAACGATGGGTTGATGAGTGGGTTGATGAGTGGGTTGATGAGTGGGTTGATCGGTGGGTTGATCGGCGGGATGAGCGATGAGGAGATCAGTGGGTCGACCAGTGGGGTGTGGGGTCACGAGAGAGCGTGACCAGGGTGGTTGGTTAACTTGTCCGGGGCGGCTGGTTGAATGAAGACATGTCCCCCGAAGCGCAGCATGACGGCCTCCGCCTGACCGCACCGAAGCACATCCGGGCCGAGTCCTTCGCCCCGGACGCCGATCAACAGCGGGTGCTGGACCTGGCTCCGGGGCACGGCCCCGTCCTGGTGCTGGGTGGGCCGGGCACCGGACGCAGCACCCTCGCGGTGGAGTACGCGGCCCGGCGCATCGAGACCGGGCTGGACCCCTCCCGGCTGCTGGTGCTGGCACCGACGCGCCAGGCCTCCGCCCGGTTGAGGGACGCCCTGTCCGTGCGGCTGGACCAGGCCGGCCGGGGCACTCGTGCCGCCACGCCGGTGCGGACGTGGGCGGCATATGCCTTCGACCTCATCCGCCGTGCCCGGACGGCCGGGTTCCTGCCGACGGTCGACCGGACCCCGCGGCTGCTCTCCGGTGCGGAGCAGGACACGGTGATCGCGGAACTGCTGGAGTCCTACGCCTCCGGGGAACGCGGCGGACCGGACTGGCCCGAGGGCCTCTCCGAGGCGGTGGCCACCCGGGGGTTCCGCAAGGAGGTCCGTGAACTGATCGACCGCACCAGCGAGTACGGGATCGAACCCGGGCAGCTGGAGGACCTGGGCGCGCTGCACCGCCGCCCCGAGTGGTCGGCGGCCGCCGTGCTGCTGCAGGACTACCGGGACCGGCTGGACCTGGGGATGAGCGAGGCCTTCGACCCGGCCGGGCTGATCACCACGGCCTCCCGCCTGCTGGAGGACGTCCCCGAGCTGCTGGATGCCGAACGCGGGAGCCTGCCCGTGCTGGTGATCGACGATCTGCAGGAGGCGACCCCGGCCGTGCACCGTCTCATCCGCGTTCTGGGCACCGGCCAAGACGTCATCGCGACGGCCAGCCCGGACACCGTGGTCCAGGGCTTCCGAGGAGCCCGACCGGACCTGGTCCGTGACTACCCGGAGTGCCTGGCCACCGCCCAGCGGACCGGGCGCACACTGACGCTCACCACGGGCCACCGGATGGGCGGGGGAGTGCTGGCGGCCTGGCAACGCGTGGCCCGCCGGATCCCGGCACTGCCCGGCACGCTGGCGCTGCGACAGGAACTCCTGCCGTCCCCGCCGGATCCTGGCCCGGAGTCGGAGGCCACGGAGCCTGGCCCGGAGTCGGCAGCCACGTTGCCTGGCCCGGAGTCGGAGGCCACGTTGCCTGGCCCGGAGTCGGCAGCCACGGCCCACGTGGTCGCCTCGCCTCCGCACGAGCAGCTCCTGGTGCTCCAACAGGTACTGCACCTGCACCACCGGGGCAGGGTCCCCCTTGGGGACATCGCCGTCATCGCCCGCTCCGGGCCCCTCGTGGCCGAACTCGGGCGATACCTCGAGGCAGAGGGCATCCCCGTCAACCGTTCGGTGACGGACACGGTGCTGAAGACCGAGCCCGCCGTGATGCCCCTGCTCTCGCTGCTCCGGACCGTCTCCACCCCGGCCGGGGAGCCGGACTCGGTCCTGGACCTGGACCGGGCGCTGTGGCTGGCCGGGGGCAGCTATGGCGGTGCGACGGCTTTGCACCTGCGTCAGCTGCGGCAACGCCTGCTGCAGGAGGAACGTGCGGCCGGCGGCACCCGATCCAGCACCGAGCTGCTGCTGCAGGCCTTTGAAGATCCGGCGGCGCTGACGGACCACCCCGTCCCGGGGGCCGGGGTGCTGCGTCTGGCCCGGATGGTCTCCGCCGGCCGGGCCGCCGCAGCGGACCCGGCGGCCACTGCCGAGACCGTGCTGTGGGCCCTGTGGGAGGCGTCCGATCGGCCTGCACGCTGGGAACGGGAGGCCGTGACCGGAACCGGTCCCGCGGCCCGGCGCGCCGACCGTGACCTGGATGCCGTCGTCGGGCTCTTCCAGGCGGCTGAACGTTATGTGGACCAATTTCCGGGGGCGTCCCCGCTGGCCTTCGCCGACTACATGGAGGCCCAGGACCTGCCGATGGACTCCCTTGCCTCGACCGCCGCCCAGGAGGGGTCCGTGTCCGTGGTGACGCCGGCCTCCGCGGCCGGGAGGGAATGGGACGTGGTGATCATCGCTGGACTACAGGACGGCATCTGGCCCAACACCCGGTTGCGCGGCCAGCTGCTCGGGGCCACGGACCTCGCGGACGTGGCCCAGGGCAAGACGACCCGGATGGACCACCGCTCCCGCCTGGCGGAGGTGCGCCAGGATGAGTTGCGCAGCTTCGCCACCGCCGTCTCCCGAGCCCGCGAACGCGTCATCGGCATCGCCGTGTCCTCGGAGAACCACCAGCCCTCAGACTTCCTGGATCTCGTCGAGCCGTGGAGGGACGTGGAGAACGAACGGCCCCTGACGGACGTGCCCCGCCCGCTCACCGCCGGCGCCCTCGTGGCCGGGCTACGCCGCGAGCTGGAGCAGGCGGCCGCCGCCGACCTGCAGCAGCGCGGTGCGGTGGCCACCTCCGGCGTGACGGGGCACGGCACGGTGCTGGCCGGAACGGAACCGGCGGACGGCGTCGGCCCGCCGGCCCCGGTGCGAGAGGCCGCCTCGGCCCTGTCCCGGCTGGCGGACGAGGGGATCCGCGGGGCGGATCCGGACCACTGGTGGGGGCTGCTGCCCCTGTCCACCGAGCAGCCGCTCGTGGATACCGCCCTGACCGCGGTGCCGGTGTCGCCCTCGCGGGTCGAATCGGCTTTGAAGTCACCCTTGAACTGGTTCATCTACCAGGCCGGGGGCCAGGCCGGAACCACCCAGGCCCAATCCATCGGCACCTTCATCCATGCCCTCGCGGAGCGCCATCCGGACGGCCCCGCCGAGGACCTCCTGGCCGAGCTGGAACGCCGGCTGCCGGACCTCGGCCTGGAGCCGGGCTGGGAGACCGAGCGGGTGGCCGCCGACGCGCGGCGCATGATCGGCTACTTCGTCGGGTATCTGCGTCAGATGGCGAAGGACGGCCGGTCGAGGGTCGCCGTGGAGCACCAGTTCCACCAGGAGCTGGAGCGTGACGGGCTGCGGGTCCAGGTCAACGGCATCATCGACCGGCTCGAGCGGGACGCCGAGGGCCGGCCCTATGTGGTGGACCTCAAGACGGGCAAGCGGGCGCCCTCGAACGACGAGCTGCAGGAGCTGCCCCAGCTGGGGGTCTACCAGGCGGCCATCGCCGCGGGGGCCCTGCCGGCGGAGGACTTCGCGAGGCCCACCGAACCGGGTGGGGCGGCCCTGGTCCAATTGCGCACCACCAACAAGAACGTCAAGATCCAGGGCCAGCCCGCGCTGGACCCGGACCATCAATGGGCGACCGAGCAGATCTTCACCGCGGCGCGTGCCATGATCGGACCCCGCTACCTGGCGATCCACGGTGGCGCGGACCACCCCGGTTGTGCCCTGCCCGCCATCTGCCCGATCCACAGCAACGGAAGGCAAACCACCGAATGGCACCGATGAATCCCGATGTGCGCACGGCCCGGTACAGCCCCGAGGAACTGTCCCGGCTGTTGGGACAGCATGAGCCCACCGCCGAGCAGGCCGCCGTGATCACCGCGCCCCTGGAGCCCCGGCTCGTGGTGGCCGGGGCCGGCTCCGGGAAGACCGCCACCATGTCCGACCGGGTGGTGTGGCTCGTGGCCAACGGCTTCTCGGCCCCGGACCAGGTGCTCGGCGTGACCTTCACCCGCAAGGCCGCCGGCGAGCTGGCCCAGCGCATCAACCGCAAGCTCGACCTGCTGGTCGAATCGGGTCTGGACCTGTCCCCGGTGGCCTCTGACGCCGAGTCCGAGGACGGCCTGACCACCGAGGGACCTGCCCGCGCCAGCGTGTCCACCTATCACTCGTATGCGAACACGCTCGTGCGAGACCACGGCATGCGTATCGGACTGGAACCGGACACGGGCATGATCGGCGAGGCGCAGTCGTACCAGTTGGTGTCCCGCATCGTGCGGGCCTACGCGGGCGACCTCGGCTTCGCAAACGTCCCGGCCTCCACCCTGGTGAAAGGGACCATCAAGCTGGCCGCGGACTGTGCCGAGCACCTCGTGGATCCGGACGAGGTCGAGAGGTGCCTGGCCGAGAAGCAGGCGTTCGGGGAGAACCTGCCGTTCAGCGAGCAGGCCGTCGAGGGCAGCAACGCCACGGTGGCCTCGGTGTTCACCATGCTCCGGCTGCGCCGGGTCATGTCCGAGCTCGTGGTCGAGTACCGCCAGGCCAAGCTCGACGCCGGCGTCATGGACTTCGGCGACCTGGTCCGGTACGCCGCGCGGATCGCCCAAGAGGTCCCCGCCGTCGGGGAGATCGAACGCTCCCGCTATCGCGTGGTGCTCCTGGACGAGTTCCAGGACACTTCCCATGCCCAGCTGGAGTTGTTCCGCGGGTTGTTCGGGGTCGACGGCCACCCGGTCACCGCCGTCGGCGACCCTCACCAGTCCATCTACGGTTTCCGCGGGGCCTCCGCCGGTCAGCTGTTCTCCTTCCCGCACAGCTTCGCGGTGCCCGGCCCGGACCGAGCGGTGGGCCCGGCGCCGGTCAGTTACCTGACCACGGCGTGGCGCAACTCCCTCACCGTGCTCGCGGCGGCCAATGCCGTGGCGGACCCGCTCCGCCGCGCACCGGTGGGCGGAATCCAGGTGAAGCCGCTGGAGCCGTCGCCGGTGGCCGTCGAGGGCGAGGTCCGGGTCTCCTGGCTTCCGGACTCCGAGCAGGAGGCAGCGGCCGTCGTCGCGGCCCTGAAGGAAGCCGCACGCCAGGACCTGCCGGTGGCGAAGCGGCCCACGCGGGCGATCCTGTGCCGCACCCGCAGTCAGTTCGAACCGCTCATGGAGACCATGGACGCCGCCGGGGTGCCCTATGAGGTGCTCGGCTTGTCCGGGCTGCTGTCCGTGCCCGAGGTGGCGGATCTCATCGCCGTGCTGCAGGTCATCTCCGATCCGAGCCGGTCCGATCACCTGATGCGTCTGTTGGCCGGCGCCCGCTGGCGCATCGGTGCGGCCGACTTGGTGGTGTTGCAGGAGCGGGCCGCGATGCTCGCCCGCACCCGGCGCTTCAGTCCAGGGGAGACCGTCCGCGGGCAGTCGGCCGAGCCGGACACCTCACCGGAGGAGGACGCGGAGTCCTCCTCCCTGATCGAGGCCCTGGACTGGCTCCCGGACCCGCACTGGACGAGTCGGTCCGGACGGAGCTTCAGCGCCTCAGGCCGCGAGCGGCTGGAGCGGCTGTCACGGGAACTGCGCTACCTGGCCGGACAGACCGGACTGGACCTGACCGCCCTGATCCGGCTGGTCGAGAGCACCCTCGGGCTGGACATCGAGGTCGCGGCGAGGCCTGGACAGTCCGGAGTCACCGCCCGCCGGCACCTGGACGCCTTCCTGGACGCGGCCCGGGACTTCACCAACGGCGCGGCCGAAGGCTCTGGCTCAGACCTCACGGCGTTCCTGGCCTGGCTGGAGGCCGCTGAGGAACGCGAGAAGGGCCTGGGCATCGCCGGCGTGGAGCCTCGTCATGATGCCGTCCAGCTGCTCACAGCCCACGCCTCCAAGGGGCTGGAATGGGACGTCGTGGCTGTGCCTGGACTGGTGGACGGGCAATTCCCCGGCAAGACCTTCGACACCTGGACCTCCGAACGCTCCGGACACCTGCCCTGGGACCTGCGCGGCGACCGGCACAGCCTCCCGCAGTGGAACACCGACTGGGCGAACCAGCGGGACTGGGCCGGACACGCCGTCGGGTGGTTCCTCAAGGGGCAGAAGGAGAACTACCCGGACTCCTACAAGGACAGTGCCGCCGTCCACCACCTCCAGGAGGAGCGGCGCCTGGCCTACGTGGCCTTCACGCGGGCCAGGACACTCCTGCTGCTCAGCGGCAGCCACTGGCGCGGTGCCACCAAGAACCCGTCCACGCCGTCTGCGTTCCTGCAGGAACTGATCGACTCCAGCCGCGTCCACGTCACCACCGGGCCTTGGGCGGACCCGACCGAGGCAGGGGACGAGAACCCCTTCGCCGAGCGCAAGCTGGCCGCCTGGTGGCCCTTCGACCCCCTGGACGGTCCCGAGGTGCTGGTCATGGACCCCGAGGCCCCGGACGATCTCGACCGGGCGGCGGCCCTGCCACCGAGGTCTCGTCGCCGCAGGCCGGCGCTGGAGACGGCAGCCGGCTGGGTGCGGGGCGCCGTAGCGCTACGGGTGGGGGCAGATTCGGCCGACGCCGGTCAGACGGACGACGGTCAGACGCACGACGGTCTGACTGAGGCCGGTGATGATGAACCGGCCAGCGATCTGGCGCGTCAGGTGGAATGGGTCCTCGAACGGTCAACCCCGGTGAACCACCGCGGGAACCTGGTCGAGCTGCCAAGTCACGTCAGTGCCTCGACGTTCGTGGAGATGGCCAACGATCCCGAGGCCCTGGCCCGTCAGCTCCGGCGGCCGATGCCCCGTCCACCGGCCCATGCCGCCCGGCGGGGGACGGCCTTCCACGCCTGGGTGGAGGACCACTTCGGCAGCACCGGCATGCTGGACTTCGACGACCCGGAGGACTCGGCGGACCATTGGGTGGAGGATGCCCTGGACCTCGAGCCGATGAAGCAGAGCTTCCTGGCCAGCCGGTGGGCGGACAGGGTGCCTGCCTACATCGAGCCACCGGTGGAGACCACGGTCGGGGGAGTCACCCTGCGTGGCCGCATCGATGCCGTGTTCCGCGAGGGCGGCTCACCTCGGGAGCCGAACGATCCGCAGGCGCGATGGGAACTCGTCGACTGGAAGACCGGCGCAGTGCCCTCCGGCCGGGATCTCGAGGTCAAGTCTCTGCAGCTGGCCGTCTACCGGCTGGCCTGGTCACGGCTGCACGGCATTCCGCTGGAGAACATCAGCGCCAGCTTCGTCTACGTGGCGCACGGCACGGAGCGGGCCCTGCACAACCTGGCCGGTGAGGCTGAGCTCGAGGCGATTCTGGCGCGGGCAGTCATGTCCGAGCGTGACTGACCCACGTCTCTGCCAGCCCGGTCAGGACGGGTTCGTGGTCCGGCGGATGTCGAGCTGCCGGACCTCGTCCAGGTTGAGGGCCGTCGTCGGGGGCCCCTCGTGGTGGGGTGCCGCGGCGTGGTCTTCAGCATCCTCCGGGTCCTCCGCCTCGCTCGGGTGGCGGGACTCGGCCTCGTCCGCCGTCAGCTCGTCCGGCACCAGCTCATCCTCCGAGCCATCGGCTTCCGCCCCAAGCGTCACCGGCTGAACTGCGCCCGGCTCTTCATCGGCGCCGTCCTGCTCGGGGGAGCGTGCGTCATCCATGATGACGGCGTCGTCATGGTCGGCGCCCTCCCCGGTGTCATCATCGTCAGCAGGAACATCGATGCTGGCAGCGGCACCGTCCTGAGGGGGCGCAGCGGCTTCAACCATGGGTTCGACGCCGGACTCAACAGCGGGCTCAACAACGGGCTCAACAACGGGTTCAACGGCGGCGCGCCCCGCGGACGACCCGGTGGGGGCAGCGCTGATGACCTGCCCGCCGTGTTCCTCCACGTCCGCCTCCAGCTCCTGCAACATGGCCTCGGCCTCGGCGGCCATCTCCTCGTCATCGGCGGCGATGCCCCGGACAAGCCACTGGGCCAGGGCGAACTCGGCCGCCAAGACGGCCCGGCGCAATAGGTGCCCGTCCTGGACGGTTCCACCGGAACGATGCTGCCAGTAGGCCGTGACGACCTGGTCCGTGAACTCCTGATTCCCGGAGGACGCCAGCCAGGCGAAGTCCTCGGCCGGGTCGCCGATGTGCAGATCAGTCCATCCAGTCACCGACACCAGTCGGGCCTGGTCCACGAGCAGGTTGTCCTCGTGCAGGTCCCCGTGGACCACCACGGGGGAGAACTCCCAAAGTTCCATCTCCTCCAGCGCGTTCTCCCAGCGACGCAGCAGTACGGCGGGAATGCGGCCCGTGGTGGCGGCCTGGTCCAGCTCATTGAGGCGGCGCTGACGGAACTGGTCCGCGGTGTAGACGGGCAGGTCGGCGTTCTCGACGACGGCGGCCGGCAGGGCGTGCACCGCGGCGATCACCCGGCCGATGTCATCGGGAGTCTTGCCGCCGAGCTCGGTGAGGTCCTCGAGCTCCATCTCCTCGCCGGGCATGTCGTGGTAGACGAAGGTGCGCATGCCGTCGAGGCGAACCGCCCCGGCCACGGACGGCACCCGGAACGGCAGCCCGGCGCGGATGCCGGGCGTGAAGCCGGACAGGACCTGCAGCTCAGTCTCCAGCCGCATCGCCGCCTCCTCGTGCAGCGGGGACCGCACCCGCCACCGGCTTCCCTGGCGGTCGAAGACGACGGCGGCCGAGAAGTCCCGGGGATCGTCCGGGGAGCCGACCACACCGGTCGGGGACAGATCGGGGATGGCGGCGCTGGCCAAAGCAGCAAGTTCCATGGGCGTACGGTTCACACCCACCACCGTACTTTCCCGCCCCGGCAGCAGAGGAGCTCGAGTGCGGCGAGTCGCCGAATGACCGGCCGCGGCGGACACGGCGGTGGTGTGCAGCAGTGGCTCCACCAGGATGCGGGGCTGGTCCACAGCCGGAAGCGGATCAACGCAACGGCGTCCGCACTGGGCGGTACCGTGGAGGGATGCACACCTCGGACGACATCCTGCCCGCACTCGGCCGACTTCCCTTGGCTCGGGAGAACGTGGACCGGGGCTGCGAGGAACGGTCCCGCGAGGGATGGTTGGACCAGGTCTGGGTGCAGCCAGAAGCTCGGGTCCTGTGGTTGGTCGGCGGTCGTGCGCCCGTGCTCGGCGGTCAATTGGTTCTCGTCCGCCCGGACGGTGACCTGCCGCACGATGCCGTGTACCTCGGTCGGTCGACGGCCGGCGTCGAGCAGGAGATCCACGGGAGCGATCAGGAGACCCGGTCACGGGCCGAACTGATCCTGCTCGTCTCCGAGGAGCAGCCCACCCTCACCGGGGGAGAGGCCGGCGGCCGGCCCGTAGACCAGCCGGAGGACGTCGCGTGGGTCGGCCTGCGGGACGCCGCGGCGGCCCTGACGGACCGGGACGCCGGGGTCTTCGTGGAGGCCGTGGCGATCGCCAATTGGCATGCCGGTCACACGCATTGCCCCCGGTGCGGTGCCCCGACCGAGATCACCCAGTCAGGGTGGGTCCGGGTGTGTCCCCTGGACCGCTCGGAGCACTTCCCGCGCACCGACCCGGCCATCATCGTGACGGTCACCGACCGGGATGACCGGGTGCTGCTGGGCAACAACGCCGCCTGGGGGCCCGCGATGTACTCGACCCTGGCCGGCTTCGTGGAACCGGGGGAGTCGCTCGAGGCAGCGGTCATCCGTGAGGTCCACGAGGAGTCGAACCTGCGCATCCACTCGCCCGTGTACCTGGGGTCCCAGCCGTGGCCGTTCCCACAGTCCCTCATGCTGGGCTACACGGCGGTGACGGACCATCCTGACGAAGCCGACGCGGACCGGGACGAGGTCGCCCACGTGCGGTGGTTCACGCGAGCGGAACTGGAGGAGACGGTGGCCAGCGGAGACATCACCATCCCCGGGGCCGCGTCCATCTCCCGCGCCCTGATCGAACACTGGTTCGGCGGACCGCTGCCCGAACCGCGCACACTGCAGAACTGAACGACACCCTCCGGAGGACCGTGACCGACCACCCCGCTATCGCCACAGACATCCTGGCAGGCCTGGACGCCGAGCAGCGCCAAGCCGCGACCACCCTCAACGGACCCCTGTGCATCCTGGCCGGGGCCGGAACGGGCAAGACGCGTGCCATCACCCACCGCATCGCCCACGGGGTGCAGACCGGCGTCTATGACCCGCACCGCACCCTGGCGCTGACCTTCACGGCCCGGGCCGCCGCCGAGATGCGCACCCGGCTGCGGGACCTCGGCACCCATGGGGTCCAGGCGCGCACCTTCCACTCGGCCGCCCTGCGCCAGCTGCAGTACTTCTGGCCCCAGGCGGTCGGCGGGGCGGTCCCCGAGCTGGTGGACCACAAGGTCAACATGCTCGCCGAAGCCGCCCGGCGTCTGCGCACCACCACGGACCGCGCCGCGCTGCGGGACCTGGCCGGGGAGATCGAGTGGGCCAAGGTCTCCATGCGAACCCCGGACTCGTATGCCGCCGCAGCGGCCGGTCGGGAGATGCCGACCGGGTGGGACGCCAACGGCGTGGCCCGGCTGTTCCAGGGGTATGAAGATGTCAAGACGGACCGGAATCTGATCGACTTCGAGGACGTCCTGCTGATCATGGTGGGCATCCTGGAGACGGAGCCGAAGATCGCCGCCCAGGTGCGGGACCAGTACCGCGTGTTCATCGTGGACGAGTACCAGGACGTCTCACCCCTGCAGCACCGGTTGCTGGATCTCTGGCTGGGGGGACGGAACGAGCTGTGTGTGGTCGGGGACGCCTCCCAGACCATCTACTCCTTCACCGGGGCCACCTCCCGCTTCCTGCTGGACTTCCGGCAGGAACACCCCGAGACCACCATGGTCAAGCTCGTGAGGGACTACCGGTCCACCCCCGAGATCGTGGACCTCGCCAACCGGCTGTTATCCGAACGCACCCGGCAACGGGTGCCGGTGCCGGGACCGGGCGGCGTCCGGGGTCCGATGCCGCGGTGGGCTGAACCCCTCGAGCTCGTGTCCCAGCGAGACCACGGCCCGGCGCCGGTGTTCGCCGAATGCTCGGACGACGAGGCGGAGGCCGGCTGGATCGCTGCCCAGGTGAAGCAGCTGCTCGACGAGGGCATCCAGGCTGCAGAGATCGCGGTCCTGTTCCGCACGAACGGCCAGTCCCAGGCGTTCGAGTCCGCCTTCGCCGCCGCCGGCATCGGTTACCAGCTCCGGGGTGGAGAACGGTTCTTCTCCCGACGTGAGATCCGGGACGGCATCCTGCAGTTGCGGGCCGCGGCCCGGTCCGCCCAGGACGTCTCCGGTGATCAGGTCCCCGGCCGGGTCAAGGACGTCCTGGCGTCCCTGGGCTACACCGAGGCGGCTCCGCAGGCGTCGGGTGCCACCCGCGAGAAATGGGAATCGCTCAACGCCTTGGTCGCCCTGTCTGAGGAACTGGCCACCACCCGTGGTGACCAGTTCACGCTCACCGATCTCGTGGCCGAGCTGGACGAACGCGCGGCCAGCCAGCACGCTCCCACCGTCCAGGGCGTCACGTTGGCCTCGCTCCACTCGGCCAAGGGCCTGGAATGGGATGCCGTCTTCCTCGTCGGGCTCTCCGAGGGCCTCATGCCGATCAGCTTCGCGGACACGCAGGAGGACATCGACGAGGAACGGCGCCTGCTCTATGTGGGCATCACCCGTGCCCGGCTGCGCCTGTTCCTCACGTGGACCCTCTCCCGCGGCACCGGGGGGCGCTCCACTCGTAAGCCCTCCCGCTTCCTGGACTCACTGGATCCCGAGGCGGACTCCCGGCAAGGGGCCCAGAGCCAGGGCCGACGCCGGCCCGGCACCGCGGGCGCGTCCGGTCCCGGTGGGCGGGGCTCGGGCCGAAAGCGCGCCCAACCGGCCCAGTGCCGCTCCTGCGGAGCCCTGCTGGAGACCGGTGCCGAGCGCAAGACCGGCCGGTGCTTGGACTGCCCGCCGACCTACGACGAGGGATTGTTCGAAAATCTCAAGGCGTGGCGGCTTTCCACGTCCCAGGCGGCCTCCATGCCGGCGTTCGTGGTGTTCACGGACGCCACCCTGGTGGCGATCGCCGAGGCGGCACCGAAGACGCCGGCCGAGCTGTTGCGCATCGCCGGGGTCGGCAAGTCCAAGCTGGAGAAGTACGGGGAGGATGTGCTCGAACTCGTCAACGGCACCCCGACGGCCTGACAACCGTCGCGCCTCCGGGGTGACACCCGTGGTGCCACGGCCTGAGGGTCTGGCTGACCTGACGGTCTGACGCCCTGACGGCGGATCATCCGGGGACGGCGCACCCGCACTCCGGATGGGTGACCACGGTGAGCGTGTCGATCCGGCTGCCGTCTCCGTGCACGTGCAGGACCGCACCGGCCGGAGCCATTCCCGTCTCGGCCCACCGGATGACCTGGCGGGCAGCCAGGGCGCCCGCGGTGGTCGCCACGGCCACGTCCTCGCGTCCGGCCCGGTGTTCCAGGAGGGCTGCGGTCCGCCGGCTCCGATGCGGGTCCGCATCCCGGGCCGCGAGGTCCCAGCACAGGGGACAGCGCCCCTGACCGGGAACGAACCAGGGCCCGATGAGGGCGTCGTCGTCCCGCATCACCACCGGCAACACCGGATGGTCGGCCGTGCGGGCGAGGGCGATGTAGTCATAATCCGCTGCACCCCGCGTGACGCTGACGGAGAGGGCGCCGCCGGGGCCCGGTCGCACGGGGGAGGTGAGCGGCAGGACCACGGTGCCGAGGCCGGCGTCGTCCACGCGCCGTCCCAACGCGACGGGCCGGCTCCGGCCGAGGTCCGGGGCCAGGTAGGCGGTACCGAGATCAGCGGCTGTCACTGCCTGAGGATCCCACACTGCCAGCCGGCCGATGCCGGCGGCGGCCAGGACCCGCGCGATGACGGACCCGGTGCGCCCCAGTCCCAGAACCTGGACCTGGATGCGCTGGCGGCGGTCCAGGACCTCGGACACGCGCTCCAGTGCGTCGGTGCTGCGGCCGTCGGGGGTGCCATGGGCGCCGTCAGCGTCCTCGGTGCCACCGGCGCCGGTGGGCGCCGCATCCAGGGCCAGCACCAGCGCCAGATCGTCGGCGAGCAGGTCGGCGGCATGGCCGGCACCGGCGCGCGCGGGCTGATCATGCCACCGCAGGAAGTCCTCCAGGGACGCCTCCAGGCCCCGGGCATCGGCCGGATCCAGGCCGCATCGGCGGGCGGTGTCCGCCTCCTGTCCGTCCGGGATCCCGTCCACGAGCCGCTGCAGGTATTCGACCGCAGCTGCCGAGCAGCCGGAGAGCTGGGTGGAGCGCGTTCCCGAGCCGATCTGGATGATGTCCTCGGCGACGTGAAGCAGCGTGAGCCCGGGGTCGAGACGCATGGAATCCTCTTTCGTCAGGGATGGAAGGGGCGCAGGGATGGAGGGATGGGAGGGCGGAGGGGCGGACGTCGTCGGACGACCCCCTGCCCCGGCGGAACCGGGATGGCTGACGCCGACCGGTCCCAGCTCCGGAACGGGTCGTCGTCTCATCGTGGCACCTACGCCGATCCGGTCCGTGAGGTTATCCACAAGGGGGAGTCGATGTCCGCACCCGGGCGGGGGCACCGGCAGAATGGGACCATGACGCCCTCACGGCCGGATGCCCGGCCCACCACGCGCACCCCGGCCCGCACCGCGTCCGGGACCGGCCGTCGTCGAGCGTCGGGGCCGGGCAGCCACGGCCGGGAGGTCGAAGATCTGGAGGTGGATGGCACCGTCGTGAGGATCGTGCGGTCCTCGCGGCGCACCCGCACCATCTCCGCTGCCTGGCGTGACGGCCGGGTCCAGGTCTCCGTGCCGATGGGCCTGGGCGCTCAGGCGGAACGGGACTGGGCGCGCCGGATGCTGCAGAAGGTGGCCTCACGCCAACCGGCAGGACCCGATTCGGACGGGGATCTCCTGGCCCGCGCCCGGAAACTGGCCCGCACCTGGCTGGGCGGCGAGGTGGACCCCAGTGAAGTGGTGTGGTCCACCCGCCAACAGCGCCGCTGGGGTTCCTGCACACCGTCGACGGGCCGCATCCGCATCGCCGCCGAGGTGGCCCGGATGCCCGGGTGGGTGCTGGACGGCGTCCTCGTGCATGAACTCGTGCACTTGAAGCACGGTGACCATTCGGCGGCGTTCCACGCGATGGCGGAACGCTATCCGCGGCAGAAGGAGGCCATGGCCTTCCTCAACGGCGTCAGCCACGCGACAGGGCGGGGGCTGACCGGGCCGGACGGAGAGCCGGACAACGGAGGGCCGGACAACGGTGAACCGGACGCCGGTGCGGGGATCGACTGACGGGGCCGTTGACCGTCCCGCAGTCTTGTCCTTCCCGGCTCCGTGTCCGACGTCCTCTTACTTGGTGTCGTCCCGGGTGGCGCCGTCGCCGTCGTCGAAGCCGCCGTCGAGGAGTTTGCGCAACTCGTCGTCCAAACCGGCCGATTCCTGTTCGCGGGCCTCGCGCCGCGAGACGTAGCCGTCCGGGTCGTTCAGGTCCTGGGCCGTGGGCTGCAGGTCGGGATGGCGCCAGATGGTGTCTCGGTACTCGCGACCGTTGGCCTCGCCGATCTTCTCCCAGAGAGCGGCGGCCTCACGCAGCCGGCGTGGCCGCAGGTCCAGACCGACCAGGGTGCCGAAGGCGTGCTCCGCCGGGCCGCCGGTGGCCCGACGCCGGTTGATGGTCTCTCGCAGGGCATTCGCCGCGTCCAAGGGCTTGGCGGCCTCGGTGACCACGACGTCCACCCAGCCCTCGATCAGCGCGAGGGTCAACTCGAGGCGCTCCAGTGCCGCCTTCTGCGTCCCGGTGGGCTCGGGGATGAACGATGCCCCGGCGAAGGCCTCCTGCATGGACTCCGGATCGGACGGGTCGATGGATCGGGCCGCCTCCTCGATCTTGGACATGTCGATGTGCACGCCCGAGGCATACTGCTCGATGGCCGCGTACAGGTCCCGTTCCAGCCAGGGGGAGTGCACAAACAGGCGCATGCGGGCCACTTCCCGCAGGGCCAGGTAGATGCGGATCTGATCGTCCGGGACCTCGAGCCCGTCTCCGAACTCCTCGATGTTCACCGGGACCATGGCCAACTGGTGCCCGGCCACCGGGAATCCCGAGTCGGTTCCGGAGAGGACCTCCTGGGCGAGGGCGCCGACGGCCTGGCCCAGCTGGAGGCCGAACATGGTGCCGCCCATGTTCTGCAGCATCGGCTGCATGCCCTCCAGCATGCCCTTCATCTCCTCGGGAACCTGGCCCGGGAGCTGGTCCCTCATGGCCCGGGACATGGCCTCGGACATGGAGACGGCCACTGGTTCGGTGAGTCGTTGCCAGGTGTCCATGGACGCCTCGACCCATTCGGCGCGGGACCAGGCCTTGCCCAGCAGGCCGGTGGACTCGATCTCCGTGGCACCGTCCAACCAGAGTTCCGCCAGCCGCAGGGCCTCGTCGATCTCACGCCGGGCGAAGGTGCCGACGGTCGGATCCTGTCCGGCGGCGGCCTGGCGTGCGGACTGCCGGGCCAGGGTCCAATTGACCGGCCCGTCCTCGGGTGAGGACTGCATCATGGTCTGGAACTGCTGCATCATCTGGCTCATCATGGCCGGGTCCAGCTGCGAGGGGTCGAACGGAAGGCCTCCGGGACCTCCGGCCCCACCGGCGCCGCCCATCTGTTCGAGGGCACGGCGCAGCTCCTCGGCATCGGGCCCGCCCTCGCCGAACATGCGGCGGAGCATGTCGGACAGCGGGTCTTCGCCGTCGTGGGAACCGGGGCCGTTCGGAGGATTCGTCATGGCCACCAGCGTATCGGCGAGCCCTGACCGTGTCCGCAGTGAATCCACCGGTTCACTCTGGGCGCACAGGGCCAGTGCGTCCCGAGCCACACCCTGTGCGCGGACCCCCTAGAATGGAGTGAGACCAGAGCGGCCCGGACAGCGGGCCGTACGCCTCTGCCCGCGGGTCGGCGGACCCACCGCCCCGGGGCAGTTTTCGTGAAGACAGGTGCCCTGACGTGTCAGAGACCGGACACCCGCCGACGTCGCCGTCGGCCGTGCCCGGCTCCGTGACCCCGTTCGCGGACCACGCACCGGCCGAAGCGGCCCACCTCAGAGACGCCACTGACCTCACAGCCTGGACGCGTCGCAGCCGGGCCGGCCGTCGCCGTCGCCGCATCACCGCCGTGGCCGGTGCCGTGGCCGGCCTCCTGACACTGACCGCCGTGGCCCTGCCCAGCCCGTTCATCATCGAGTCGCCGGGGCCGACCTTCAACACCATCGGCGAATTCGAGGGTGAGCCGGTGATCACCGTCAACGGTGCCGAGACCTATCCGACGGAGGGCCAACTGGATCTGACCACGGTGTACGTGTCCGGTGCCCCGACCGGCTGGACCACGTTCCTGGACGTGATGCGCAGCTGGGTCGATCCGACCGCGTCCGTCATCCCGCAGGAACTCGTCTACCCCTCCGGGACCACCTCGGAGGAGGTCAACGCCGAGAATTCCGCGGCCATGGCCACCTCCCAGAGCTGGGCCGTGGCGGCCGCGCTCGAGAACCTGGGCATCGACTACCGCCAGACCCTGTTCGTCGCCGGCTTCACCGAGGACTCCCAGGCGACCGACCTGCTGCAGCCGGAGGACCAACTGGTCACCGCGGACGGAATCGAGGTCACCGGGCTCGAGGGGCTGAAGAACCGGCTCAACGACTCCGGCGGTGAACCGGTCGACCTCGGCATCGTCCGGGACGGCCAGGAGCGCACCGTCGAGGTCCCCGTCTATGAGGGGGCCCAGGGGGAGTGGCTGATGGGCGTCTTTCTGGACTCGGATTTCGAGTTTCCGCTGGACGTGGCGATCACGCTGGAGAACGTCGGTGGTCCGAGCGCCGGGCTGATGTTCGCGCTCGGGATCGTCGATGAGTTGACCCCCGGCGCCATGGCGGGCGGTCAGCACCTCGCGGGCACCGGGACCATCGATCCGGACGGCACGGTCGGGGAGATCGGCGGCATCGTGCAGAAGGTCGCCGGCGCCCAGGCTGGCGGGGCGCGTCATTTCCTGGCCCCGGAGGGTAACTGTGCCGAGCTGGCGGGCAGCGTCCCCGAGGGGATCGAGGTCTATTCGGTGGCGACACTCGAACAGGCCCGGACCGTGGTCGAGACCGTGGGGAGTGGTGAAACGCCGCAGGCGCCGACCTGCGGCTGACAGGTGCAGCGAGGGGTGAGGCACGGCGCGGTGCAAGGCAGGACATGCAGCGCTCGCAGCACACGCAGGACAACGCAAGACCAGAGACTTCGGTGGCCACACCAGGCCGCCAACGCAGTGCAGGACACGACCGGCGCCAGGGCGCAGATGGGTAAGGACACGTGAGTTTCGGACAAGGGTTTGGCGGTCTCTTCGGAGGACCGGACGATGGACGCGGCAACGACCGCGGAACAGGGGGCTCCGGCGGCCTGTTCGGTGGCCCGGGAGGCGGCGGTCCGGGGGGTCCTGGCCGTCCTGGTGGACCGGGGCAGCCGGCCGAACGCGGCGGGGGTTCCTCCGGGGACCGCCCAGCCGGCTCCCGCCGTCCCTCGGCGCTGGTGCTCACTATCGTGGTGCTGGCCGTGCTGGTGGTCGCCTTCATGTTCTTCTCGGGCGTCTACACCGATGTCCTCTGGTACAACCAGGTGGACTTCTCGGAGGTGTTCTGGACCGAGATCTGGACCCGCGCCGCCTTGTTCGCGATCGGCGGCGTACTCATGGGCGCGGCCGTGTGGTTGTCC
The DNA here is from genome assembly GCF_040702545.1 of Citricoccus sp. NPDC079358. NCBI lineage: Bacteria > Bacillati > Actinomycetota > Actinomycetes > Micrococcales > Micrococcaceae > Citricoccus > Citricoccus sp. NPDC079358. Next base: position 31,161 of record NZ_JBFBLI010000018.1, read on the forward strand.
ATGTGGCTGGCGTGGCGGTCCCGGCCGCAGAACCTGCAGAGCCAGACCCGTGATTCCCTGGCGCAGTACCAGAAGCAGCTCGAGCCCATGCGCCGCCTGGTGTTCATCGGTATCCCCGTGGTGATCGGGTTCTTCGCCGGGTCCGCCGCCATGAACGGATGGCAGGACGTGCTGCTGTTCTTCAACCAGGAGCCTTACGGCCAGGTGGACCCGGAGTTCGGTCTGGACTTCATGTTCTTCATGGCGACCCTGCCGTTCCTCGGCCTGATCGTCGGATTCCTGGTGTCAGTCGTCCTGATCGCCGGCATCGCCGGACTGCTCGTGCACTACCTCTATGGCAGCATCCGGGTGAAGGAGCAGGGCGGGATCGTCATCGAGTCGCCGGCTCGCATCCACCTGGGCGTCTTCGTCGCCCTGTTCCTCTTGCTGCAGGCCGGAAATTACTGGCTGAACCGCTTCCGGACCCTCCAGTCACAGGACGGGAACTGGGCCGGTGCCATGTACACCGACGTCAACGCCGTGATCCCAACCTCCACGATCCTGGCGGTGGCCGCCGCCCTCGTGGCCATCCTCTTCATCGTCACGGCCATCACCGGCAAGTGGCGGATCTCGCTGGTCGGCGCGGCGGGCCTGGTCATCGCCGCGATCGTGGCCGGTGCGGCCTACCCGTTCCTCATCCAGGAGTACCAGGTCAGGCCCTCCGAGGTGACGCTGGAACAGGACTACATCAACCGCAACATCGAGCACACCCGTGAGGCCTACGGTCTCGCGGACGTCGAGTCCACCGGATACGCAGGCGAGACCGAGGCCGCAGCCGGAAGCCTTTCCGGCGAAGAGGCCAGCACTTCGAACATCCGCCTGATGGACCCGAATCTGCTCTCGCGGACGTTCGGCCAGCTGCAGCAGTTCCGCCCGTACTACGCCTTCCCAGAGACCCTGCACGTGGACCGCTACGACGTGGAGGGCGAGTCCCAGGACACCATTCTCTCCGTGCGTGACGTGAACGTGGACCCCACCTCGTCCTGGGTGAACCAACACATCACCTACACCCACGGCTACGGCATGGTGGCCGCGGACGCCTCCGAGGTGGCCGCCGGTGGGCGCCCGTCCTTCCTGCTCTCGGGGATCCCGACCTCGGGTGCCCTGGGCAGCGATGAGACCTATGAGCCGCGCATCTACTTCGGCATGAACTCCCCGAGCTACTCGATCGTGGGCGCCCCCGAGGGGGCCCCGGAGCGCGAGCGTGACCGTCCGCAGGATGCCGCCAGTGACCAGGACACCACCTACACGTTCACCGGTGAGGGCGGTCCGTCCGTGGGCGGCTTCTTCAACCAGCTGGTCTATGCCATCAAATTCGGCTCCACGGAGATCCTGTTGTCCTCGGACGTGAACTCCGAGTCACAGATCCTCTACGACCGGAACCCGATCGAGCGCGTCCAGAAGGTCGCTCCGTATCTGACCGTGGACTCCAACGCCTACCCGGCCATCGTGGACGGCCGCGTGCAGTGGATCGTGGAGGGGTACACCACCTCGGACAAGTTCCCGTACTCCACCGCCCAGCAGCTGGACTCGGCGACGAGGGACGGCCTGAACACGGACGCCACCGCCAATCTGTCCGGCCAGGTGAACTACATGCGCAACTCCGTCAAAGCCACCGTGGACGCCTATGACGGCTCGGTCAACCTGTACGCCTGGGACGAGGAGGACCCCTTGCTGAAGGCCTGGCAGAAGGTCTACCCGACCTCGCTGCAGCCGTACTCGGAGATGAGCGCCGAACTCATGGACCACGTGCGGTATCCCGAGGACATGTTCAAGGTCCAGCGGGAGCTGCTCGGCCGCTACCACGTGACCAACCCGGTGGACTTCTACGAGAACAACGACGCCTGGTCCGTGCCGGCCGATCCGACCCAGGATGATGACACGGTCAAGGTGCCGCCGTACTACATGACGCTGCGCATGCCGGGTAAGGACGAGCCCGCGTTCCAGCTGACCAGCACGTACATCCCGCAGGTCACGCAGGACGCCCAGACACGCAACGTGCTCTACGGATACCTGGCCGCCAATGGCGACGCCGGCACTGGCGAGGACGGTGTGAAATCTGAGGACTACGGCCACCTGCAGTTGCTGGAGCTGCCACGCCAGACTTCCATACCCGGTCCGGGCCAGGCCCAGGCGCAGTTCGACTCCAACGCCCAGGTCTCCCAGGAACTCAACCTGTTGCGCCAGGGTGCGTCTGAGGTCATCAACGGAAACCTCATCACTCTGCCGGTGGCGGAGGGCATCATGTACGTCCAGCCCGTCTACATCCAGTCCACGGGCACCACGTCCTACCCGACCTTGCGCCGGGTGCTGGTGTCCTTCGGGGAGGACCAAATCGGCTTCGCTCCCACGTTGGAGGAGGCCATGGACCAGGTGTTCGGCGGCGACTCCGGTGCCACCGTGGACTCCGGTGAGGATCCGACGGACGACTCGTCGATCGACGACCCAGCCGCGGAGGAACCGGGTTCCCAGCCCTCCCCGCCGGAGAGCCAGAGCGCGCAGGAACAACTCGGCCAGGCCCTGACCGACGCCAACGAGGCCATCCAGGCTTCCGAAGAGGCCATGGCCAACGGAGACTGGACCGCCTACGGCGAGGCCCAGACACGCCTGAACGACGCCCTGTCCCGCGCGTTGGAGGCCGACGAGGCCATCCGTGGCGAGGCCACGCCGGACGAGGGCGCCGAGGCGCCCGCTGACGGTGAGCAGACCGAGCCGCCGGCCGAGGAGGGCACCGAGGGCTGACCCCTCGACCCCACCTCCTTCCCAGCAGGGGCCGCCGCCCGGAGTGATCCGGGGGACGGCCCCTGCTGCTGTCTCCGCTGGCCGTCCATCGGCTCCGGTCAGGCCTCCCGGGACGGTCGGGGGCGGCTTGGTGGCCGTGCGGTGGAGGCGAGATGAATGGGCGCTGGCCAGTGGTGGACATCACGGCGGCCTCGATTTGGTTTTCCGGCCACGACCCCCGTATAGTCATAGGAGTCGCCGCGGGGTGGAGCAGTTCGGTAGCTCGCCGGGCTCATAACCCGGAGGTCGCAAGTTCAAATCTTGCCCCCGCAACGAGAAGAGAAAACCCCCGAACCATTGGTTCGGGGGTTTTCTGCTGCCCGGGGACGACGTCGGCCCCCCCACCTTCGCCCTTGGCCCTGGCGGGCTCGGGAAAGGGGAGGGGCCGACGTCGTGGCCCGGGCCGGTAGACCGGAACGGAATCCGGAACCTGGATACCGGAATCAGTTGGACCGGGTGGCACCCTCGGAGTAGTCCAGTTCAGCCTCGCCGGTGTCCGCGGCGTTGCCGGCGGTCAGGGACTGGGTGCCCCCGGCCTTCAGCGCGGCGAGGCGGGCCTCCACCTCGGTCTGCTCGCCCAGGTCCTCGAGGGACTCGAACTGGGCATCCAAGGAGGACGACGCCAGCTCGTTCTGGCCACGCACGCGGGCCTCCTCACGGCGGACCTTCTCCTCGAAGCGGTTGACCTCGGAGGAGGGGTCCATGATGTCGATGGACTTGACGGCATCATGCACCGCGGACTGCGCCTGGGCGGACTTGGCCCGGGCGGTCAGCTCATCGCGCTTGGAGACCAGCTGGCGGCGCTTGTCGTTCATCTTGTCCAAGCCGTCCTTGAGCTTGTCCACGATCTCGGTCTGCGACGCGATGGTCGGTTCCGCGGCCTTGGCCGACTTCTCGGCATCCATCTGGCGCTCGATGGCGACCTTGGCCAGGTTGTCGAACTTGTCCGCGGAGGCCGTGTCACCGGAAGTGCGGAACTGGTCGGCCTTGGAGGAGGCGGCCAGTGCCTTCTGGCCCCAGCTCTTGGAGGCGTCCAGGTCCTCGTTGTAGTCGTCCTGGATCATGCGCAGGTTGCCGATGGTCTGGGCCACGGCGGCCTCAGCCTCGGAGATGCTGTTGGTGTAGTCGCGGACCATCTGGTCCAGCATCTTCTGCGGGTCTTCGGCCTTGTCCAGCATCGAGTTGATGTTGGCCTTGGCCAGGGTTGCAATTCGGCCGAATATGGACTGCTTTACCACGTTGTCGCCTTCCGCTCATTCCGTGAGGACCGGCGGTTTCTCCGCCGGTTCTGTCTCCCGTGTCCCGCTGACGGGCGTTGGGCCCCGGTGCCCCGCGGCGCCGGGAAATCTCTTAACTGTGTCGTCCGGATGTCCGTTCCTAGAAGCTACCGCCGCCGATGTCCCCGAGACCACCGCCACCGCCGAAGTCCCCGCCGCCCAGGCCACCGCCGCCGCCGAAGCCACCGAAGCCACCGCCGCCCCAATCGCCGTGGTCGTTGTCCCCGCCGAGGATGCCGCCCATCAGGATGCCGCCGAGGATGGCCCCGCCGAGCCCGGCGCCGAAGCCGCCACCCCCGCCACCACCGTAGCCACCACGGCCCCCGTGGCCGGCACCGGCGCCGGCGTAGCCGCCCCACTGATTGAGGTCCTGCTGGGCCAGCTGGCTGGCGCGGTCCGCCAGGGAACTGGCCTGGTTCGCCAGGTTCAAGGCGGTCACCGGGTCCTGTCCCGAGAGCCGAACGGCGTCCTGCAGGGTCCGTTCGGCCTCGGCCAGCTTGGTCCGGGCCTGGCTGCCCACGGCACCGCGGCGGGCCGCGATGAAGTCCTGGGTGCCGTCGATCTGGGCCTGGGCCTGCCTGATGGTGGACTGGAGGGCGGCGGCGGCCCGGCGCTCCTGCTCCTGGCGGTCGCGGATGCCGGACAGGGGTGCGTCGAGCTGGCGGTGGGCCTGCTCCAACGACTGCAGCAGCCGGAAGGGCGCCGGGCGGCCCGCGGCGATCTCGGATCTCACGCGGGACAGGGTCTGCTGCAGGCCGGCCGCCGGCCCCGCCAGTTCGGGGTGTCGGCCGGCGTCCACGAGGGCCTGGGCCTGGGCGAGATCCTGGGTGGACTGGTTGACCCCGGTCTCCAGGTTCTCCATGGCGCTCTCCAGGTGCCCTCGAGCCTTGGCCACCGCCTCCACGAGTGTGGAGATCTGGGAGACGGCCTCCTCGCCGGCCCGGATCGCCAGCACGGCGGTGGACGGGTCGGAGGTGAGGGACTCCTCGGCCTTGGCAGCGGCGGCCCGGACGAACTCCAGGCGTTCCCGGGCCTGCGTGGCGTTGTCGTTGACCTCGACCAGTGCCACGTCCGCGTAACGGGTGTGCAGGTCGACGAGGCCCTGCTCGGCCTGCGCCACCGAGTCCGCCACCTCATCGGCTCGGGTCTTGAGGGATTCCAGGGCTGCCCCGGCGTTCTTCTCCAGGTCGCGGAGTTCGTCGAATTCCTTGGTGTGCGCGGACAGCGACTCGTTGACGGCCTGGCACCGGGCGATGATGTCCTTGAGCCACGCCCGCTGCTGTTCCTCCGTGTCCGGGATGTGGTCGTCCAGCTGGTTCTGCAGCTTGTAGGACTCCCGCATGTGGTCCTTGGCGATCTCGATGTCCTGGGTGAAGGTCTCCACGGACTTCTCGCCATAGGATGCCAGGGCGAAGCCGACCTCCTGCTCGGAGGAACGAATCGCGTCATCGGCACCGATGAGCATGGAGCCGGCCTTGGTGCGCAGATCGTTCACGGACATCTCGTCCAGCGGATCCTTCGGCCCCTGCGCCCCACGAGCGGACTGGCTCTGGTGCTCCGCCTTGGACTTGTTGCGGCGCATCAGGGCGTATCCGCCACCGGCCAGCGCGACCACAGCCAGGCCACCGGCAATCCACCCGCCTGCACCACCGCCGGAGTCGGGTCCGTTGACCCGACCGTCGGCGGCATCCTCGATTCCCGACACGGTGGACAACGCCACGGTCTGCCAGTCATCCTCGCCGACCGCAGGCAGTTCCGGGACGATGTATTCATCGGTGATATCCGTGGTCAAGGGGCCGATGCTGTTGGCCTGGGTCGCGGAGTACGCATAGCTTCGTGATTCAACCGCCACGGCGAGGATGGAGTCGGAGGAACCCAGATCCTTGGCCTCGGCGACATCGGTGAGCCATGCGTTTCGGTCCATCGTCTGCCCGGATTCATCCGTGAACTCATCCACGTAGACCACGAAGAGGTTCTGCCCCTCTTCCGAGCGCAGCTGGTTGATGGCCTGGGTGATTTCGTCTTCCTCGGCGGAGGTGAGCACCTCCGCCTCATCGACCACGAAAGTGCCCGGCGGGATGTCCACCGGCGCCTCAGCCCGGGCCGCCTCGGCGAGGGCCAGTCCGCCGGTCAGGGTCAGTCCCGAGGTCAGCAGGGCACTCGAGGCCAGGACGGCGGGGGAGAGACGGCGCGGTTGCACCGCAAGGGCCTGGGACTTCATGGATCACCCTTCAGGGGTACACGTGGGATGGTGGCTGCTAGTAGAAGTCTATGGGGCGATTCCGGACGTTCGCCATGAAGACGCATGCGCCGTCGGCGAACCGTCGAGCATGCACTCAGGATTCGTTCAGCGAACACGATCCCAGCAGACAGGATGGAGCGGCAGGATAGACGGTGCGGTGGGCCCGGGCGGCCTGACCGACCACGACGACGGGCCACCCACCACGGGAGATCCGGCAGGAAAGGACGACGATCATGAACGAAGCGGACCACAACGGCACCGAGGGTACGGGCGGGCAGCACGAGGGGACGCCTGCCGTCCCTCCGCGTCCCGAGACCCCGCCGACGTCGGCCCGGTCGTCCGAACAGCTCTCGGCCAGCAGGGAGCCCTACCCCCGCTGGAACGAGACCCAGTCCCTGCCCCACACCGAGGGCCCCGAGCCGGCCATGGATGCGGCGGGACCGGGCGCACCCGTCGAGGACTTCTCTCACCAGGCACACCCTCACGACGCCAGCCGGGAGCGGAAGCGCCGCAGCGTCGGCGTCGGTGCCCTCGTCGCCGGCATGCTCATCGCCGGCCTGGCCGGCGGCGGTGTCGCCGTCGGCGTCAACGCGGCCACGGAGGACAATGCCGGTTCGGCCGGCACGGGTTCCGTCCAGGAACAGGGCCACGGTCTGGACATCAATCGCTCGGAGGATGCGACCGCCGTCACGGCCGCAGCCGCCAAGGCGGCCCCCTCCGTGGTGACCCTCTCCGTCGCGGCCGGGCAGGGCTCCGGGTCTGGCTCCGGCGTGATCCTCGACGACGAAGGAAACATCCTGACCAACACCCACGTGGTGACGCTGGGTGGGCAGGCAGGGGATGCCGACGTCACTGTCCAGACGGCCGATGGCGCCGTGCACACCGCCAGTATTGTCGGGACCGACCCGGAGTCCGATCTCGCCGTCGTCAAGATCGAGGCTGAGGGACTCACTCCCATCGAGATGGGGCAGTCCTCCGAACTGAACGTGGGCGATTCCGCCATCGCCATCGGTGCTCCTCTAGGGCTGTCCGGCACCGTCACGGACGGTATCGTCTCAAAACTGAACCGGACGATCTCCGTGGCCTCCTCGGCCGCACCGGAGGACAGCGGGGAGGGCGGCAGCCAGGACGCGCCCGAGTTCGAGATCCCGGGGTTCCCCGCCCCCCAAGAGCAGCAGCCGCAAGCCCAAGGCTCGATCTTCATGAACGTCATCCAAACCGATGCCGCCATCAATCCCGGCAACTCGGGCGGCGCACTCGTGGACGCCCAGGGACGGCTGATCGGCGTCAACGTGGCGATCGCCTCCGCTGGCGGGGCCTCGGGTGCGGATTCCTCCGGCAACATCGGCGTGGGCTTTTCCATCCCCGCGGACTACGCCCAGCGCGTGGCTCAGGACCTCATCGAGGACGGAGAGGCCACCCACGGCTTCCTCGGCGTCTCCGTCACGCCCCAGCCCGCCACCCCGGCCGGCTCCGAACCGAGTGCCGAGGCCAGTGGCGCCGGCACCAGTGAGCAGAACGCCCTGTCCTCGGGAGGATTCAGTGCGGGTGCCCGGGTGGTCGAGGTGGTCCCGGAGTCCCCAGCTGCTCAGGCGGGGATCGAGGAGGGGGACGTCATCACCGGCGTCGGAGACCGCCCCGTCGCGGACAGCGAGTCACTGACCGCCGTGGTGCGTGAGTACCCCGAAGGCGACACGGCCACGGTGCACTTCACCCGGGACGGCGAGGACCAGTCCGCCGAGGTCACGTTCGTCTCGGATGCGAACCAGGAGTAGCGACAGAGGGCACCATGGAGGACATGACGCCGCTGACGATGCCTCTCACGAAACCAGCCGAATTGGCTGCCGACCACGGATGGACGACGGTCCTGGCCTTCGGCGCCCATCCCGATGATCTCGACTTCGGAGCCGCCGCGACGATCGCGGGGCTGACGCGAGCCGGCGTCGAGGTGACCTATGTGGTCATGACGGACGGGGACGCCGGCGGCTTCGAGACCGAGAACCAGCACACCATGACGGAGCGCCGGCATCGGGAGCAACGGGAGGCGGCTGCCCACCTGGGTGTGCAGGACGTGGAGTACCTGGGGGAGCGGGACGGCTACCTGGAGCCCTCACACGCCGTGATGGCCAAGGTGGTGGAGGCGATGCGCCGCCACCGGCCGGACGCCGTGTTCTCCATGTCCCCCGAGCGGGACTGGGACCGACTGCAGCGGTCCCATCCGGACCACCTCGCCGCCGGTGAGGCGGTCGTGCGGGCGAGCTACCCGGCGGTGGAGAACCCCTTCGCCTATCCGGAGCTGGCCGCGCGGGGGCTGGAGGCCTTCCACCTGAAGTGGCTGGTGATGTACGGCCATCCGGCGGTGCGGTCCAATCTCGCCGTGGACGTGACCGGGTTCGAACAGGACAAGCTGGCCGCCCTGCGCTTCCATGCCTCGCAGCACCCCGATGTGGCGGCGATGGAAGCCTTCGTCCTGGACGGCATGGAGCAGCTGCACCGGGAGTGGCTTTCCGCAGCGGGCCCCCCTGCCGCCACCGGGACGACGGACTCGAGTGGCCAGGCCGAGACGGTGTCCGTGCCGGACCATCCCGCCTCGACCACCAGCGCCGTCACGGCCGACGGCCGGCGGCGGTTTGTCGAGACCTTCCAGCTGGTCAGCGTCAACGACCCCACCACGATCAGCGGGTTCTAGGTGCGTGGGTCAGTAATCGTGGGGTCGATCTTTAAAACGCCGGCGGATTGACCGGGCTGTCTCCTGGCGGGCTGGGAGAATCGGGTGATG
>NZ_JBFBLI010000019.1:0-37368 GCF_040702545.1 Citricoccus sp. NPDC079358
GAGTAAGACGAAGCCTCCCCCCATCATTAGTGATACAACGATCAACGTTGCCTCGACCCCTGGCCCTGCCAGTCGTTCTGACAACACCTGCGGCTGGAAAGACATCGCCAGGCTCACGGCCAACATCAACGTGAGCAGCGGAGCAAGCAAGAAAGTCAACGCCAGCAACCGAAGCCGGGCGCTCCACGGAAGAGAATTCCTCAGAGCCATAAGAAGCGAAGCACCTGCCGTGTCGGTTCGTGCCTTCACGGGATGATTTGGTCGCAGGGCCCGGACCGCGTCCACACACAGCGACCAAATGATAAATACCAACATCAGAGAGCCGAGAAACGAAAATACTCGAGGAATTAGAGTCGCTTCAGGGCGCGAAAGTTCATTGACAAACAACGCCGACAAGGCCAGCGACAAGTGAGGACCGAAATACGCGATCAGCGCAGAAATAAATACTAATGCTGGAAGTCCGACTGCCAGCAGCTGCCGATTCCGACGAGCCTCAAGATTATCTCCTACCAGACCTGCCATTTGACGAGACATCACCTGCCAAAGGACACGGATCGGAGACGAAAAAGAGCCAGCCGCCGCACTCACCAATACAACCAATGTCGGAAAGGCGTCGGTAACTTGGAGCCTGCTCCCCATCAATACCTTTGCAAGCCCCACGATCAGAAATCCACCGGCAATGACCAGGGATGCCATCACCTTGTACCGCAAGGCTCCTCTAACGACCGCCACCGCATTGTCTGCAAATCCAGCGCGCCACAGCTTCCAACGCGCCCGCATCGCGGCCCGCCGATAAACCTTGACAGTTCGCAACAATGGCGTGTTCATAGCGGAATCGACCGCAACGACGAATTGTGACTGCGCCTCTTTTTTTGCAACCCTACCTCTCTCGCGAATGTCTGCGACTTTTTTTTCATACTTAGATGCTTTGACTGGATCGACTACTATCGTAGCAATAACTTCGGCTACATTCTCTTTACCGGCCGAATTGTACGCCGTAAGGTTATGCTGCAAGCTCTCAATAGTTTCAGCCATTCGAAGCCGATCCATGTCACCCAGCACCCGTATGTCTTCGAGTGAATGTTGCGAGAGCGCCCGCAGGAGGGACTCGTCCGTGAACAGCTGTAAACTTCCGTCGTCGTACGCTCGGAGCAGGATAGAAACATAGACGGCGGAGACGACTACAATGGTTGTCAAACTTAGATAAAAAATGAAATCAATAGCGACATTCATCGGTCCGTCCTCTGACTTATGTGCCGTCCCTGGAACTGCCAAACCGCGAAGCAGGTCGTCGTCTGGCGAGGGGTCCTCTCTGGCCGTCTAAGGTTTGCCCGTTAGTGTACTGATCCGGATGACGCCTTGCCGTAGTTCATTGGAGCCCACCTGCCCTCAGAGCGGCCGGGTCGCACTTGATGCCCGACAAATTTTGGCGCTCCGCTACTAGCTGACGTCAATCCCCTAGGTCGTGTCTTCCCTATCGTCGGTGAGGCTCGCGGCAGGTGGGCCGGGTGAGCTCACAACGGGATTGTGATATCGAGTGTTCACGGACAAGCAGTGGTAGCCGATCGTGCCGTTGTTGCCCTCGAATCAGAGCCGGCGTGGGCATCCGTTCGGCGACCACCGGCGGATGGTCGAGGGCATCGCCTACTTGTACCGGCCCCGGATCCTCTTATGGGGCGGTCGACAACCCGCCCTCAAGAGGCCAGTCTCTGAACGCCGGTGAGAAACCCGAGTCCCGCGGAACCGTCTTCTCGTTGGCATCACTTAGTCCATCGGCGTGGGGGTATCGGCGACTGTTTCAGCGGTGGCCAGTAACTGTCTTCCCGGCTCCGTTGGATCAAACATGACGTTGACGATGCAGGCCACCGGTTCCGTCCAGGGCGCGCGCACATGGTCCATAATTCGCCGGCGTAGCGCGTCACCGCGTTCGCTCCACCGGCAAAACCCTGCGCTCTCATACCGGCCCGGGGTCAGCAAGCCCTCGTCGCACATGCTTACGGACACCTCCACAGCCAGCGATGTCGCGAGTCCGGAATCGCGGCTATCGTCCGGGCCGAGTGCAGTGATTCCGGCAGTTTCGGTCATGACGTCTAGGACGATCCCTTCGATCTCACGGAAGCGAACCCAGTCCTCACAGCCAAGAACCAAGACACGACGCACCACCTCCTGCCGGACGTTGGGATCGAGCTCAGCCATGGTCCTCATCCTGTCACCAAAGGCACCAAGTCTTGAGGTCCCAGCCAACCGCCGTCCGACTGCCCCTGGCCCCACCCATGGATTCGCCACAGGTAAAAGGCACCTCGCGTTCCTGACAGCCTCCGGGGCAACAGGCATTGCACCCCACAATCGCCCCACACCGGAAGGCCACCACGCCGCAGCCGACTCGTGTGCCGGTCGGGGATCCCCCTAAGGAATCGCCCCGTCGCCCATATGACCCTCGGCAGCACTTCTGAACTGCCGCCGCAGGCCCTTCCGGCCTACGGGGACGTTCGGCCGCGTTGCGTTGAGGGGCCAGCTGAGCCAGGACCGGGTCTTCGCGTAACGCCTTTTCAAGGTTCTGCGGCTCCCAGAGCCGGACCGTCAGCGGTGACGCGCCCCACGGCGCGCGGCCCCGTCGGCTTGCCGAGTCCGACCCCACGCCGCAAGGTGGACCCGGCGGCAGTGACGGCGATGAAAACAACCCGAACCACGGAGAGCAGCGGCAGACGCCCCCGCCCACGTTTCAGCGCCATGCCGCTGCGACTTGGATCAGAGTGATCGGAGTCTGTCGGCTGGGCATCGCGGTCCGGAAGTATAGACAAAAGGCCACTACCAACGCCGAGGGCCCCTTCGATACCCTGAAGGGGCCCAGTGAGACGGTGCACACGGATCGACAGATGGACCAAGCCCGCGGGGATGCGGGCTCATCTGCATTAGGTCCGACAAGAGGCGGCGGCGTGAGCCACCGCCTCTTTGCGCCTGTTTGGAGCGTACCCGTGAAATCCCTTTACCTCAATGGAAACAGCAGGATTACTCAACACTTCAACTGCTAACGTGTCCACGCCCCTGTCTCACGCTCACCGGTCCCCGTCGAAGGCCAAGAGCGCATTCACGGCCGAGCGAGCGGGCGCACGCCGAGGGTGGCAGGACCACGGGCCTTGTATCTTGGCACGACCCATTCCGCTGAGCCTTGGTCGTTTCGGCTGGCACCCGCAGAACACCGGGTGGGGATCCCCAATCGGGCATGACTGAGCGCGAACGGCCGCCCCTTGCCTCGACACGATGCAAAGAATGCCTCACTCCGGTGCAATCCAAGAGTTTAAACGGCACGGCACCTGCTCCACGTGGAGCAGGTGCCGTGCTGTCGGTGTCAGTTCGCCAGCAGCTCAGAGGCCCGCGGCCGGTCAGAACTGCACGTCCCGCAGTTCGGACCGCTCGGTGATCCCGAGCTTCGTGAAGACCCGGTACAGGTGGCCCTCCACGGTGCGCTGGGAGACGAAGAGCCGTTCCGCCACTTCGGCGTTGCTCAGGCCCTGTGCTGCGAGTTCCACGATCTCCCGCTCGCGCGCCGTCAGCGCGCCGAGGGCCTGGGCCCCGGCGATGTAGGGCGGGAATCGGACCCCGGCGCGCACCTCCAATCGCTTGAGGTGGCGCAGGGCCTCGCCCCGGCGTCGCAGGTCACCGGCGTGGTGGTGGAGCAGGACCACTTGGGCCCAGGCGAACGCCGCCGCAAGGATGGTCCCGGCGGCGGCCGTCTGTCCGGCGGCCTCCGCCAGGCCCCGATGGTCCTGCGCGAGAGACGGTTCCAGCACGCGGGCGAAGCCCTCAGCCCGGGGCCCGGCCGTGGCGGTGGTCACCTCTTGGAACTCCCGCAGCAGTCCCTGCTCAACATCCGCCGGGTCGCGCATCATGATCAGGCACAGCAGGATCTCCCGCCGGACCACGGGACGGCGCTGCAGCCGTGGATCGTCCAGGACCCTACGCCACAGTGGACGACCCACGCCCGCGAGGTCGGGGTGACGGTCCTCGGCGATGCTGAAGAGGGCCAGGGACATCAGGCACCAGGATTCCGGGCCGGAGATGTGCCTCACCGCCCGTTCTTCGGCGGTGGGGCTCGGCATCCCGACCGTGACGCTGGCCCGCCGGGGGGCCAGCATGGCCTCGGCCAGCGGCAACAGCTGCAGGGGATCGTGCTGACGCAGTTCCACCACGGCGTCCTCGATCCACGGGTAGGCGCCCTCCGGCGTGCCATCGGCGTTCTCCATCAGGTGTTGCAAGGCCAGGATGGTGCCCGATCTCTGGTGCCACAGCCGCGGCTCCAGGGCCATCTGTTCCTCGAGGAGTTCCCGTGCCCGATCCGTGTACCCGGCGGTGACGTGGGCGAGCACGAGGGTGGCTATGCATTGGAGATCGAATCGCGCGGAGAAGGCGGGAAACCTCCGAGCCATCTCGTAGGCGCGCTCGGCGGTCCGGGCGGCAGCCTCCGGGTCCCCCGCCATGGTCAGTGCCTCGGCCCGCATGAGCAGCATGGTGGCGCGCGTGAAGTCCTGGGTGTCGGGATCATCGATGACGCGCTGCAACTGTTCCTGCACTTCGGGGCGGTGCAGGTCAGGGGCGCCGCGACTGATCAACTCCATCAGGCTCAGCAACTCGGAGGGTGAGTCGGACGGCGTCGGCTGGCGTTCCCGGAAGCTCGAGAACAGCGGCGGCAGGGCAGCCCAGACATTGGGGGCCTCGCCGGCGCTCACGAGGCTGAGGGCGAGCAGGGACAACGCCTCCGTCCTCAGGCCCTGATCCGAGGTCTGGACGGCGAGGTCCTCCAGCTCCTTGCGGGCCGCCCAGGTGCGTCCGCCCAGGAGCATCAGCTCCGAGGCCAACAGCGCCGCCCGCGGTTCCTTGGACCCGGCCACGTGGGGTGCCAGGGCTCGGGCCGTCGGCCAGTCCTTGACCTGCAGCGCCGCGTAGCTGGCGTCCATGAGCTGGTTGACCGGCACACCCTGTCCGCACTCCAGGGCCCAGAGCACGCTGCGGGCCGTCCGGCCCTGTTCGGCATCGCCGCCAGCGGCCACCCACCTCTTGTACAGCTCGAAGCTCCGTCCGGGAGCGATGTGGGCCCGCAGCACCTCGGCATGGATCACCGCGGCCAGATCCACGGTGTCTCCGGATCCCTTCTCCCGGAGCAACCCGGCCTCGAGCAGGTCGTGGACATGTTCCCCGGCGAGGGCACGCAGCAGGGACCGCGGTGTACCTCCGGCCAGGGCGGCCAGCTCCAGCGTCTCCCGCTCACCGGGCAACAACGCGTCCTGCATCGTCTCCACGGTGTCGATCAGGCGCCCGTCCGGTTCCGGAGCGGCCCGCAACAGGACCCACGGCGCCGGAAGCCCCGGCATGGATGCGCCGCCCGGTGCCCGGACCAGGACCCCCTGGTCCCTGGCGGAGGCCAGGTACGCGTTGATCAGCCGCGGGTTACCACCGGTCATCCCGTGGATGGCCCGTGCCGTCCCGAGGGTCACGGGCCCGTCCAGCATGTGTTCGCACTGACGCCGCACGCGGTCCACGTCGGCCGGCTCCAGGTGGATCGTCCGCAGCACCCCGGTGTCTGCCAGGGCGGCCAGGCCGGAGGCCCGGTCGAGCGGGCCGGTGCCCATGGCCAGGAGGGTGGCGGCCTGGTTCTGGACCAGCTGGGCCAGCACGAAGGCGCTGGCGGCATCCAGGTGCTGGACATCGACCACCACGATCACCGGTGCGGTGTGGCCCTGCTGCAGGGCGCGCAGGACCTCCACCGGGGTCTCCAACCGGGGCAAGCCGATCAGCAGGGGGGACAGTGCCCCGTAGGTCACCTCCCTCAGGCTCGGGCTGCATTGGACGGTCTGCACGTCTCCGAGGCGGCCGGACACCTTCAGTGCCTGCTGGACCAGCGAGGACTTGCCCATGCCCGGCCCCCCGAGGATCACTGCCCCGGCGGTCGGCTTCCCCTGCAGCACGTCCACGAGGGTGTCCAGGTGAGGGCCGCGACCGGTCCGGGCTGACGGCGCCTGACGCCCGTTCTGCGGAGCGGTCATGACCGGTGCTGCTGCGGGGTGTGGGCGGCAGCCAGGCGGGCCAGTTCAGCACGGCCCTTGAGGTGTAGCTTCGCGTAGACCTGGTAGAGGTGGCCCTCCACCGTCCGGACCGAGATCCCGCTGATCCGGGCGATCATCGCATTCGTCTTGCCGACCACCACGAGCCGGGAGATCTCCTTCTCCCGGCGAGTCAACTCCACCATCCAGGCCGGTTCGCCCCCCGGCTCCTCCGGCTCCGGACTGGTCCGGCGGCCGGCGCCGGCAGCCTCCGCCAACCGCCGGAGTTGAGGGGCCGTCAGGCCCCGGACCAGCGGCAGGTCACCCTGTTCGAAGTGCCCCGCATATCCCGCGAAAGCCAACAGCTCCAAGGCCTGGAACAACCGCTCCGAATCGTCCTCCAGTACCGAGTGGGCCAGCATCAGGTGCGGCACCGAAGCCACCGTCTGGGTGCTCGCTGCAGTCTCGGCCAGGCGGGCGGCGAGCCCTGTCTCCCCAGCGTGGACCGCTGCGGACACCGCGGCGAACTCCACCGCGTAGAGCCCCTCGGCAGCGGCACGGTCGGCAAGGGCCAGCAACCGCGCCGTCCGCGCCTGGGGAGAGTGGATCCGCCCCATGGACCACGCCAGCAACAGTTCCGCCATCCACCCGAGCCGTCCGAGCGGCTGGCCCTCACGGCTGCGGTGGAAATCCTGCATGCGCGACTCCAACACGCGGGACGATGCTTCACCTGCCGCGCCCTCTGATCCGTGCGGACCATCGAGGACATCTGCACAGAGGACCTTGACCGCCAAAGCCGTCTCCAGGTCTTGCGGACGACCAAGCCGATCCAGCTGTGCGACCGCCGTGGCGGCTCGCTGGCCGGCTCGCTCATGGTCACCGCCGAGGACGTCCAGGACAGCCAGGACCAGATCGGCGTACTGCACCGCATAGGGATTTCCGTGCCGTCCGGCCAGGACCGCCTCGGCGAGGTCCCGGCAGCGGTCCAGCTGCCCACACGTGACCAGCACGGTCAGCATGGACTCGGCCAGCAGGGCCCGTTCAAAGGGACCGATCACGTCATTGATGATGCCCAGGTTCTTGAATTCGGCCAGCTCCCGGTCCAACTCGAGCACGATCTGGATGGCCCCGGCCTGGTCATCGGACAGGGCCAGGGCCTCAGCCCGGATGGCCCGGGCCCGGCACCGGATGGATTCGCGCGTGAAAATGGCACCATCGTCAGTCTCCGGGTCTGGCTGGTCCTCCGGCAGGGAGTCCAGCAGGTCGATGACCCGACGCGCGTCGCCACGTACCCCGGCCAGCGCTGCGGCCTGCACAATGAGGGGCGCAGTGCCGCGTTCTGGGGAGTTCCTCAGGACCTCCTCCGCACCCTCCAGATCACCCACCATGAACCGCGCCCGCGTCTCGGCCCACGCCAGGTGCATCCTGCCCCTCACCGAGGCTGGCCGGATCGATTCGGCAGGGGTGCCCTCGTGGTCGACGAACAGGACCACGGCCGCGGCCGAATTGCCGATGGCCACGAAGTCCTGCGCCGCCCGGAGCACGCTGAGGTAGCCGGGATCCAACATCTCCAGAGTCGCCGACAGCTCACGCTGGCGGTCCGGCTCGATCGACGCCATGGTCTCCGCGGCCTGCACGGCACTCATCTGGGCCACCCGACCGCTGTGTTCACTGCGGATCTGGAGGGCACCGGACTCCTCCAGCTCATCGAGCTCGGCGGCGTACCCGGTATGGATGAGGTCCCCCACCCGCATGGGCCCGCAGATGGCCAACATCTCCAGCAGGGCTCGTTGCCGCACGGGAAGGCCCCGCAGCATGGCGGAGGGATCCCCGCCGTTGGTCGGGCGTGGCAACGGGCCTGAGTCGAGGACCCAATCGGCCCCGCTGCGCCGCAGCTTTCCGGAGGAGATGCAGTCCCGCGTCAGCTGCCGCAGCCGATGCACGAACCCGGCGCTGTGCTGCCACAGGACCGTCGCCGCGAATCGCGTCACGGGGCCTCCGGCCACCTCCTCCACCAGGCTCTGGCTGGCCGCCGGCGTCAGCGGCCAGACGGTGATCCCGGTCAGGGTCCCGAGCCGCCGCAGCGCGGCCAGGTCGATCGGGACATCGGTAGAGCGCTCACAATGGACCACCAACGTGATGTGACGGATCTGCGCCAGCTGGGTCAGGACGGTGATAGTGCCCGCATCGATCTGGTCCGGTTGGGACACGATCACGATGGCCGGCTCGGCGCCGGGAGGGCAGAGGAAATCAGACAGCACCCGCATCATGCCGTGGGGGTGGGCCGGCGGGGCCTCACGGAGCCCCGAGAGCAGGATGGCCAGGGCCCCATAGGGCGTGGCCGAGGCGAAGGCACTGCCGTGCAGCCTGAACACCGCACGGTCCGCCGACACGGAGGCCAGGGCAGCCTCAATGGTCTCGCGCCGATCACCGAGTTCTCCGGTCAGGATCGCTCCCCCGGGCCCGTCGCCCAAGAGAATCGCTTCCAGCGCCCGGACCGCCTCATCCGGGGAGTCCATCCACCGCCCGTCGACGCCGGATTCCAGCCAGGACAGGTCCAGTGCGGGGACCACCGGAGCGGACAGTGGTACGTGATTCGCAGGACCGGTGAAGTCCTCGGTGCCGGGTAATCCTGGCAGGGCAAGGTGGGCCCGATGAACGGTGGTCGGTGCCCTCGAGGTGAGCGGGATGGTTCGCTGCTGTACAGAGTGAGACGGAGACAATTGCATACCTTTGGTTCTTGGTGTGAACCGTGGCCTCTCAGGTGGGGAAATTCCTGTGGGGTCACGGTGTGCGGACAGATCTTGATAGGGAGGGGATTCCCTAAATTTCAGACCCTATACGAGTAAGTCTTTGTGGGGCTCTGTGCGGTGGCCCGCGGAATGTCAGGTCGTGGTGGCCGGTGTTGCGATGCTCCTCAGGAAGGCTTGGAGTTGGCGGGCGGTTTCGGCGGCCAGGTGGCGGAGTTTGGTCAGGATCTTCTCCAGGCAGTCCGTGGCTGGCCAGCACACGGGGGCGGGCGGACGCTTGGCCAGCTGGTCCTGAAGCTCGGCCGCCAGTCGGGACAGGGCGGTGGCCCCGGCCATGGCCGAGGAGGTCTTCAAGGACAGCACGGCGTCCATCCAGTCCTCGTGGTCCTGGGTGGTCAGGGCGTGGTGCAGTCTGTCGACGCGCTGGCCCAGCATGGACTCGTACCGGCGGATGAATCCGCACAGCACTTCTGGATCGCCCAGTTGTTCTGCCAATCGGTCCAGCGCATCAGTATCAAGTACTGGTGCAGTGGTCATGGCCCCATGATCCTGCAGGCACCCACACGAGGGCCCCGGGTTTTGCCAAAGAATGGCTCAAGAAACCCCGGTGGTCCCCAACCTCAAGATTGCCGCACCCGGATGAACGGAATCTCGGGGGAAATCTTTGGCGAACGCTCGGGCGAATCCGCCGGTTTCCTTGAGGGGTGGGCGGTGGACTAAGGGTCATCAGGAAGCCGGTAGCGGCAACGACATCCCCGTCGAGCAGGCGCCGAATGCTTCCGTAACCGTCTCAGCATCGACGCTGGGAGCTGGCATCCCCGCCAGCCCCGGCGAAGATCGATACCACTAAGGGGTATGACATGAAGAAGATGACCAAGGGCGCAATCGTCACCGGCCTGGGCGTGGCCCTCCTCCTCGGCGGCGGTGGCACCCTCGCCGTCTGGAACGACTCCGTCGAGTCCAACGCCGGGACCCTCGCCTCCGGCAACCTCGATCTAGAGGCCAAGCCGGGCGTCTGGACCAACGGCCAGGGCGAGAAGATCACGGTCGAGTCCTACCGGGTCGTCCCGGGCGAGATGCTGACCTACACCCAGGTCGTGAACCCGACCCTGGACGGTGACAAGCTCCAGGCCACCCTGGAGGTGACCGGTGTCGAGACCCTCAAGGCCCACAACTCCAAGAACATCACCGTCACCGAGCCGACCCTGACCAACGCCGAGGGGCAGGTCTTGCCGAGTACCGTGCTGACCAAGGCCAACACCGAAGACCAGCCGGTGACCGCCTCCACCACCTTTGCCTTCAGCCTCGACGCGGACAAGCAGGAGAACACCAAGGACACCTGGGACTTCTCCGAGATCGGTTACTACCTGGAGCAGCAGGCCCCGACCAGCTGACCACCGGGGTCCGGCACGTCCTGACCCTGGTTTCCCCTGAACGGCCCACCACCACCGCCCCCCTGCTGAGAGAGGATGATCATGCGCATCACAGCTCAACTGAAGGCTGCCGCGCTGATCGGCCTGGCGGCGGTGGTGGGCCTGCTAGGGGTCGGCGGCACCTGGGCGTTGTGGAACGCCGTCGTCCCCTCTGCGGCGGGCACCGTGCAGGCCGCCGACTTCAAGATCACCCTCAACGAGGCCGACATGGCGGTCGCCGGGACGGCCGTCCAGGTCACCCCCGCGGGCCCCTCCGGGCCCCTGACGCCCGGGGCCCCCGTCTACGCCGCCCTCACCGTGGCCAACCACACCGACGCCGGGACCCCAATGCCCGTCATCGCGGCTGTGGCCGCCCCGAGGATCACCCAAGCCTCGGTCCCGGCCCTGAAGAACGCCCTGACCGCCCAGGTATCCGCCCCCACATCGGGCGACTGCACCCAGGCCAGATACACCGAGGCCAATACCGGCACCTCGGCCACCATTCCCCAGGACGAGTCGCGCCGGTTCTGCCTACGGATGTCTCTGCGGGACGGGGCCTCCACCACCTTGAGAGGTCAATGCGCCACCGTCGCCGTGGACGTGACCGCCACCCAACAGTCCCCAGGAGCCTGACCATGAGCAAGCGCACTCCTCACCGGGCCCCGGCCTTGCTGCAGTGGATCGGCCAGACCGTCTCGTTCATCGTGCT
Source organism: Citricoccus sp. NPDC079358 (assembly GCF_040702545.1). Taxonomy (NCBI): domain Bacteria; kingdom Bacillati; phylum Actinomycetota; class Actinomycetes; order Micrococcales; family Micrococcaceae; genus Citricoccus; species Citricoccus sp. NPDC079358. The sequence goes on from NZ_JBFBLI010000019.1 coordinate 10,910, forward strand.
GTGCATCTCCGCGTTGGCGGCGGTGGTGCTGATCGTGGTGCCGTTGGCCACCGGCTCGCAGACCTATTCCGTGCTGACCTCCTCCATGGCCCCGCACTACGCCCCGGGCACCTTCCTGGTCGTCAAGCCCCAAAACTTCGACACCCTGGCCGTGGGGGACGTGATCACCTACCAAATCGAGTCCGGCCGGCCCGAGGTGATCACCCACCGCATCATCACCGTCACCGCCGACCAGGCTGATGAGCGGATCCTGTTCACCCAGGGTGACAACAACGCCGTGGCCGACCCGGAACCGGTGCGCGAAGTCCAGGTCCGCGGCGCCCTGTTCTACGCCGTGCCCTACGTCGGCTTCGTGGCCAATGCCCTGGGCCAGACCCAGCGCGGCCCGATCATCACCCTCCTGGCCATCGGGCTCATCGGCTACGGGGTCCTCTCCATGGGCCGCGGTGTGATCCGCGACCGCCGGGACGCCCCCGACACGAAGGCCCTGCACGAGGCCGAAAAGAACCCGGCCGAGACCGAGGCCGACAAGACATGGTCCGAGGCGCAGCCGGCCCGGGCGTCCTGACCCGGCCACCACACCCGCACCCCCCCCCCGCACGACCGCACCGAAGGAGACCACGTTGAGCACCCAGACCGGCGCCGGCATTTCCCGCCGCACCTGGCGCGCCGCCGTAATCGTGTTCCTGACCGTGCTGCTCGCCGGCACCGGCCTGACCGGGGCCGCCGCCCTCTGGTCGGTCCAGGGCACCGTGAGCACCCAAGTGAGAGCCGGGACGTGGAACGACCCCCTGCGGCCAGGCTGGACCTGGACCCCAAAGATCACCGCGACGAAACGTGAGGGCGGCAACGCACACCACGACATCGTCTTCGACTGGCAGCCCCCGACCCAGGCCGGATCCACGGTGACCTACACCACCACGCTGACACGCCTCGGAACCGGACGCATCCAGGAGGGCCCCCTGGCCGTGGACGGGGACGCCTCGGCCATCCGATACACCGTGCACCATCAGTTCCTGCCCGACACCTTCACGTTCACCGTCACCGCCACCGTCGACGGGGTACCCTCCGCCACGGTCACCCGCGCCGTGTCCATCGATAAGGCCGGCGTCCCCACCATCGCCACCGCCACCGGCTGAACTATGACGTCCACCAGTGATCTGACGTCAGGCTGAGGTACACCCCAACCTGACGTCAGGCGACCATGTCCACAGGTGTCAGAATAGGATCCGGTCTTATATTTCTTGACAGGTTTGATCGCAGGTCTTAGATTTCAACCTGACAGCATAAGGGTGGGAGGCACAGATGGCGGGTCAGCGGATCGGGTATGTGCGGGTCAGCACCCTGGACCAGAACGAGCAACGGCAGCTCGAAGGTGAGGTTCTGGACCGGGTGTTCACGGACAAGGCCTCCGGCCGGGACGCCAACCGCCCCGAGCTAGCTGAGCTGCTCCGCTTCGCCCGCGACGGGGACACCGTCGTGGTCCACAGCATGGATCGGCTGGCCCGGAACCTGGACGACCTGCGCTCCCTCGTGAGGACCCTCACCGGCAGGGGAGTGCGAGTCGAGTTCGTCAAGGAGCACCTGGTCTTCACCGGAGAGGACTCCCCGATGGCCAACCTGCTGCTGTCCGTCATGGGCGCCTTCGCCGAGTTCGAACGCTCCCTGATTGGAGAACGCCAGCGCGAAGGCATCGCCCTGGCCAAACAACGGGGAGCCTACAAGGGACGTAAACGCACCCTGACACCAGAACAGGTAGCCGAGCTGGCCGCCCGCGCAACGGCCGGCACCCCGAAGTCCGAACTCGCCCGCCAGTACGGGCTCAGCCGCGAAACCGTATACCAGTACCTGCGTCGACACGCCGAGACATCGGCGGAACCACCGAACGCAACGGAAAGCGTGGCCTCGGTCGCCGACTAGCGCAGTGAGGACACCGCCGCCTACCTCCAACAGTCACACCCGCGGGTCAAAACGAAGCGTCGACAAACGCTCGTTTATGAACAGTCCCGCATGGCACTGACAGACGAGGGTCGTTGGAGACAGCGGAGGCAAGCAGGAGTGTCTTTTTCAGGAGTGGACTGCGCAGACCCCGACACTGTCCGCAAGACGATCCCCTTGCGGCGCAGTGTCGACGTCCCCTGGCCGATCAGTGAAGACCACTTCTGACATCAGTGCCGTCGACTCCTGGAAACGACAGCAGGGTTTGAGCCAAGGCTGCAACGCGAAGAACGGCATAACCCATGTGGTCCAGTTCGGTCATCAATTGATCCGCTTGCAGTGTGGGAGACCGTCACCAGGTCCGCTCCCATGACCACATGCGAGTGCCCCCGACCTATGGTCGGGGGCACTCGCATGCGAAGGTTACATGAGCACGATCTCGCTCTTATTCGAGCCGTCCACGTCCACGATCTGCAGGACGCGACCCTTCTTCGTTTCAGCCCGGACATAGTGGTAGAGAGCGATCGCCCGACGCACTACCTCGGTAATGGAGAGACGATCACTCGCGGCTATGTCCCGAAGCTCTTGAGCAGTCTTCTCGTTCATGTTCACGTTCAAGCGAACGAGCTGCTGTTCCGCGGTGGGTGCCATTTTGAGTTCCTCCCTTGGGGCCGCCGATGACAACAACGGTCCGTGGCGGCCTGTGCATCTATTTACACATCCAATGCGCACCACGTCAACATCCTATCTGTATTTCATCCAATGGGGGCGGTCCATGACCCGTGGCCCTACGTTGGCGCCCAAGAATGAGGTACAACGGTTGGGAGTGGTGCTATCCAAAATTTCAACCCTCCCAAGGTAAGTAGGACATATTGCCAGAGATCCCTAGCGCCAATACAGGTGCTCCAGAGCTTTGTGCCTACCTTGCAGGCCATCTCAAGGAGCGGAACATCGAAGGCTGGACTGTGTCAGTAACCAAGGATGGACAGGCTGCCACCCAGACACCAGACGGCAATGCGGAGCCCACAGAAGGCAGCACGGAGTCGCCTGGATGGGGAGATACGTTTTACTTGAAGCCTCTCTAAGATGTCGACTAACGAGTCTTCAAATTCAATCTCAGAGGGACCCGAGGATGGGCCCTTCTTACCGGAATTCGACGCCGTAGGTGTAGTACCCACGCCAGAGCCTGTATTCGAAATCAGGGAAAACCGGCTTCCGGACACAACCGAATCGTTTACTTCTAAAGAGACGAAGGACAAGCGTCACCCCGACACCGTGCGCAAGAATCTTGCCTTTCTCATCCTCTGGTTTTTGCTTGGCACCTACCTGTTGACAATTGGGGCCTTCTTGGTGTCAAAGTTCATGCCAACTGATCCTGAACTTTTTGGATCTGCCGACCTAACCTCCGCAATCGCCGCGATCTCTGGCCTTCAAGGCCTTGGCGCGGCGGTGGTCGGTTTCTACTTCGGCGTGAAGCAAGAAGAATCCAGACAGGATTCTGAGTCCTGATGCCGATGAGGCGGGCCACCAGACAACGGGCATGCTTTTGTGATTATTGGGGCGTTTGAGTGGCCCCTTGGAGTGTCAAGACGTCTCCTAAGTCATGGGTTACAAGACGTCTCATAGGTGCGGACATGGGCTCGTCAGGAAGGTGCGGATTTCCGGCCTTCGTTGCCCCCCGACGATTCTTGCAACTATGTATCGGAACTCCGCGGCTAGAATCGAGTACTCAACGTTAGTTGCGAGACACTCGGGGTGATCATGGGGAAGTTGATCGGGTACGCGCGGGTCTCCACCCGGAGGCAGGACGCCGACCGGCAGGTCGAGGACCTCATCGCAGCCGGCGTCCGCCGGGATGACCTCTACCTCGACCATGGAGTGTCCGGTGCCCAGGCCTCCCGGCCGAAGTTCGACAAGACGGTGGCCGCACTCCAGGAGGGGGACACCCTGGTGATTACCACCCTGGACCGGTTGGGTCGATCCACGCAGAACATGCTCGCCTTCGCCGAGACCCTCCGGGACCGGGGCGCCGGGCTGCGGGTGCTGAACCTGGGTGGGGGAGACGTGGACACCCACACCCCCATGGGGTCCATGGTCTTCACGGTGATGGCAGCCCTGGCCCAGATGGAACTGGAGATCAAGCGCGAACGCATCACCGACTCCGTCACCAAGCGACGAGCCGCCGGCCAGGACCTCGGCGGACGGCGTCAGACTTTCACCGATTCCCAGATCCGCAGTGCCGCCCACCTCGTCGAGTCCGGCCAGCCCGCCGCACAGGTCGCCCGTGATCTGGGCATGTCCCGCGCCACCCTCTACCGACGCATCCGCGACCTACCCACTGCAACGTAGCGCTCTTGGCGTTGCCCCCTCGTCTGCAAGCAACAGCATGGGACGAGGATCCATCCAGGCAGGCGGCGTATGACGCCCCGCCGCCGGGAAGGATCCCGGGCGGGCCTACGGGCCGCTGCCCGAAGCATTTTTCCGTTCCTCCGTGGAGCTAGACGGTAATTGGCGGCGTTCCGTGATCGCTCGGTGACACACTCCGGGGAATATTGGGTCTTGGCGTTCACCGCACTCGCAAGTGCGTTAGAAAACTTTTCAAGGCGTACCAATCCAGCGGGCTGCATATTTGGCAAATCTTTGGAGGCAATCGCTGTATTTCGAGCGGACCGTATGAAATCATGGAGACATCAGTAGGATTCCACGACAAAGTTTGGAGATGGCATGGCGTTCGAAGTGTTTGATAAGCGCAGCGCTCCGATGAAGGGCACGCCGAGCGTGACCGTGCAACGTCGCGGCATCGTCTCGATCAACGGTCCTGCTCACAAGTTGATCAAAGGCGCGCAAGTAGTGGAGCTTCTTTTCGACAAGGAGCGGCGCGTCATGGCCATCCGGCCAGCGGAGCCCTCGGCGCGGACTTACGAAATGCGCGAACCGTCCAAGTCCGGTCAGACACTTGTTTCCGCCGTCGCCTTCATGGAGGCCTACGACATCGACACGACCGTCAGTCGGCGGTACGAGCCGTTCGAAGAGGACGGGATGTTGTGTATCAACTTCAACGGTCCCTCGATTGACATTCAGGGCAATCGCACCAAGAAGCAAAATGCTGAGGAAGCCGATGAGAGGTCGCCCATGCATTAGAAAACTTCGGCCCCAACCCATTGCAGTGGGTTGGGGCCGAATCACAGGACCCGAGGGCACTGGTAGTGATACTCCGTCACTTCTACCAGCGTACAGAAGTCACCGGGGGCGCCGCCCCCACTTCGAGGGTCCTTCAACAAGGAGGAGTCCTCATGACTTCGATCCAGAAATACTACGGAATCACCGGACCGGTGCCCTTCGAGAACGTCACCGTCGACACCGACAACCTGATGTTCCTCGACCCGCACGTCATTCGACTGCGAGGCGAACCCGATCACTTCGCCGCTGAAGCGGTGCGCTGTCTCGACAGCTTCTTCGATACCGTTGCCCGCGCCGTCATGTCCACCGACCCTGCCGCGCGGACCCACGCCGAGTCGGACCTGCAGCGGTTCACCGAACCTTGGGAGACTCGGCTCGGCATGGCAGAGACGGGGTTCAGCGGCCATGGCGCGGCCAGTGACATCGGCACCAGGATCTGGGAGGCGATGAACACCGATCTCGAGGCACTCCTGCACCTAGGCATCCTCAAGAACATCGAGGAACTGCCATTGTTCGTCGAAGGAGTCGACCGCGACATCACCTCGGACATCACCACACGGATCGTCTTTGGACCGCTGGCGGCCTTCACCAAGCAGATGCTCGATCACTACCCAGAGTTTTCGACTCAGCCCCACCAGACAGCGGAGTTCGACCGCCAAGTGTGGGATCCCGACCAGCACACCTGGGCGATCGAACGAGTAACCCTCCCGGTGACAGATGGGAAAGCCCTACTGCTCGTTCCCCGCGGATGGACCCGACGCAATCTGCTGATGTCCCCCACCAGGTTCTTCGAGACCAGCCTCTTGTCCTACGTCCAGGGAGAGCAAGCGGTAGCCCTGTCCAACGGCAAAATCCTCAAGACGCCCAAGGACCGGCTCAAGCAGCAACCCACGCTTCAGCGCGGCCGGAAAACCCACCTCCAGGTCGCGCTCAGAGCACATGCCGCAGGATCAAACCTCCTGGAACTGTTCCGCACGTTCGTCGCCGACAGGTTCGATCCCCCCGCTGAACTCGACGCGGCATGAGTCATGAGGGTCGTGCCACCACCACCGGTGTGAGTGGCGGCGCGACCCTCGCTGCGTGGCGGCACTCCCCTAGGGTCTCTCCGTCAACAAGGACAGTGGATTCCAACGACGCGGGTCGCAAAGCCCAGTGTCCACGAGGTATGCAACTCGGGGTCGCTACTGACAGGATCATCATTGGTTGCATGTAACGTCAGGTGCCCCGGAGATCAGGATCCGGTGTAGGTGGTGTCGAGGAGCTCTCGGATGATGTCGGTGGCATCGTTCATGCTGTAGAGCCGGTCAAGGGTGTCAAGAATTTCAATGGGTGACCGAGCTGGATATTTGCTTCCTGAACGTTGCGACATCGCGGTGACTGCGGCCAGACCCAGGTCTGGCCGCATGCTTACCGTCTCGTGTGCAAAAGTTTTTGCGTTGACAATCTGGATGCCAACAGGGACCGTCTTGACCGGAAAATCACGCAAGTTCTCCGTCACGATACTCCCGGCTCCTCCGATGACGGCTGCGGCAAGAACATGTTCGTCATCGCGGTCCGGAAGGCCGTAGGTTCCTTCCAACCCTTCCCAGCCGTGGACGAGTGAGTCCGCGAAGCTCATGCGCATCTGAACGACCAGATGGCTTGCCTTCTCGCATGCCACTTCCTGGGAACTTCCTCGGTCAATGAGTTTGAGTTCCTCGTTGACTCCGACTTCCCCGAGAATCGCCTCACTGAAGACGAAGCGATAAGCGCCCTCAAAAGCCAGAGACAGAAGAAAGTCCCTTTGGGTGCTCGGCCAAAGCACGCAACTATCGAGGAGTGCGGTAAACATACGTCTATCCTGCCATTGCTATTTCGAGCGACGGCGGCGCGCGGCCTCTTCGCGGGCCTTTTTCATCCTGGCAACCACAGCTTGGGGCTCCTCATCATCGACATCGCCCATAGAAGACAGCGCCTCATACTGTTGCGCTTTGCGGGCCTCCTTGTAGGCAACCACATCCGTAAGCCGAACCCGGCGGTGAGTCTTTGGCTTCTCGAAGGGGATCCTCCCCTCGTCAAGCAACTTAACGAGGGTTGGCCGAGTTACCCCTAAGATGTCCGCGGCCTGCTGGGTAGTTAGCGTCATGGAACTGGGGGTGACGGTTACCGCCATGCCTTTCCGCATGGCTTCCACGACCTTGATCAGAGCTTCATAGACTTCGTGGGGAATTTCCACCTGATCCCCGGCGTCCGGACCCGACAGAAAGAACTGTGGTGAGGGGCGAGAACCCGTCTTCTCGATGTGGGCTTCGATAAAGTCGTAAATATCCCCTGCGGCGAGGTTCTGGGGCGCGAAGAAAGTTTCCCGCGTTGCGGTGCTCATACTCATAGCATCCCTGTTCGTGATTTTCGTTTTTTGCGTTTCGTTGTTCCATGGATGCTATCTTCCTAGAACTCTTGAGTCCAGCCGGGGCTTTTGTGAGCCCAATGGCCACCTCAACATCTTCGGGAAAGGACCAACGACGGATCGGCACCACCGCCCCAGTACAGTGAGATGGTTGTCCGACCATGACTAAGAACCGCCTCCACACATGTGTCAGAAGGGCCCTCCAGCACCCACTCTGACAGCTTGCTTTGGTCGGAGATTGATATGTCCAAGAGGTATACCTGCTTGGACACCTCAGGAGTGTCCTGCTCGCCGTAGCCCATCTTCACAACCACAGCCCCCTCAGAATGGGAACGGGCGCTCCTCTTTGTCCGCCTCAAGCTTGCGGAGCGCTGCCCCATTCGCTCAAGCCTCTTGAGCCTGAGCCATGCAAGAGAGCTGTACCCCACCCCGCCGTACGCGAGGACGATTACGTACAGGAGGATCATGAACGGCAGAGGATCCAATGACGGGAGAACTGGCGTGCCCGACATATCAGCCAGGACGATCGTTCCACCCAGGAAAAAAATGGTCACCGAAGGAATGCTGATCCATAGGAAACGGGTGCGCTGTCGAGTGATAGCCACTTTGCTCGGATGCGAATCAGCGGCCAGAATCCGAAACCTGGTCTCCAGATGCTCTCGCAAATCCCTGCGTCTCACATCTTTAGGCAGCGCGTTCAAGATTTCGACGAGCTCTTTCAACGCAGCTCGCTCACGCGACCCCGAGACCCCCAATAGACCGGCGCCAACACGCCAATCAGTCCGATCGCGGCAACAATAATGTTTCCCCACATAGGGCGAAAGTCTATTCGGCTGCTGTATGCCCGGCCTGAAACCGCCCGGCTTACTGGGATGTAGCCCATTATGCTCCGACAGTGAGCCCGCTGGCTTGCCGGCGAAGACGGCGTGAAGAGGGGTAAGAGGTTGGCGAACATCAAAAGGATTAGTTCCACTTTGCGTCGCAAGGGAAAGCGACAGCAAGCAGGAATCGTCCAGGAGCCCACGGGCACCGGCACGGCAGTTAATTGAGCGGCTCCGAAGCCCGCCCGTAAGGGGATCCGCATCCGGAATCGCCCCGTCGCCCAGATGACCCTCGGCAGCACCCCTGAACTGCCGCCGCAGGCCCTTCCGGCTTACGGGGGACGTTCGGCCGCGTTGCGTTGAGGGGCCAGCTGAGCCAGGACCGGGTCTTCGCGCAACGCCTTTCAAGGTTCTGCGGCTCCCAGAGCCGGGCCGTCAGCGGCGACGCGCCCCACGGCGCGCGGCCCCGTCGGCTTGCCGAGTCCGACCCCACGCCGCAAGGTTGACCCGGCGGCAGTGACGGCGATGAAAACAACCGGAACCACGGGGAGCAGCGGCAGACGCACCACGTTTCAGCGCCATGCCGCGGCGGCCTGGATCAGAGTGATCGGAGTCTGTCGGCGGGGCATAGCGGTCCGAAAGTATAGACAAAAGGCCACTACCAACGCCGAGGGCCCCTTCGATACTCTGAAGGGGCCCAGTGAGACGGTGCACACGGATCGACAGATGGACTAAGCCCGCGGGGATGCGGGCTCATCTGCATTAGGTCTGACAAGAGGCGGTGGCGTGAGCCACCGCCTCTTTGCGCCTGTTCGGAGCGTACCCGTGAAATCCCTTTACCTCAATGGAAACAGCAGGATTACTCAACACTTCAACGGCTAATGTGTCTACGCTCCTGTCTGGCCTCACCGGTCCCCGTCGAAGGCGTCGAAGGCCAAGAGCGCATTCACGGCCGAGCGAGCGAGCACACGCCGAGGGCGGCAGGACCACGGGCCTTGTATCTTGGCACGACCCAACCCGCTGAGCCCTGGTCGTTTCGGCTGGCACCCGCAGAACACCGGGTGGGGATCGTTTATCGCGAGAGCCCGCCCGTTAGGCTCTGGCCTTCCTCGATAGGATGCGGTCCGTGACCAAACCCGCTGAACTCGCCCTGCCCGAGGACTACCCGGCCTTTCTGGGTGAGCTGAAGGAGCATGTCCGGGGTGCCCGGCTACAGACGCTGCGCCGGGTCAATACGGACCTGCTCGGGCTCTACTGGAGGATCGGGCGGGACATCCTGGACCGTCAACAACACCAGGGTTGGGGCAGCGGGGTTATTGGTCGGCTGGCCCAGGACCTGCGCGCCGAGTTCCCCCAGATGACGGGTTTTTCCCGCAGCAACCTTTTCTACATGCGTGCCTTCGCCGCGGCATGGCCGGACTGGGATCCAAATGTCCCACAGGCTGTGGGACATTTGCCGTGGGGCCACGTTCGGGTCTTGCTGGACAAGCTCGACACCGCGTCGGCGCGGGACCGGTATGCCGCTGCGTCCGTGGAGCACGGGTGGTCCCGGAACGTGTTGATGAACATGATTATGAACCGGTCTCTGGAGCGTTCCGGCACCGCCCCGTCGAACTTCGGCACCCATCTGGCGGCCCCGGATTCGGAGTTGGCGCAGCAGGTCGCCAAGGATCCCTATTCCTTCGAGTTCCTGGGCCTGTCCGGAGCTGTCGCCGAGCGGGACCTGGAGCAGGCCCTGATGGACCGGATCACCGAGACGTTGCGGGAGCTGGGGCACGGCTTCGCGTTCGTGGGGCGTCAGGTGCACCTCGAGGTGGGTGGGGACGACTTCTACATCGATTGTTCCGATTCTCGGGTTATTCCGAGAACGGTCGGTGTCTCTGCCTGAAGGGCGTGTGACCTGGGGAAGGGCTGCGCCGGTCCCGCAGGCATCGGAATAACGGATCAGTCGGTGAGTCCGCATAGGCGCTGGATGATGTCCTCCTGGTTGTGCCAGATCGGCACGGCCGGCGGACCGGTGATGATTCCGCCGGTTGCTTTGGTGAGGGCACGGCGTTTCATTTCAGTATCGGCATGGGCGTAGATGAGCGTGGTCTCCGGGTCGGCGTGACCTAGCCACTCCGTGAGCAGCGCCAGGGGCATGCCTGCCTGGTAGAGATGCATGGCCCGGCTGTGCCGGAGCATATGCGGGTGGACCTTCTCAGGTATCTCGGGACAGCTTTCACGGGCCTTGGCGGCGTGCTGACGGAGGAACCTGGCGACGTTGTCATCGGACATGGGCGTCTTGCGGTGTCCGTGGATGGTGTAGAACAGCGGCTGTCCTGGGTCGGGGTCGGCGTGGAACGCGGCGGTGTAGCGGCGGCAGTGGGCTGCGGTCTCGGTGGTGATGGGCAGGCGGCGGGGCTTGGACCCTTTCCCGATCAGTTCGACGGTGAGCCGCTTGGCGTCAATGTCGCCGAGGGTCAGGGCGAGCATCTCGGCATCACGGGCGGCCAGGTCGTACATGAGGATCATGAAGAACTGGTCTCGCGCCCCGGTCTTGGTGCTGGCGTCGGGGGTGGCCAGCAGAGCGGTGATGGCGGTGGTCGTCAGGTAACGGACGGTTGGTGTGGCCGGTGTCTTCAGTTGGGGGATGCCGTTGAGGTCGGCCAGGTGCATGGCCAGGGTCGGCTCAACGGTGGCGGCGTATCTGAAGAAGGAACGGATGCAGGCCAGTCGCTGGTTGTAGGTCGTCGCCGTCCAGCCGCGCGTCGTCCTCATGTGGTCAAGGAATCCGATGACGCAGGCCCGGTCGAGGAGCGGGAAGGTGATCTGGCTGAGTGAAACCTGTCGGTTCTCGGCGAGGTAGGCCAGGAGCATGTTCCAGGTGTGGCGACAGGAGGTGATGGTGTGGGCGCTGGCGCCGCGTTGCCGGGGCAGGAACACGGTGAACCATTGGCGCAGGTGCCGGTAGAAGCTGTCGGTTGGCGTGGTCATGGCGTCACCTCCGGGATGATTCCTGCCGTGCCGGTCAGCCCTGTTGCGGACAGGCGCTCGGGCAGCAGATGTACGTAGTAGGCGGTTGCAGAGTAGGTCTCGTGGCCCATGTAGGTCGACAGGTACGGCAACCACACGTTGAGGTCGCGGCCTTCTTCAACCCAGCGCGTCAGGGTTCGGGTGGCGTAGTTGTGGCGCAGCGTGTAGGGCGTGGAGCCGGGCGCCAAGTCCCCGGCGATGGCGCGGCATCGATGGAAGGAAGCGGTTAGCCAGCAGCCCGGGTAGGGCTGGCCGGGGTGCTGTTCGAAGAAGAACTCCCGGCCGGGGCGGTGCAGATTCGCCAGCTCGTCGTAGCGGGCCAGCAGGGTGGCCATGCCAGCGTCGATCGGGACGCGGCGGTCCTTGTTGTACTTGGTCTGCTCGATCATCATGATCGCCGTGTCGGGGTCGATGTCGCGGCGGCGCAGCTGCCGGGCTTCCTGCGGCCGTAGCCCGCAGCCGAGCATCAGCCGGAACACCACCGGGATCGTGTACTCGCGAAACGGGCTGGCCGAGCAAGCAGTGAGCGAGTCGGTTGCCGAGAAGAAGGCTGTCAGCTCCTCGTCGGTGAAGATGTGGGGCAGGCTCCTGGCGCGGTGGCTGATCCACTCGGCGGGCAGCACGAACGCCTCGATGCCGACCATCTTCAGGTACTTACCGAACGCGCGGATCGCGTGGGCCTTGTACGCAGGCCATTGGGTACGGGTGCCTTCCTCACACCAGGCCGTCACCAGCTGACGCGACAGAATCGTCTCGCCGGGCCGATGGGCCAGGCAGAACCGGTCGAAGCTCTGCATTGGATGGACCAAGGTCTTCTTCGCGTAGCCCAGACCGGCCCGCCATTCGAGCATCGCCTCGATGTGGGAGGCGAAGCCGCTGCCGAACGCCGCGCTCATCGCAGTCCCTCCCGGGTGGGAGCGAAGCGGTCAAGAGGCAGACAACACTGCCGCAGCGATTCATCGGCCAGTGCGATGTAGCGCCTCGAGGAGGCGGGGTCGCGGTGGCCGAGTACCTGTGCGGCCAGCTCGAGCTGGGCGCCGGACTCGACCAGACGGGTGCCCGTGGTGCGCCGCAGGGCGTGGAAGGTCTTGCCGTCGTGTGCCTGGTGGGACACGCCGGCTGTGGGCAGCCATCGATCCATGATCAGCGCCCCAGTCGGGCCACTGAGCTTCACGAAGGGGGCGTAGACGCGGACGAAGACCTCGGGCGCCTGGCACACCGGTCTGCCGTGCAGGAGCCAGTCGGCTATCGCGTTGCCGGCCTCTGCCGACAGGGGCAGCGTCAGCGGTGCCAAGGTTTTGTGCTGGACCAGGTGGATCTCGTCCCGACGCCAGTCGATCTCATTCAGCCGTAGCGCCACGATGTCGCCGCAGCGCATCCCGGTCGACAACGCCAACCGGACCATCGCGTAGTCCCTCTTCCCGCGCGGGGAGCCGGTCTCGATCGCGGCCAGGATGCGGCCGGTTTCCTCGGGCGTGAAGCACGGCAGCGCGCGTGCCCGCCGCGGCCCGACCCTTGCTAGCATCGCCTCGACGTCCAGCTCCGAGTAGCCCTGCTGGTTGGCGAACGCGAAGAACCGCTTGAGGGCCCACACGGTGTTGCCCATACCCGATGTGTGACGGGGCCCGACCTCGACGAGGAAGCCGCGGACCTCATCAAGCACCACCGATCCAAGGGTGCCGCCGACGCTGTCCAGATAGCGCAGGAACTGGCGCACCTCCCCGACCACCAGATGCACCGAGCCCGATGCCAGCTCCCCGCGCAGTGACTCCGCGAAGGCAGTGAGGACCGCCTCTGCTGTCGTGCCCAGGCCCGAGGCCGGCCTGCGCCTTCTCCAGACCACGGCCCCGTTCTGCTGGAACTGCAGCATCATCCCGGCTGTCTTCTCCAGCATCGACCGCATCGTAGGACCGATCTGCCCACGACGCGCCCGCTCGTCCATGGCCGCCATGAACTCTTCCACGGCCCGTTCTGTCAGCCGATCGATCCCCTGGCTGTTGCAGAACCCAACCACAGCGTGACAGCAGCTTCGGTAGTACCTGACCGTCCCATCGGCCAAGCCGATCCGCGCGGACTCCGCCAGTACCCCCTCGACAATTGTTGATAGCCCCTTCTCCATGACCCAGACCTCCATCGGATGGTCGCGGCCACTCTGAATCGGGCCGCGGTCACACCACGATGCACGGGAACCCATCGGGGTGCACGGGGAAACCTCCGGACCACAACGCCCGAGATCAGCCTCCAGGCACGACCGGGTTATTCCGACCCAGACGGGAGATTGTCGAGGTCACAGGCCCGCCTACGCAGCAATCGGAATAATCCGAGAATCGGAACAATCGATGTTATTCCGAGCTCGGAATAACGTCGACCTGTTGTTCTTCCACGTCGAGCAGCTGCGCTACTTCGTCATCGAGCTCAAGACCGGCAAGTTCCAACCCGAGTATGCCGGCAAGTTGAACTTCTACGTCGCCCTGGTTGATGACCGGTTCAAACGCGCGGTCCACGCGCCAACGGTGGGGATCCTGATCTGCGGCAGCAAGAACGACCACACCGTCCGGTACGCGCTGGGCCGGTCAACGTCACCGCTGGCGGTCTCCGCCTACACCTACGACCAGCTGCCGGCGGCCGACCGGAGCCTGGTCCCGGCCGAGGACCAGCTCACCGCCGCCCTGGATGCCCTGCCCGACGAGGGATCCTAGGCGCCGAGGTCGAGGAACTCCGGGGGCGTTGTTGCGGACGTTTCCGACTGCGGGAGCCGCCTCGTCGAAGGTCTGGGACGCGCTTTCGTGGTGGCTGCTGTGTCTTGCGAGGAGTGGCCGCGGTGTCATCGGGCGTGTCACACTGCCGACCCCGGGCGACGAAACCCGGGGCCGGCGGTAGGCACCCGTGGAGGGGTACGGCGGTAGGCACCCGTGGAGGGGTACGGCGGTGAGCTTATCGGAGGGGTGCCCAGGGTTCAGTGATTCGGTGGAGATCCGCGGGCGCGGTCCACTTGGCCGGGGCGTGGTGGTCGAGGTGTTCGGCCAGGGTGTTTTCGAGAATGCTCGGCGCGGGAGCGTCGAGGGCCCAGGTGCGGACGCTGGCAGCGTGGGGGTCGGTGATGGTGACACCGCGTCGGTCGGTGGTCATCCACGTGTTCCAGCCGGGCAGGATCGTGAGGGCCAAGGGCGCAGCGGTGATGAGCAGCGCAGTTGCGATTCCAAGAAAGGCCTCTGGGGTGTGGCCGTGAGCCATCGCCGCGCCAGTAGCGGCCAAGGCCACCCCGGCAGCGCCGGCCCGTAGGGCCAGGCGGGTGCGGGCGGCTCGGCCGTCTGGCCGGCGGGCCACGCGCAGCTCGGCGCGGTAGACGATGGCCAGGGCCGCGGGCAGTTCATGAGGGCGTACGGCGAAGGTCCTGGGTGTCAGGGTGGTGTCCATGGTGGTCTCCTGTGGTCGGGAGGGTGCCGGTAGATCCCCGCCGGGCGGGCGGGGGGCTACCGGCCCCGAGGGGCCCTGGTGCTGGGTCTCAGCGTAGAGTCCTGAGCCTGTCCGCCGCTGGCGGGCGGGGCCATCCTGTGGATAGCCCCGCCCGGTGCGATTACTTGGAGCGGGGGCGGCGGGCGCGCTCCGGGTCGCGGGCGATCGGGGCCCCGCCCGGGATTGTAGTGAGCCGGGACAACAACCGGGCGTACGTGCTCTCCGGGTCGAGGGCGCAGGCCCGGTCAATGGCCTTCCCGGCGGCTGACCCTTCACCCTGCATCCAGTGAGTGTGGCCGAGGGTGGCCAGCAGGTGCGCGGCGTCTTGGTCGCTCGCACCGGTGATGAGCGTGCGCAGGATCGCCTGTCCGGCCTCCACGCGGGTCCAGTCCACCGGTCCCACGGGGTCCCCGGTGAAGACCTTCTCCCATCCCTTGCCGTCTCCGGCGCTGTAGGTGTCCGCAATGAGGCGGTCCCGGCTCTCGGGTAGGCACAGGGCGGCGGTCAAGGTCAAGGCCTGCGCCTCGGTGGACTGGTGGCCGGTCAGGACGTGATCCCAGAGGTCGCGGACCTCAGCGATCGCGTCCGCGCGGTCCATGTGGATCAACCGGGCCTTCTCGGCCAGCGTGTCCAGTGCATCCAGCCCGGCATGCTCGGGAACCTCGGGCACGGGGGTGCGGGTCACGCCCTGATAAGCCATTTCAAGACCGACGACCGATTCCCCGGCGCTCCACTGACCGCCCAGCCCATCGCTGGTGCTGTAGTGGTCGCCGTCCACGGCGACGCACTGGCGCACGGGCAGACCCTGCCCGGTGATCGCCTCGGCCAGATCCTGCACCGCCTCGAGGTCCACGTCGTAGCCGACGAGCACGGCACCGTCGGCGATGGTATGGGAGAAATGCGGCATGATCGCCTCCGCCACCACGGACGCGGGCGCCTGCGCCGGGGGCGCATCCATGCGGAGCACGGCACCCAGTGCGTTGTCCTGCATGGGCAGGACCACGATGGAGCGGCGGGGCCGGATGCCCAGAATGGTGGTGATGTAGTCGAGCAGATCGACCACGCTGGTGGCCTTGATGATTTCAGACATGACTTCCTCCACGGGTAGGTGAGGGGGTCGCGGTGCCAGCCCCGCGCTTCGTCGTTCCCCCGTATTTTTTTGCCTGCTGGCGAAACGAAGTGAGCTGCCCCGGACGGAGCCGGCATCAACCCGTAGGGCGGTGGAGGAGAAAAGCTTGGGGAGGAAATCAGCGACCGAGGAACGAGGGAACGCCGACCCAAGGTTTTCGGGGGAACCGGCCCCGACGAAGGAGGGGCTTGTGCCGGTGGAGCCGGGGCGCATAATCCGCAGGACAGCAGGCAAAAAAGGAGGTCGGCCCGCCAGGGCCGGGCCCCTGGGCCGCCGCCGTTCCGGCGGACCAGGACAACAGCCGGCCGCTTGCGGCCGCCCGCCTGTGGTGTTCCGAGCCAGCGAGGAACACCACCAGCCATTGACCTGACGGCCAACGCAGCAGGCGATGAGGCCCGGACCGTTTGCCCGTTTAGACACTGGGCGCAGGACGGAGAAGGGGGAAGGATCCAGCTCCGGAGACGCCGATCTAGAGGGTCAGAATCCGTCGCAACTTCCATGGGGAAGCTGGGGGTTTTCGTACTCGGCTTGTGGCACCGCCTGCGGAACAGAGCATGGTGTCAGAATCCGCCGGATCACAATCGGTCGTTTTTGAACACTGGGATGGAGGCCCGGCGTCGCTCTCCCGGCACGGGCAAACCCACCGTTGAAATCCGTGGTTGTACGACTCGGACAGCGCACAAATTACGAGTCCAAGCTACTGGGCTGTACCACCCGGCGCGACACGATTCAGCGTCAGATGTTCCCGGTAGCCTTGTGACTAGGACTTAACGAGAACTAAATCGCGCCCTCGGCGCAGAGGAGCGGCAACACCCGATGAGGCGCAAAGCGGCACGGCGATTTCGCAGCGACGGCAGACAGGTCAATGCAACTTCGTTGTGTCTCGCTCCTTCTTCCCTGAAGACTCTTGGATGAGGCTGCTAACCCCGCACCAGGCGAAGTACTATGCCCATGAGCTGCAGCGCAGCTATGCGAACGACCACGTTGGCAAGCTCGCGGGACTACTCTTCGACGCGCAGGTGGAGCCGAAGCCGCACCAGATCGACGCGGCCCTCTTCGCTCTGCAGACGCCGTTCCTGCCGGGCATTATCCTCGCTGACGAGGTCGGCCTGGGTAAGACGATCGAAGCAGGCATCGTCATCTCTCAGTACTGGGCGGAGCGCCGGCGGAGCATCCTGATAATTACACCATCGAGTCTGCGTCAGCAGTGGCAGCAGGAACTGTACGAGAAGTTCCTGATTACCTCGGTAATCCTGGATCCCAAGTCGAAGGATGCAGTGCTTGAAGGATCCGGCTCGCGCTCATCTCAGGTCCTGATCTGCTCATATGAGTTCGCACTTCGTCACGAGTTGTCTCTCCTCAAGGTATGGGATCTCGTGGTCGCCGATGAGGCACACCGACTGCGCAACTACTGGACAGGTAAGACGAAAGCGGCAGGAGCCGTCGCGCACATCCTCCGGGGGGCGCGCAAGACGGTACTGCTCACCGCGACGCCCCTCCAGAATAAGCTCGAAGAGCTCTATGGCTTGGTGTCGATTTTCGACCCCGGTTACTTCTACTCGCTTGATGCCTTCCGCGAGCGGTATGTCAAGAACCGCGATCACGGGGGCGACGATGACCTTGTCGAGCGTGTGGCAACGATTTCGAAGCGCACCCTCCGACGGGACGCGGACAAGTACATCCACTTCACCAAACGCCTGCCGCTGACCGTCGAGTTCACGCCGTCGCCGGACGAGGCGAAGCTCTACGACCTGGTGAACGACTACCTCCAGCGCGACGATCTGTTCGCCTTCGCCGGATCACAACGCCACCTCTCCGCGTTGATTATCCGCAAGCGACTGGGCTCATCGACGTACGCGGTCGCGAGCACCCTCGAGAACATCGCCAATCGTCTGGCCGACGAGGTCGCCGCCGGCCAGCGCCGTGATGGACGTGGCGGCCTGGTCGCAGCAGACTTCGCGGTCGATGACGAGATCACCAGCGAAGAGCTGGAGGAGGCCGAGGAGATCGGGGCGGCCAGGCCCGATTCTGCCTCGTCGTCGACGTCGAGACCGCTTGCCGAGACGCTCCTCCAGGCGATGAGAGCCGAGGTCGCAGAGCTGCGGGAGTACGCGTCGTTGGCTCGCTCGATCACGGAGAACCAGAAAGCCGTCAAGCTCGGCGAGGCACTCGACCTCGGCTTCGAGCGCCTCCGTGACCTCGGCGCTCCGGAGAAAGCCATCATCTTCACCGACTCAACCAAGACGCAGGAGTACATCGCGCACTCGCTGCGCGATGCCGGTCGCGGCGAGGGGCTCGTACTGTTCAATGGATCGAACAACTCACCAGAGCAGACGGCGATCTACCAAGACTGGCTCAAGGCCAACAAGAACGGGGACTTGATCACCGGGATCGCTGCGGTCGATCGGCGTAAGGCACTGGTCGATTACTTCCGTACCCAGGGCATGATCATGGTCGCGACCGAAGCGGCTGCCGAGGGCATCAACCTGCAGTTCTGCTCGATGCTCGTCAACTACGACCTGCCCTGGAATCCGCAGCGGGTCGAACAGCGCATCGGCCGGGTGCACCGCTTCGGCCAGAAGCACAACGTCGTGGTCGTGAACTTTTCGAACAAGGGCAACCTCGCCGAGCAGCGCATTCTCGAACTGCTGTCGAACAAGTTCCATCTCTTCGAGAGCGTCTTCGGGGCCAGCGATGAAGTACTCGGTGCCATCGAAGATGGCCTCGACTTCGAGAAAACAATCAGCGACATCCTGACCCGCTGCAAGACCGCCGACGAGTTGGACGCGGCCTTCAGGGAGCTTGAGGGCCAGTATGCAACCGAGATCTCCCGCGAGATGGCCAGCGCCAAGGCCAAAGTGTTCGACAACCTCGACCCGCATGTTCAGGATCGCCTAAAGGCGTACGACACGCAGTCCGGCGAGATGCTCAACAAGTTCGAGCGCCTACTGCTCGCCGTGACACGGTACGAGCTGGATCAATTCGCCACCTTCGAGGGCGACGGTCGCACATTCGTGCTGAAAGAATCGCCGGTGACGGACGCACCCACCGGGCGCTACTTCTTCAAGTCTCAGCCCCTCGACAACGCCCACCAGTACCGCTACGCGAGCCCGCTAGCCCAGCACGTCGTTGACGCCTCGAAAACGCACGACACACCCTCGCATGAGTTGACGTTCTCACTTGGTCAGTCAGAGCGCGTGAGCAGCGCAACGAAAGCGCTCGAGGGTAGCAGCGGCGAGCTAACCGTCAGCTTGGTCACCTTCCGCATGAAGGCCCGAGACGAAGATGTCTCCGAGTCCTACCTGCTCGCTGGCGGCCTGACCGACGACGGGTGCTGGCTCGACGACGAGTACGTCGCCGACATTCTCGATCTGGCATGCACGTCCATCAGCGAGCAGTCTGTAACCATTGATGAGAGCCGCTTCACCACGCGCCTGGACGCCCGTCGGTCTGAACTGGAGAAAGAGGTGCAGGGTCGCAACTCTCGCTACTACGACCAGCAAGAGGAGCTGCTCTACCGCAACCAGCAGGACCGGAAAGCCGAACACGAGGGCATGATCCGTGACTACCGGACCAAAGAGAAAAACGCTCGTAAGCTCGCTCGGCAAGCCGACGACCCAATGGAGCAGCTACGGCTTAAGAAGGAAGCTCGAAAATGGGAGCAGCGGGCCGAGGAAACCGACGAGGACTTCCGCGAGACCCGCAAGAAACTCCGGGCAGAAGCGGACAAGTTCCTTGATCTCATCGAGCAATCCCTCAAGGGAACCCAAGACACAGAGCACCTGTTCACGATCCGCTGGCGGATAGTCACGTAGACCACGGGCCACTCACAAACCTGACTCAACTTGTTTCGATCTGGAAAGCGACTCACTGAATGACTGACGACATCTACGAAACACCATCCACTACTCCCAATTTCCAGACCGAGCTGGCAGCACAGCTTGCCGATCTAATGCCCGAGGCCATCGCCGACGGCAAGGTGGATGTGGAAAAGCTCAAGGAGTTGCTCAGTTCGGATGCAGCAGACAACAGCGAGCGGTTTGGCCTATTTTGGCCCGGCAAGAAGCGGGCACTCCGGGCAGCGCAGGAGCCGACGACCGCGACCCTGAAGCCCGACTTCGAGAACTCGAAGGACTGGGACACCACCCAGAACGTCTTCATCGAAGGCGACAACCTGGAAGTGCTCAAGATCCTGCAGAAGCATTACCACGCGAAGATCAACCTGATCTACATCGATCCTCCGTACAACACCGGCAAAGACTTCATCTATCCGGATAATTACAAGGAAGGGCTCAGCACCTACCTTGCGTGGAGTCGGCAGGTCAATGATGAGGGCAAGAAACTCTCCACGAACGCAGAGACCGAGGGACGCTATCACTCCAACTGGCTGAACATGATGTACCCACGCCTTAAGCTCGCGCGGAACCTGCTTGCCGATGACGGTGCCATCTTCATCTCCATCGATGACAGTGAGTTTGCCAACCTCAAGAAACTCACTGATGAGATCTTCGGCGAAGCAAATTTCATTGCCACTTTGGCGATTGAGATGTCCAAGACTCAAGGGATGAAGGTGGCGGCAGCACAGAACGGTCAGATCGTTAAAAATCACGAGTACGTGCTCGTATACGCGCGCAGTGCCGCGCGCGCTCTCAGCGATCGACGCCCGCTCTACGACGCGAGCGAACTCTATGACTCCCACTATGACGTGGTCTGGGAGAGCGGCGCATCAGTAACGGCACTTTCGCGCCTGCTTGAAGGGGATCCCCGGTCCGTCCAGGCTTTCAACCGCTTCGGCCTCCGAGTTGGCAAGCCAGACCTCAAGACGCTCCTGTCCCTGGACGCTGACTACCTCTCCTATTTCATGGCGGAGATTGCACCGAAACTATATCGAGAAAGCCCAATTTCTCTTGACAGCATTCAAAATATGGAACTGGAGACCGGAGTAATATTCCAGTACCAGAAGTACCTCCTTCGGAAGAACTCGAAGGGCACAGTTATTCAGCTCCAACCATTTCTGGACGGCGTCAAGCAGACCGATGACTACTCCCCAGTTCGAGCAAGAGCGACTATACGAGGGGCGCTCTGGAAGGGATTCCACTCGGACATGATGAACGTCGGCAAAGAGGGTGGCGTCGAATTCAAGAACGGAAAGAAGCCGACTCGATTGGTGAAACAAATCATCAAGTGGGTTAATCGCCGCGACGGTATCGTTCTCGACTTCTTCGCCGGTTCGGGAACGAGTGCCGAAGCAACTCTTGCAATGAATGCAGAAGACGGCGGCAGCCGCTCATACATTTTGGTCCAGCTGCCTGAGCCAATTTCCAACGGCTCGACCGTTGCGGACCTCACTCGCAAGCGCATAGGCGGCATCCGCCTCGCTCCGACTCTTGAGCGCGCTGTTGATACCGGATATCGGTCCTACAAGCTCGTTGATACGAACTTTTCTAAATGGCATGTCTCCAGCGATGTCGAGTACAACACCCTCGAACAGCATTTGCTCGAGCTTCGCGACAGCAGCAGTGCTGACGACGCGACGCCAGACAGCTTGCTCACTGAAGTTCTCCTGAAGCAAGGCTATTCTCTGACCGAGAAGATCTCCTCGACCAAGATCGAAGGACTCGACGTCCGCGTGATTGGTGACAACCTCGTGATCGCCTACCTCGATGAGCATGTTAAGCCGACACTGGAGCAGCTCCGCGCGATCGTGGATGCTGACCCGCAGCGCATCATCGCCCTAGAAGACGCCTTTCAGGGAGACGATGAACTCAAAACCAACCTCGCCCAGCTCACAAAGAGCAAGGGCATCGAGCTCTGGACAGCATGATGAGGAGTTCAGGCTTTCAGTTCGACGCCAGCCAGCAATATCAGCTCGATGCGATCGCGTCGGTGGTCGACCTCTTCGACGGGCAGCCGAAGGACGCGGAGAAGCTCGTCACGAAGCTACGGGGCGCGGCCGTCATCGCCCAGACCAATCAATCCGCGCTCGACCTTGACTTGACTCAGGAGGTCGGCGCCGTCGGTAACAGCCTGCTGCTTGATGGCGATTTGATCCTGGCGAACCTTCAGCGGGTGCAGGACCGCAATGGGCTCGAGGTCACACCGAAGCTATACGCCGATGCGCTCGATTTCGACGTCGAGATGGAGACGGGTACCGGGAAGACCTATGTGTACCTACGCACGATCTTCGAGCTGGCGCAGAAGTACAACTTCACCAAGTTCGTGATCCTTGTGCCGAGCGTCGCGATCCGCGAGGGCGTCAGTACGAGCATCCGGCTCATGCGGGAGCACTTCGAGAACCTCTACAAACAGCACGGCATCACTTTCGACGCATCGATCTATAGCGGCAGGAGTGCCGAAGAGGTGCAATCGTTCGCGACGTCTACGAACGTGCAGATCCTGATCATGACGATCGACTCGATCCGCGGCAATGCCAACACCCGCATCATCCATCAGACTCGCGACAAGCTGAGCGGTCTGCGCCCGATCGATTATCTGAAGGCTACGCATCCGGTCGTCATCATGGACGAGCCGCAGAACATGGAGTCGCAGCTGTCCCAGTCGGCGATTGGTGAACTCGACCCGGTCTTTACGCTCCGCTACAGCGCCACCCACAAGAAGCAGCGCAACGTTGTCTACCGGCTCGACCCGGTTGACGCTCACGATCTTGGGTTGGTGAAGCAGATCGTGGTCGCCGAGGTGCAACAGCAGGGCGCCGACGCGGCGCCCTACATCAAGCTGGTCGAGGTTCGGCGGGAGCCGTCGTGGTCGACTCGGCTGGAGTTGTCCTGCCGCAAGGCCGACGGGTCGCTGGAGCGCCGTATCGTCAGCGTGAAGCAACACCAGGAACTCTCCGACGCGCGCATCACCAACAACCCGATCTATGAGGGCTGGCGCGTCAACGAGATGAGTATCGAGCCCGCCTACGTCGACCTCACCACGCACGGATTCCTGTACGAAGGCGAAAGCATCGGCGCGTCGGCCGGTGCGATCTACAAGGAGATGATCCGCGAAACCATCCGCGAGCACCTGCGTAAGGAATCGATGTTGCGTGCCAAGGGCGTCAAGGTGCTCAGTCTCTTCTTCGTTGATAAGGTCGCCAGCTACCTGGGCGATGGCACGAACAATGAAGACGCGAGTGGCGACTTCGTCACCTGGTTCGACGAGGTCTTCGTCGAAGAGCGCGCCAAGTCCACGCGGTACCAGGAACTGCTCCCACAGGCTCCGAGCGAACTTCGCCGCGCGTACTTCTCGCAGATCAAGCGCGGCAAAACCACGACCTACCAGGACTCATCAGGTGCCACGAAAGCCGACGACGACGCCTACGAACTGATCATGCAGGCCAAGGAACGACTGCTCGATGAGAATGAGCCGGTGCGGTTCATCTTCAGCCACTCTGCGCTAAGGGAGGGCTGGGACAACCCGAACGTGTTCCAAATCTGCACCCTGCGCGAGATGGGCCGGGAAGTTGAGCGCCGCCAGACGCTGGGACGCGGCCTTCGACTTCCGGTCGCGAAGACCGACGAAGGCTATGCCCGCGTCGCCGAAAGCGGTATCGCCACCCTCACCGTCATCGCGAACGAGTCGTATCAGGCGTTCGCGAAGAGCCTGCAGAGGGAGTACAGGGACGCTGGAGTCGAGATCGGGCGGGTGCGCCTGAGCGAGTTCTCCAAGATTGCCCTCCAGGATGCCGAGGGCGTTCTCACCGATGACCTGTTCGGCTACCAGCGCTCGATTGACGTGTGGAATCACCTCCAGTCCCACGGATTCATCGCGGACGGTGTTGTCACGCCGAAGTTCCAGCCGAACACGGTCGGGTTCAGTCTCGAGCTCCCCGCACAGTACGAGGCATACGAGACCGAGATCAGCGCCCTGATCGCCCGCGCGAACATCGGCACGTACGTCAACCCGGTCAGCAAGCGTCAGCCTCGCGTACTCAACAAGCAGCTATACTCGACGCCCCAGTTCGAGGAATTCTGGGAGACGATCAGCCGCAAGACGACCTACCACGTGCGCGTCAGCCGAGACGAAATCATTAAGAACGCGGTTCAGGCGGTCAAGGGTGCTCCCGATATCGACCCCCTGCGCATCCAGGTCACCCGCGCTGGCGTGAGGGTGCTCCGCGGCGGGGCGAAGGGTGAAGAGCTCGGCACCCGGTCGGCGGATCTCAAGGGCAGCTACGACCTGCCCGACATCATCACGGAACTCCAGGAAGCGACCTCTCTGACCCGCAAGACCATCGTCGACATCTTGCTCGGCAGTGGGCGGTTGAGCGAGTTCATCGGCAACCCAAACGACTTCATTGCGATGGCCAAGCGGGCGCTCCAGGGTGAGCTGGCCAAGATCGTTGTCGAGGGCATTCAGTACGAGAAGATCGCCGGCTCCGTCTATGAGCTGCGCGAGCTACAGAAGGACGGCTCCGAGGAGAAGGAGCGCTTCCTCGACCAGATGTACCGGGTGCAGCACACGCAGAAGACCGACTTCGACTACGTCGTCTTCGACTCCGATGTGGAACGTCAGTTTGCCGAACTGCTCGACTCACGCGAGGACGTCAAGCTGTTCATGAAGCTTCCGGCCAAGTTCAAAATCGACACCCCAGTCGGGCCCTACAACCCCGACTGGGCGATTATCAAGCAGGAAGATGGCGAAGATCGGATCTACATGATCCGCGAGACCAAGAGCACCTTAGATGACTCGAAGCTCCGCCCCGCTGAGCTTGCCAAGATCAAGTCCGCAAAGCAGCATTTCGCAGCGATCGGCATCGACAACTACGCGAGGTCCGCGCCCGGGAGCTGGAAGCTATGAGCAATGAAAGCGAGCTCCGGCGCCTTCGCTCCGAATCCGAGCGCCACCGCGTCAATACGGCCAAGGCCTCCGGGATTATGGCAACCCAACGGAAAAAGGCCGCCGAGGCCACCATCGCCGCAGGCAAGTCCAAGAATGCTTCGACTGTCAAAAACAAGTTGGCTGAAGCGCAGCGTGCCACTAAGGCGGCCAACGACGCTGAGAAGAAACGCGCAGACTCCGAGAAGAAATTGGCGGACGTCGAGCGCAAGATCAATGCGACTCAGCAGAAGTACGAGAAGGAACAGCGGGACACCCAGGTTAAAGCTTTGGCACAGTTGCGCCGAGATAACGAACGTGCCACGTCCCAGTTCCACCCACCTGCCCGACTTGGCTCGCCGATCAGCCCGACCGGGACGTCCACGCCGACATCTGACGTCTTTCTGTCCCACGCGAGCGAGGACAAGGACGAGATCGCCCGCCCGCTGAAAGACTCACTGGAAGCCAAGGGAATCTCAGTTTGGTTCGACGAAATCAACATCAAACTCGGTCAAAGCATCCGGCAGGAGATCGAGTTGGGGATCGCCTCTTGCCGTTTCGGAGTCGTCATCGTGTCTCCCGACTTCTTCAAGAAACAGTGGACCCAAGCAGAGCTGGATGCGCTCTTCGGCCGGAAAATGAACTCCGGAGAGAACCTAATCCTCCCTGTTTGGCATCGAGTATCAAAGGACGAGGTGCTCAAACACTCTCCCCTTCTCGCGGGCATCCTCGCCCTGAACTCGTCGCTCCACACCGTCGATGAGATGGCCGATCAGATTGCAGACGTTATCCAAACTGCTTAGCCACAGCAGGCGGCGTCTTCGGAAGCCCTCGGGGCATTGCCGAGCAGTATCCCTCAGCCCGCGCTGAATCCAGGTAGTCGCACGCCACGGCGCCCAGCCCAGAGGTCGGCGTCGTATTCGCGCAAATGGACCAGCCAGCGCAGGACGATGACCAGCAGGACCGCCGCGACCAGGACGCCAGCACATAGGCCAATCTCCACTGGTGCACCGAGCCGCGGAGCCAGGAGATAGCCCAGAAAGACGTTATGCCCGCGCACATCGGCTGGCCGTGACGCGGAGACCGTTGGCTTCGCCCGCATAGGATGCACAAAAGGGCAATGAACTGGGAGGCAGTGGAATTAATGGCTGTTTGGGTTGTACGCGCAGGACGTGGCGGTGAGGACGAGGACTGGAACCTTTCCCAGGGTCGTGCCGGCGTGGGGTTCGCGGAGGTCGCTTCCCTGGAGGCAACCTGGCGGCCTTCGTCCTGCAGTCCACGGGCTGCTACGCAGGCTTGACTTGGAGTATGATCTTTCGCAGCGATACCGTCCGAGACGCATCTACGGCAATGTACGGCGGTCAAGGGATCTAAATGTTGCTAGCGAGCTGACGATCCTTGGAAGCTGTTGAGCGGGCCACCGACGGGCGGCCCGCTCTCCTATATCCCACCCCCGCATTTTGTGAGACGAGCCTCCCGGCTAAGGCACATCATGCAGACCAGATGCGTACCAAAAGGCATGTGTCGGAATGGCGATTGGGACCGGGGGAAACGAGCACGTTCCAACCATTCTCGCTCAGCCAGGCGAGATCGGAGCAGTCTTGCCCGGTTAGCTGGTACGGCTCACTGAGATACTCCATGGCGCCGTCCGGGTGCTTTACCCGGTAGCTATGGTCCGCGAACTTATACTCGGTCGGTTCGCTGCCGCCCTTCG
>NZ_JBFBLI010000020.1:0-32275 GCF_040702545.1 Citricoccus sp. NPDC079358
CGAGGTGACCACCGAACCGGAAACCACCCTCGAACTCAGCGCCTGACAACCCCAACGAAGGATCAGACCGTTACACCACTGCCCGGGACTTGACCGTCTCCCTTATGCGTCTGGCCAGTTGATGATGGCGAACTTGTTGTAGCGAATGGCCAGTCCACGCCATTGCTGGGCCAGGGCGAAGTACCGTTCCGCGACGTTGCGCCCGCGGTAGCCTGCTCGTCGAAGTCTGGTGGGGGCCCGCCGCGGTTGCCCCGCCGTTGGCCGGCGGTGATCTGGTGTGGCCTGTCCGGTGTGACAGCCCGGATCCGGAGCCGGTGCAGTTCGGTGCGGATCACCCCGGTGTCGTAGGCCCGGCCGCGATCACCGCCTTCGGTCTGGTCCGCGCTGCCCCGGGGCCGCGCCGGGGAACGTGGGTCTCTGCCAGTACCTTGGCCAGGACCCGGTCCAGGTGCCGTCCGCGGCGTAGCGGCGGCGGCGTTTTCACAGCGTCTGTCCGGGCCGACCTGCTCCCGCGGCAAGTCCCGCCAAGGAATCCCCACGTGGACAGTGCTTATGCCACCTGGGCGATCCGTTCAGGTGACTTTTGACATCCATGCCGTCGACTTCTGAAAGCGGCATTTTGACACGCGGCCGGGAACCCCTGGGATGGTCACAAGCCAAGTACGAAACCTGTATGCTCGCTGCGAAGGTCTGAGACGGATTCTGACCCGGTAGGGAGGGTGCATGGACCGGCCGGAACGACTGGCGGACGCGGAGGAGCCGATCTTGGTTCCTGAGGGTGTGTCTCTGGGGTACGCCAGGGTGTCGACCGCGGAGCAGAGCCTGGCGTCCCAGCGGAAACAGTTGGTGGCGGCTGGCTGCTACGCGGTGTACGCGGATCAGGGCAAGTCTGGGGCGACGATGGTCCGCCCGCAGTTGGAACAATGTCTGCGGGCGCTGCAGCCGGGGAACACTCTGGTGGTGACCAAGCTCGACCGGCTGGGCAGGACCGTGCGCGGGTTGGTGGAACTGCTGGACTCGCTCAAGGAGCGCGGCGTCGCGTTCCGCTCCCTGTCCGAGGGCGTCGACACCACGACCCCGCAGGGCCGGCTGATGTTCAACATCATCGCCTCGGTGGCGGAGATGGAGCGCGAGCTCATCCGCGAACGCACCATGGCCGGACTGGCCGCGGCGGCGGGCAAGGGTGGCCGGCCACCGCGTCTGCAACCTCATGATGTGCGAGAGGCGCGCCGACTCCGCGAAGACAAGTGGTCCCTGGACCGGATCGCGAGCAAGTTCAAGGTCAGTCGGTCCACCGTGATTCGCGCGCTGCGCCAGGATGGCCTGGTCGGGGATGGATACGCTGAGGAAAACCCTGATTCCTCACCCCGGGAGCCCCTTGATGGTCCGAGCTCGCAAAGTCCGCCAGGTCGAAGGCCAGGTGTCCCTCGATGATTTCCTCTTTCCAGAGCCCGAGGAGGTTCGCCATGAACAGGTACGGCAAGCACGCACAGGAGACCTGGAAGATGCTCGCCCCGACCCAGTACGCCCAGATCCCGGACCCGGAGGCCTGGTTCACGACGTTGGGGCAGGAGGCGGAGACCAGCGTGGGGGAGCTGTCGGTCCAGCTCGCAGGCCCGGACCCGGAGGGCGAGACCTACCTGGAGAAGGTGGGCCGGCTGAACGCGGCGACGAGCCAGGCAGAGGAGATCGTGCGGGCCGAGATGCTGACACCTCAGGATCAGGACTCGATGGACGAGGACAAGGTGGACGAGCCCAGCCTGATCGGCATCCATCTGGAGTTCATGCGGGAGGCTCGGGCGCTGCACCGGGAGTCGGTGGAGGAGCTGAACCGGGTCGAGATGGAACGCGACCAGCCGGACCTGCACCGGTAGTCGACGCCGGAACGCCGGCACCATCCGCCGGCCGTGACCTTAGTGCCGGGGCCCCCTCGGGTGCCCGCGCGCGGTTCCGTGCCAACCTCGAAGCGCTGCGCGTCCTGCGCGAGGTGCAGCAGGCAGGCCGGGAAGCCGCCGTTCAGGAGCGTGAGGCTCTGGCGCGGTGGGGCGGCTGGGGTGCGGCCGGGCTGGCGGAGGTCTTCGACGAGAACCGCGCCGAGTACGCGGAGGACCGCGCCGAGCTGCGCGAGCTGTTGAGCGAGGACGAGTACCGGGCGGCCAACCGGACGGCCATCAACGCCCACTACACCGACCCGGCAATCGCCACAGAAATCTGGGAAACCCTCGAAGAACTCGGCTTCGAGGGTGGCCACGTCTTGGAGCCCGGGTCCGGGGCCGGGACCTTCATCGGACTGGCCCCGCAGGGTGCCGACATGACCGGGGTCGAGCTGGACCCGGTCACCGCAGGTATCTCCCAGGCCCTGCACCCTCAGGCCACGATCCGGGCCGAGTCCTTCGCTGACTCCCGGTTCGGGGGCGGGCAGTTCGACGCCACCGTGGGCAACGTGCCCTTCGCCCGCACGGTCCTGCACGATCCGACCCACAACCGGGGCCGGCACTCGATGCACAACCACTTCATCATCAAGTCCTTGGCGCTGACCCGCCCCGGGGGAGTGGTGGCGGTCATCTCCTCGTCCTTCACCCTGGACGCCCAGAACCCGGCGGCCCGGCGCGAAATCTACGACACGGCGGACCTGCTCGGCGCGGTGCGCCTACCCAACGGCGCGCACCGACGCACGGCCGGCACCGAAGCGCTCACCGACGTGCTGGTCTTCCGTCGTCGCCTGCCCGAAGAAGAACCCGGGGACCGGATGTGGCTGGAATCCCGCCCGCTGGATGCTGAAGCAGGCGGGGCGCGCCTCAACGTCTACTTCACCGCCAACCCCGGGCGCGTGCTGGGAGCCGTCGAAGTTGGCAGCGGCATGTACGGAGACGCGACCATCACCGTGCGCGCCGAGGACCTGCAGGCCGTGCCCTCCCAGCTGCGTGCCCAGCTGCACGAGCTCGCTACCGAGGCGGTGGCCGCCGGGCGGGGTATCGCCGCAGACTCTCGCCCCGCGGAGGTCCAAGCCGCGGCCCGCGTCCCCCAGCACCCCGCCGCCGAACAGGTCGGACACATCGAGGCGGCGCCGGAGGGCACCTTCACCAGGGTCAGCCTCGAGGGCCTGGTGGAGGAGCTCGAGGTTCCGCGCACCCAGCAGGCGGAGTTGCGCTCCCTGCTGGGTTTGCGCGACGGGGCGCGCACGGTGCTGACCATGGAGGCGGTCAACGTCGAGGACACCGACGAGCTGGCCGAGGCCCGGTCGCAACTGGCGACCGACTACGCCGCCTATGTGGACCGGTACGGGCCGATCAACCGCTTCACCGAACGCCGCACGGGACGCACCGACGACGCCGGCCAGGACATCATGGGCCGCACCCAGCCGCGGGTGATGGCCCTGCTGCGCAAGGACCCCTACGGGCCGCTGGTCCCGGCCCTGGAGCACTTCGACGAGGGAACCCAGACCGCCGCCCCGGCGGCCCTGCTCACCGAACGGCAGGTCCAGCCCCGCCAGCCCGTGCGCGGGGCGGACACCCCGGCCGAGGCGCTGGCCGTCACCCTCGACACCACCGGAGAGGTTGACCTGGCCGACATCGCCCGGCTGCTCGGCACCGACCTGGCCGAGGCCCGCACCGCGCTGGGTGAGCTGGTCTACGACGTCCCCGGCGCGCCCGGCGTGCTGGAGAGCCGCGCCGAGTACCTCAGCGGCAACGTCCGCGAGAAGCTGGAAGTTGCCACCGCGGCCGCGGAGGGAGACCTCGCCTACCGGCCGAACGTGGCCGCCCTGCGGGAGGTGCTGCCCCGTCCGCTGGGCGCGGACGAGATCGAGGCGAAGGTCGGATCAGTGTGGATCTCGCCGGAGATCCACGCCGAGTTCCTGCAAGAGCTGATCCATGACTCCCGGGCGTACGTGGACCGTGCGGCAGGGGCGAACTGGGATGTCCGGGCCAGCCGGCACACGTTCCAGGCCCGCAACGACTGGGGCACCGAGCGGATGCCGGCCGGGGACATCTTCAAGGCGCTGCTCGAGCAGCGCCGCGTTCAGGTCACCGACCCCGACCCGGACAACCCCGAGGGGAACCGGCGCATCCTGAACCCGACGGAGACGACCGCGGCCCAGGAGAAGGCCCAGCTGATCAAGGACCGGTTCCGTGAGTGGGTGTGGGAGGACCCGGAACGCACCGTGGCGTTGACCGACGAGTACAACCGCCGCTTCAACTCCCTGGTGCTGCGCGACTACTCCGTCGAGGGGGACCGGCTGACCCTGCCCGGACTGGTGCAGACCTTCAAGCCGCGCCCGCACCAGCGCGCCGCGGTGGCCCGCATGGTCTCCGAGCCGTCGGTCGGCCTGTTTCACGAGGTGGGGGCGGGAAAGACCGCCGAGATGGTCATGGGAGCCATGGAGCTGCGGCGGCTGGGCATGACGAACAAGCCCGCCGTCGTCGTCCCGAACCACATGCTGGACCAGTTCTCCCGTGAGTGGCTCCAGCTCTACCCCCAGGCGAGCCTGCTGGCGGCGTCGTCGGCCGACCTGGCCGGGGACAAGCGCCGCGAGTTCGTCGCGAGGGCCGCTGCGAACGACTGGGACGCGGTGATCATGACCCGGACCGCGTTCGAACGAATCAAGCTCACGCCCGCCTCTGAACAGGCCTACCTGGACCGCGAGCACGACCGGATGCGTCAAGAGCTGGCCGCGGCCTCTGCCCGGGCCGCCGAGCAGGGACAAGCCTCGCTGACCGTGAAGAAGATGGAAGCCCGCCTGCAGGTGCGCGAGGAGAAGATGAAGGAGCTTCGCGACCGTCCCGTGGACCCCGGCATCAGCTTCGAACAAACCGGCATCGACTATCTGATCGTGGACGAGTTGCACGACTTCAAGAACCTCGACACCCCCTCGAACATCGCCGACGCCGCCATCGACGGCTCCAAACGCGCAGGGGATCTGCACGCCAAGGTCGAGTACCTGCGCCACCAGCACGGGGACCGGGTGATCACCGGGGCCACGGCCACACCGATCGCCAACTCCGTCACCGAGATGTACGTGATGCAGCGCTATCTGCGCCCGGACCTGCTGGAGGCCGCCGGGATCAACGACTTCGACACCTGGGCGGCGACCTTTGGGGAAGTGGTTTCCGAGATGGAGATGTCCGTGGCCGGCGGGGACCGGTTCAAGATGAAGGAGCGCTTCGCCAAGTTCCAGAATGTTCCCGAGCTGCTGAAGATGTTCCACACCTTCGCCGACGTCAAGACGGCCGAGGACCTGCAACTACCGGTGCCCGCATTGGCAGAACGCGAGGACGGCAAACGCACGCCGCGGATGGTCACCGTCGAACCCGGACCGGAGCTGCAGGAGTACATCCGCGACATCGGCGACCGGGCCGAGAAGATCCAGCAACGACTGGTGGACCCGACCGAGGACAACATGCTCAAAATCTCCAGCGACGGCCGCAAAGCCGCCCTGGACATGCGCCTCGTCGACCCCGACCTCGGCATCCTCGACGTGGAGACGAAAGTCGCCGCGGCCGCCGACCTCATCACCGGCGTGTACCAGGAGCACAAGGACCACATCTACACGGACCCGGCCACCGGCGAACCCCACGCCACCCCCGGAGCGCTCCAGATCGTCTTCTGCGACCTGGGGACCCCCTCCGAGAACTGGAACGTCTACGACCAGCTCCGCGAGGATCTAACTGCCCGCGGAGTGCCGGGCGAGAAGGTCCGGTTCATGCACGAGGCCAAGAACGACGCCGAGAAGGGCCGGCTGTTCGCCTCCTGCCGCAGCGGCGACGTCGCCGTCCTCATCGGATCGACGCAGAAGATGGGCGTCGGCACGAACATTCAAGACCGTGCTGTGCACCTGGTCGACATGGACGCCCCCTGGCGCCCCGCCGACGTCTCTCAGCGGCACGGACGCATCGTCCGCCAGGGCAACCAGAACCCCGAAGTCGCCATCTCCCAGGTCGTCACGAAGGGATCGTTCGACACCTTCATGTGGCAAACCCTGGAACGCAAGTCGAAGTTCATCGACCAGGTCATGCGTGGTCGACTCGACGTCAGGGAAATCGAGGACGTCGGGGAGAACACATTGTCCTTCGCGGAGGTCAAGGCGATCTCCAGCGGTAACCCGTTGATCCTGGAGAAGTCCAAGGCCAATCAGGAACTCTCCCGGCTCGAACGGCTCAGCCGTGCCTGGCATCGCAACCAGACCTCGCTCGTGCACCGCAAAGACCGGGCCGAGAAGAAAGGACGAGCCCTGGCGGAGGACTTGCCGCGGCTGGAGGCCGCGGCCGCGCGCACCACCGGTGACCTCGGCGGCGAATCGTTCTCGATGACCGTTGCCGGTCGACGCCACGACAAACGCGCAGAGGCCGCTGCGGCACTGGGCGCGTGGGTGCAGAAGAACACGCCGCCCCGCCCGCCGTTCGTCGGAGACCGCGACGCCGGCATAGCCGGGTCCATCGCAGGCCACGATGTTCGAGTGGTGGAGGGACAAGCGCACCCCTCGGACCTACTGTCCTCGCCTGTGCGGCTCTGCCTTGACGGCGCTCCCGGCATCCACATTGACGTCACCCGGGAGGCCGCCCGGAATCCCAGCGTCGGGCTGATTCAACGGCTGGAGAACCAGGTCCGCCGCCTGC
This sequence comes from Citricoccus sp. NPDC079358, assembly GCF_040702545.1. Taxonomy (NCBI): domain Bacteria; kingdom Bacillati; phylum Actinomycetota; class Actinomycetes; order Micrococcales; family Micrococcaceae; genus Citricoccus; species Citricoccus sp. NPDC079358. The sequence continues at coordinate 6,615 of NZ_JBFBLI010000020.1, forward strand.
CCGAGGCCGTGTCCAGGCAGGAGCAGAACATCGACGAAGCCCGCCAGGAATATCGGGACGCCGTGGCCGCCCTGCGTCAGCCTTTCAAACACGAAACGGCTTTGACCGAAGCCCGCCGCAATGTCGAGCGGATCAACCAGCACCTGGCCGGACAGGACCAGCCGCGGCCTGCATTGGACCCCGAACTCGAGGCCGTTCGGCAGCGAACCAGGGCCTCGTTCCCTGCTTCACCCAACCTGTCCAGGACCCCAAGCCAGATGCCTCCTGTGGGCCGCCCCATCGCACCCGTCCGTAGCGCAGAGCGGAATGGCGGAATCGGCCTGAGTTGATGTGATGACCAGGGTCGGAGCTCCGAGACCTGTTCAACCTTGTAGACGAGATTGCTGCTAAGGACGAGGCCGTTGAGTTCATCACGGAACGCATCGCCGTGGACAAGAGCGGGGCCTCCCCGATCGATGCACTGCGGAAAGGATCGCCCTGGCTAAAGGTCCATGTCCCTCCATGCACCAGGGTTTTGCTTGGGCTGGTGGCCGGCCCCAGGTGCTGGTCGGGTGGATGTTCGGGGGTCGGGGTTGGGCAGCAGGGGTGAGTGGCTGGTGACGTGGCTGCGGTAGTGATGGCGGTCGTCCATGGTGAGGCGTTGGCGAAGTTCGTCGCGGTTGATGGAGTCGATCAGTGGTTGCGGGTCGAGGCCGAGGGATGCTGCTTGGTTGGCCCTTCGGCCGAGGGAGCCGGTGGTGTGGCGGGTGATGGCCTCGATGGCGACGGTGCTGCCGCGGGTGATGTATTGGCCGGCGCCGGCGAGGTCGGCCATGTCGGGACGACGTGCGTCGTCGCAGCGCCGGAACGTGTCGACGAGGCGATCGGCTTTGATGTTGTCGCCGACGACGTCGGCCAGGAGGTTGTCGCGGATGTGCACACTGGTGGCGGTGGCGTGGGCGATGATGGCGATTTGTTCGTCGGTCAGGCCGGTCTTGGATTCGGCTCCTTCGGTGAGGGCGCGGGAGGCCCATTCGTATTGGGCGGTGGGGGCCATGGTGGCGAACCGTTGGGCGGTGTCCGGATTCAGGTGCGCTTGTTGGTCTTCGGGGACCGGTTGGTACTGCTGGGCGAGGTCTTCGCGGGTGGCGGCCGGTTGGGCGCCGGTGACCATGGAGTATTCGGTGCCGGCCGTGTCCTCCAGGTTGGCTTCGGGACTCCAGCCGCGACCAGGGGAGAAGACTTGGAGGAGGTCGTTGTCCACGGCCCAGGCCCAGGCCTGGGCCTGTGTCTCGGTCTGCTGGGTGAAGGCGTCATGGAAGAGCAGGGCGCGTTCGGGGCCCTCTGGCCCGTAACCGATGGCCAGGTAGGAGTTGGCGCGGTCTCCGAAGGCGCGGGTGATGTGGTCGGTGACTTCGGCGGTGTGGGCGGGTCCTTCGCCGAGGGTGGCGGCCCAGGTGTGGACGGCGGCGCCGATGTAGTTGGGTCCGTGGAAGCCGAGGATGGCGATCTGGTTGTTGTCTGGTTGGTAGCCGACCAGGTGGGGGACGGCGCCGGCGAGGTCGGTGGGGGTGGTGATGCGCATGGTGGGCTTGTCGTCGGCCATGGTTCAGTCCTGCGGCTCGAAGACGACGGTGACCGGTTCCCGGTGCAGGTGTATGTCCACGACGAAAGGTGATGCGGGTGCGCTGGTGAGCAGTTCGGAGAGTTTCTCGGTGATGGCGGATTCCATGGTGTTCCCCCTGTGGGTGATGGTGTCAATCGGTGGGCTGCTGTTGGCCGGTTGAATGGTGTACGGCCGCGGTGTTGGCGTTGGTGCCGGCTGTGTCCTTGAGGGTGGTGCGGCGGCGTTTGCTGGGGCGGAGCTTGTCGAGTTCGGTCTTGGTCCAGCCCTTGCGTTCGGCGTCCTTGAACGCTTTGCGCTCGGCTGCTTGCGCGTCTTTGAGGGCCTGCTCAGCGTCAACGCGAGCTTGGACGGCGGCGGCGATGTCCTGGACTGCGGTGAGGCGTTGGTCGTTGAGTTTGCGGGCCTGGTCGATGAAGGATTCAGTGATGTTCTCGGTCATGGTTTTCACCCTAGAGCGGGTGCGCGTTTCTCGCTGAGGTGGTGCAGGTAGTTGTGGACATCTTCTCGTCGGTAGCGGCGGATGGTGGCACCGATCTCGATCGCCGGCAGTGCGTCGTCACCGGTGACCTGGAGAACCTCGTGGGTGTCGGTGTCGAGGAGCTGGGCGACCTCCTCGAGGGTGAGCAGCTCGGGGTAGCCCTGGAGGTTTTCGGCGGCTCGATGGGTCCGGGCGTAGGTGAGGACCTGGTCGCCGGTGTCGTCGCCGAGGAAGTCTTCTAGGGCGGTCTGGAAACCGCGAGTGGTGAGGTACATGGAGAACTCTCCTGTCGCTTTGCTCTGGCTGCCGTTCCTTTCGGCGAAGACCGAAATACTCGGGCCGTTAGGTTCGGTCAAGCACGGGAGGGCCGGACGTGGAATACCGGAGGGAGCGAGGAACGAGCGAGTGAGGATATGCCGCGAAAGCCGGTCCGGATGCTTGACCGGTTCTGGCGGTCCAGTACCCTCCAAGGCCGAATGGAACGCTCCGTTCCCGTCAATCAACTGCGGGCGGCAGCCCGCATCGACGCCCGCGCCAGCGGGACCGGCGGAGCCGGAGCAAGCTATATGGTTAGGTGCCCTAACCGGCTTGTGCCCTTGCGCTGACGCGCCGGTCGGTGGGACACTCACGGGTGAGCGGCGTTGCACTGGGCGGACGTCAGAAGCAGTCAGAGACAGCGGTAGGCAGTTAGCGCGGGGGTGGTCACGGTGGCGGAGCGCAGGCGTCAGGCCAACGTGGTCGGTGGCCGTCCGGCGCGCCGGGTGGTGAAGCTCTCTGCCTCCGAGGACGCGGCCCTGTCGCTGGCGGCGGTGGAGCAGGGGGTGTCCGTGCCGCGGTTGTTGAAGGAGTCCGCGCTGGCGGTCTCGGCCGGGGAGACGGTCACGGATCGTCGCCGGGTGTTGACCGCGTTGAATGTGATGACCGGGCAGCTGGCGCGGGTCGGCAACAACCTGAACCAGATCGCCCGCGGGTTGAACACCGACGGGGAACTGCACGGGGATGTGCGTGGGTCCCTGGAGGAGTTGCGCGGGGTGCTGCGCGATGTCGATTCCACGGTCGAGTCGTTGGCGTTGGATCGGGGCACGCCATGATGCCGAACGTGGTCCGGGGCGGGCAGATGGTCGGGCTGATGAGCTACCTTGTCGGCCCGGGCCGGTCCAACGAGCACACCGCCCCGATGGTGGTCTCCGGTGATGACCGGGTGCTGATTGAGTTCGAGCCCGGACAAGAGCTTTCCCATGAGGACGGGCAGCGCATCGGCGCGATTCTGGACGCCCCCCGGCGGACCCACGGCACCGAGGTGAAGGCACCTGTGTATGGGTGGGATGAAACGTCCCAGCGCAAGGTCAAGGCGGGCGAGAAGGACGGGCACGTTTGGCACTGCTCGCTGTCCCTGGCCCAGGGCGACCGGGAGGTGTCCAAACAGGAGTGGGGGGCCATTGCCGGCGAGTTCGTGGAGCGGATGGGTTTCATCGACCCGGACGGGGCAAAGTCCTCCCGCTGGGTCGCTGTCCACCACGGCACTTCGAAGGCCGGGAACGATCACATTCACATCGCCGTGCAGCTGGTCCGGGAGGACGGCACCAAGGCAAGCATCCACCATGACTACCGCCGCGCCCAGAAGGTCTGCGGGGAGCTGGAGAAGGAGCACGGCCTGGCGGTGCTGGAGTCCCGTCAGGTGGCCCGCGGACTGTCCGGGGACAAGCCCGCCGAAGTGGCCCGCGCGCAGGCAGAGGGCTACCCGCAGGCGCCCCGTCCGGAGCTGCGCCGGCGGATGCGCACCGCCCTGGCCACCGCGTCGAGTCCGGCGCAGTACCTGGAGCACTTGAAGGCCTTGGACGTGCGCGTGGCCCCGTCCTTCGCTTCAGGTTCGACCACCCGGGTGCGCGGGTACAAGGTCGCCCTGGCCGGGGGGACGGACACCATCTGGTACTCCCCCTCGAAGCTGGACGCCACCCTGGGCTGGCCCAATGTGATGACCCGGTTTAACGGGCAGGGCCGCGAGCAGGCCGAGTCCCTGCTGGCGTCCTGGCACAACAGCCCCGCGGCCGAGGCCGGCACGCTCAAGGTGCACCGCTTCGACGCCGCGAAGATCGAGACGCTGCTCAGTGGCAAGACCGGCACCGGACCGGACGATCTGGCCAGCATCTACGCCCGGGTCTCCATGCAACTGGAGCAAGGCCGGCCCGGCGCGTTCTCGAAGCTGTCGGAGGAGTACGCCCGGGCCGCCCAGGGCGGCGGTAACGCCCGCCACATGGTCCGCCTGGGGGCACGGTTCGCGGCCAAGGACTCCGCCCGGGGCTGGCTGGCCGTGCTCAAGCAGGCCAACCGGCTCTCGCGGGCCATGACCGTGCACACCCTGACCAGCCAGCGCCCGCAGCTGGCCGAGCGGACCGCGGCGCTGATGCACACCGTCTCATCCATCACCCGATCCCACGAACCAACCCGACCGACCACTCCCCCGACACCCCGGTCCGGGACCCTGACGAGCAGGTACACCCGCCCCGGACCCGACACCGGCATCGACCGATAGGAGAGAACGTCATGGCTGAGAACGAGGAAGAATCCGAGATGGCCGCCCAGTTCGGCGCCATGCTGCGCGTAGCTATGGGATCCGGGATGCAGATCCGCGAATCCCAAGCCCGCCGCGCACAGATGCAAGCCGCCGAACGCACCGCCGACGCCGACCGACAGACCCGCACCGAAGCCAGTGTCGCCGCGATGGTGAACCGGGAGGTGTACAATCCAGAGTTCTGGCGCACCGCCGGCTCCGAATCCATCGCGGACCGGGTCACCGTGGCCGCCCACCTGGCCGGCACCCACGCCGATGCCCGGGGGGCGTGGATGCACGCCGCCGACGTGCTGCGCAATGACTACGACATCAATCTCGAATCGATGAACAAGGACCACCCGACCTCGCTGGTGGACCGGCACGCCGCTCTGCGGGATGCTCTGGGCGACTACTTCGCCGCCCAACGCTTGGACGCCGAGGCCGACCGGGCCCTGACCCCGACAATCGAGCAAGAACAGGACACCACCGCGGACGCCGATCTGGAACACGTATCCGACCCGGACATCACCGCCCAAACTTCCGAGGCGGGCCAGGCCGCCAGCCAGAACGCGGAGAAGGAAGCAGACGCCAAGGCCGTCGACGAGGACGCCCACTTGGCCCTGGCCGACCGGTACGGGGCCGAAACACAGCAAGACCAGAGGAACGCCACGGTCGAGGAACAGACCGGAGGACGGGACACAGGCCAGTACCAGCGGGTCACCCAGGCGCAGCTGGAACAGGTAGAACGCCACGCCAACGCCCCCCAGCTGGCACTCGTGCGTGCTCGGCAGGCTGCCGGGTTCCCCCAGCCCACCACCGAACGGATCGCCCCCGGCGCGAAGAGTATCAAGGCCACCAAGCTGGCCACCGCGGGGCGCGGCCTCGGACAGGGCCAGGAAACAGGGCTGAGCCGATGACCGCCATGTATGAGTTCGAAGACGACCCGACCGGCGAGCCCGCCACGGCCGTGGACTCCGGACGGCAGGTTGAAGCGGACGCCGCCGGTGGCGAGGACCGTCCGCTGTACTTCCCCAACGCCGAACAGTGGGTACAGAATTGGCTACTCCCCCACTACCGCCGCAAGCTCATCGGCGGCCGCCGCTGGGACCCCCAATGGTGGCGCTACGAGGAGGCCGGCACCATCCTCGAAGCCCTCTGGGAGTCCTGGGAACAAATGCGCTGGGAAGACGCCATGACCGCCGTGGCCTGGTACCGCGACTACTTCTGGCCAGTCATGGACCGCCTCACCGCCGAAGACGGCCCCTTCTGGGACTACGACCCACCCCGATCGGATCAAGTTCCGGCACAGTGGGAGGCCACCCCATCGCCTCCGGGCTGGTTCTAGCGGGGAAGCGCTAAGCGTGTCTGATGCACACCTTAGAATACCGGGGAGTGATTTTCATCATCCTCAACACTCTTCGCACCGTCTCATAGAAACTGGATATCCCATGGCCTCTTTGCGCTCTCTTAATGCTGCCGCTATCGCCCTTCTCGGGGGAGCCGTGCTCCTGTCCGGTTGCGCGGCCACCCCGGAAGCTTCTCCCGCTACGGTGACCGTGACGGCTACCGCCACTGTCACTGCAGAACCCGAAACCGAATCGTCTGCGGACGCCGTCGCAGAGACCGAATCGGAGGCCGGTACGGGAACAGACCCCAAAGCTGGGCTCATCGGTGAGCCCGTGGAGCATGGCGGAGTGCGCCTGACCGTTAAGACGGCCAAGGCCAACAACACTGTGACCATGAACGTGACGGACTACCGCCAAGGATCCGGCTACGACAAGTATGAAGGGGTCCCCGCCGATGAGGGAGGCCGCTTCATCGTGATTGAAGCCGAAGTGGAGAACATCGGCAAGGAATCCATGGATCTGACGTGCAGCTGGCCCATCAACATCATGGCCATGGATCGTGAGATGCGCGAATTCGACACCGTCGATGACCTCTACGAAATCAAGGACAACCCTGAGTGCAACGCCCAGCTGCAGCCAGGATTCACCGACAACATCACTTACGCGTTCATGGTCCCCGAGAATTCTGAGGTCGTAGGTCTCTATTTCCAAGATACGAATTCCATGGACGAGGAGCCTGCGGTCGTGGCATTCGACGCGTCTCTCTAGGCCTTAACAAGGAGAGTACGGACACAGCGGTAGCCAAGCCTGAATCAGAACGTCTGAAAAGTGGCCGCCCAACTCGCGATTAAAGGCTCCATTGAGATCCAACTCGGGGCGACTTTACCTGTCCGGCAATTAGAGCTTTTAGTGATGGACCCACAGGAGGGGTGAGCAGTGATGGTCTACTTGTTTTCGGCTTTCTCATTCTCCTTTATGTTTTTAACCATAGTGGTCGTATGGGGTGTTTTTGCGATCGAGAGTAGGTCATCAGTTGCTCGTGGGCTGGCAACGTTAAACTCTTCAGCTCTTCACCTTTTGGATGACCGTCCGGAAGATAGGAAGTCGCTAGGGGTCCAGTTGGGTCCGAATCGCGAGCGGTTCGCCCGGTTGCTCACCTTGGCAGTCAGCCTTGCAGCGTCATCGACATTCAGTCTTTTCTGGGTTGTATATATATTTTCGCTGGTCGAAGAACCATTAAGTGCCCCTTTATATGTCATTTCGTTGACGCTAATTATCGGGCCCGCTCTGATGGTGTTTGCGGCAACCCTCGTGACTGTTCGTGTTTTGCTGAGGAGGCTTCGGTGTCGAGAGGCGCGACTTGTCCAAGCCCGCAATGTCTTGGTCTCATCCGAATCACTGAATCTGCGGCTCGCGCATTTGCAACTGGTTCGGGCCTGTCATGAGTTCGATCGATTGGCCCAGAGCTTAGGGGTTCCTACGCACTCTGGTCATCTGCGGGCAGTGCGAGATGCATGTTCTGATGAGCGGCGATGGGAAATGTTTGACGTCGCAGACCTCATGTACTCGACCGATACCATATTGGTGCAGGTTTATGCTGGCCGCTGGACTCCAACGGTGCGGCAAATTCTCCCGATAGTTCCCAACCGATTTACGGAAGTCATTGGCCTTGTCGGACTGCTTCTCACTTTGGGCGGCATAATCATTTCGGTAATTGGTTTGGTCGTCACCGTCTGGAGGCCCTGAAGCACATAGTCGCCTGCGTCAGCTATGTCCTAACGGCACTACGGGGGGCTGATTGTTCGTAATATTCCTTGGAGACGGTGACGTCGTCGCCGTAGGGCTGGGTGGAGTAGTGCTGGAGCTCGACCAGGGCAGAGGGCAGCCCCGACGTTGACAGCACGGCGCGGCCGCGGGGCAGGGCGGCGATGTCGTTGACGTCCATGAGCCGTTCGCGCTGGATCGAGGTGGACACCGAGCGGCCGCCCTTCTGGGTGGAGGAGGTGCGTCGGGTGACGTCGTGGTCGCCGATGAGTTGGGACAGGAACGGCAGGAACGCCGAGTCCGACAGGCCGGAGCCGGCGACGCGGATGTTCGCGGCGGACCAGAGTTTTTTCATGCCCTTCTCGCCGAAGGCCTCCAGGCCCTGGTCCCAGCCCTGGAAGAAGGAGGACAGCACGATCCCGCGGGAGCCGTAGTGGGAGTACACGTCGGGTAGTTGCCGCCACCGGACGACGTTGGCGACCTCATCGAGGACCCCAGTCATGGGCGGGGAGAGCCGGCCGCCGGGCTGGCGGGCGGCGATCTCCTCGGCTTCGGTGAGCACCGCGACGGCCAGGGCTCCGGCGATGGCGCGGGTGGAGCCGGCACCCTCCTTGGAGATCAGGTACAGGGTGTCGGTGGAGGCCGCGAAGCGTTTCGGGTCGAACTCAGCCCGGCCCAGCTGGCCGGTGTCGCGTACCCAGGGCACGACCCTGTCGTAGGAGAGCACGTTAACCCAGGGGCGCATGGTCCCGTAGACGCCGTCGCGCTGCTTGGGGGTCAGCTGCTGGATTTTGGCCAGCGAGGAGGCCACCGCCTCTTGGCCGTGCTTGAGGAGCAGGTCCCGTGGGGTCTTGTCCTCGGGGTCTTGGGCCCAGGTGAAGACGTCGGTGATGGGCCGCTCCCCCACTGATGCTGCGTAGAACATCATCGACAGCAGCCGGCGGCCGTCGGACTCGAAGTAGGCGTCCTGGGTGGCGCCGGCGCTGGTGGCCGAGGACACGAAGATGTCGGCGAGCATCTCAGCCCGCTCCATGGACGTGACGAAGGACAGCGGGTTCCACCACCAGGTTGGCTCCTCCCCGATGATGCCCTGCACGTCGTGGACCCACACCACCCCCGTGCGGGCCCTGGGGCCGCGGGTCATGTCCACCAGGTCGCGCTTGTTCGAGGTCGCCACCACCGGGCCCCTGGTCTCCAGGATCTGCGGGACGCACACGGACGTGGTCTTGCCGGCTCTCGGGCCCATGAGCCAGATCTGCACCCATTCCCAGGAGGCGAACAGCCGCTTGCCGTTGTTCACCAGCTTGGCCAGCGGCACCCCCGGCCCAGCGGCGGTGGCCCGTAACCGTTCGGAGTCCTGGGCCATCGCGGGCTCGGTGAGGGCGTCGAACTCGCGGGCCTTGGCCATCTTGGGCGCCAGGTGGTCGACGCGGCTGCGCCGCCTGCTGGTGCGCAGGGCCACCACCGCGAACGCGGCGCCGAGGCCGAGCAACAGCAGCAGTCCGGTGCCGAACACGGCTAGCTGCACCCCGCCCACGGGGGTCTCCCCGGTGGCCTGGGCGGCGATCAGTTCCACCGGCCCGCCGGCGGCGTCGGTGTCGGTGGTGGGGTCGAGCCAGGCCCCGACTATCCAGAGCACGGCGCCGCCGATGAGGGCGGTCAGGGCCCCGGCGGCCAGGACCCAGCCGGTCTCGGCGGAGGCCGGCTGGGTGCGCCGGCCAGGGCGGGGATCAGAGAGCATCACTGCACCATGTCCCAGTGGCGGTTGGTGTTGGTGTTGTCGATCTCCAGGTCGGTGAGCTGCACGTGCAACGGGACCCCGGCGTCCTTGCCGGTCTTGAGCAGGAAGTTCCCAGCCCCCGGACGCAGCCCGGCCTTGCCGGTCCAGGCATCCACCGGAGCCTCGGCGATCCAATCGGAGAGTTGGGCGACCTCGGCGCGGGAGAGGCCGAAGACCTCCCGCAGGTTGCCCATCTCGCCCTGGGCCAGCCCGCCGAGGAAGACCATCGCGGAGCGCTCCACGAACCCCCAGGCGGTGGCGGTCAGGTGCGGTTCGGCGAGTTTGAGGTCGTTCATGGTGTGGGTGACCATCACCTGGGCCATCATCCGGCCGCGGTTCAGGCGGGTGATCGCGTCGATGAAGTGCACCATGTCCGCCGAGGCCCGCAGGATCCGCCACAGCTCGTCCATGACCAGCAGGTAGGTCTTGCGTTTCCGTCCCTCATCGGCGGCGAGGTAGGCCTCCGCGGAGACGGTGGCGGAGCCGAGGTTCCAGCACAGGGACTGCACGGCGGCCATGAGCACGTGGTCGTTCTCGTTGACCCCGGAGATGTCGAACACGGCCGGACGGCCGACCTCGATGTGCTCAGAGGTCGGTTCGGAGAACATCGTCCCGTACATTCCCGACGGGCCCAGCGAGATCAACGCGTCGAGGACCTCCCGGACGCGGGCGTCGTACTCGGCGTCGTTGTCGTAGGTCAGGGTGACCGCGCGCAGCGTCTGTGGGCGGCCGGTGATGTGGCTGATGACGTCGCCCAGCAGTGGCGGGCTGGTGAGTTCGGGGTCCAGATCGGACAAGCTGGTGGCGATCACGGAGCGTTCGTGTGGGGCCAGTTCGCGGCCGAGCATCATGCCCACGACGCCGGCGATCAGGGACCGGCGCCGGGAGGCCATCTCCTCCAGGGCCTTGGCCCGCTCCTTGACGTCCCGGATGCCGGCCAGTCGGGCCACGATGGGCCCGAGGTCCATCGGGTTGATGTGGCCCTGGCCGGGTGAGAACTTGATGACCTGGCCGCCGAGGTCGGCGATGGTGTGCACGTAGTCCGGACGGGTGTCGGCCAGCACCAGCGGAATGACGCCCCAGTCGGCCAGCACGGTGATCATCCGGTGCACCAGCGAGGTCTTGCCCAGCCCGGGCTGGCCGAGGATGAACGCCGAAGGGTTGGAGATGATCCCGGCCCGGAACCAGGACACCGGATCGGCGCAGACCAGGGAGCGGCGGCGCAGGTGGTAGCCCAGCGGGGCCCCGATCACCGGCAACCCGGCCCCGGCGGAGAACGGGTAGAACCCGCAGACCTGCACCGTGGTGCCCTGCAGCTCGAATGGCGCGTCGATGACGTCCACCGGGCCGCCGGCGGCCCGATTCCACCCCCGCGGGCCGGGCCGGTGCCGGGAGGCCTCCCGGGCCTCGCGCCAGCGCTGACTGGCCTTGGGGCGGGACTGACGTGCGGCGCGCTGGCGCTTGGCGTCCTCGCGCTTGAGCCGGGCCAGGTCCTTCTTCGACAAGGTCAGGGACTGCCCTGAGGCGGTGCCGGTGGCGGTGGGTGGCGTGAAGAGGTCGGTCATCAGAAGAACTCCCTCAGGGTGTCGGGGATGAGCATGTGATCGGGCAGCACCAGCCCCAGCGGCAGGCCGGCCTGGAAGGTCACGGCCTGGTTGGCCAGGGCGGGACGGACCCGCAACCGGGCCGGGCCGAGCAGTCCGGGGATGCGCTTGTCCCAGACCTTGAGGTCCTCCTCCGAGGTCCCGGTGATGGTGATGACCAGGCCGAACCGGGTCAGCCCGGCGCCCTGGGCCTCTTCGGCGGCGGTCTTGGCCGCGGCGGCCTGCCGCAGGGCGGCCCTGGCGTTGCGCCGGGTCTGGGACCCGGCGAAGGCGGCGTCGTTCTGCTCTTGTTGAACCAGGGCGGTGGTCCGTTCGGCTGGGATCGGCCGGTAGAGCAGGGTGACGCGCTTGCGCAGCAGCCCCGGGGAGGGCTCCAGTACCCGCTTGAGGGAGGACGAGGTGAAGTGTCCTTCCGGGCCCTGGTACATCGTCCAGGATTTCGACACCGCCCGATCGTGACGGTAGTGCTCGAAGGAGTCCTGGGCGAAGGACGGTCCGGCGTCTTCCCAGCCCAGCCCGGTGCCGCCGTCGGCCTGCATCTGCTCCACGATGGAGGCCACGGTCGGGTCGTAGGCCACGCGGGTGAAGTCGGTGATCTGCTGAGAGGTACAGGCCCGGACCGCTCCGGCCCCGGTGCCCTGCAAGCCCCCGACGAGCCCGGGCAGGCGGGTGCCGATCTCCTCGGCCATTTCCTTCCAGCCCCGGTCCCCGGTCTTGCCGTCGTGACGGCGACCGTCGAAGGTGACGCTCACCCGTGCCACCAGCTGCGGTGCCCCGCCGTGGAAGGTCTCCCCGATCCGGTCGGTGACCGCCCTCGCGTAGTCCGGGGACGACTCGGTGCGGTTGGCCTGAAGCAGGTTGGTCAGGCGCAGCCCGGAGTCCGGGGAGGACTCGATGGTCACCGACGCCCCGCGGATCCCCTCATCCAGGCCTCGCTGGGTCAGCCAGGACCCCCACACGGCGACCCGATGGTCGATCTGTTCCTGGTCGACCAACGAGTCACCGTCGGGATGGGCCTCGATGACGACGGAGTAGTTGTAGACCCCTGCCCCGGCCACCCGGATCAGCCCGAAGGCGTTGCCGTAGGAGTCGGTGAACTCGGCCAGCTCGGACCGGGCCATCAAGCCGGGCAGGCGGGTGGCCCCGTCCGGGGTGCCCTTGCCGGTCGGACCGGCCAGGTACACGTCCCGACCGGACTTCTCTTTGACACGCTGTGCCAGTCGCAAGGCGATCCTTCCGTAGATACTGCGTCCATGCCGCTTGGTGACCTTCAGCAGCAGGACCGCCACCGCGGCGATCACCACCAGCCCGAAGGCGATGTACCAGCGGCCCGTGGCCATGAACAAGATGCCCAGCAGCACCACCGGGATCAGCGCCAGGCTCACCCCCATGGACAGCCCGCCCAGTCCGGAGCGGCGGGGAACCGTGAGGTTGCCGAAGACCTGCGGCTCGATCCGGACAGACTCGGTCGTGCTCATGCTCGGTCTCCTTCATCGTCCAGGGCCCGGTCCACCCGGGCACCCTCGGCGGCCTGCGACCCGGCCTGACTGGCCTGGCTGTACCGGTTGATGGCCGCCGCCCACTTACCCCGGCTGGAGGCACCGCCCGCGGCGGTTCCCGCCGAGCCACCGGAAGCCTGATCCCCGGTGGTCGCTGGGGCCCCGGAAGTGGCACCCGACGCCGGAGGAGCACCGGCCCCCGAGGCCGAGGGCGACCCGGAGGGCGACGCGCCCGCAGCGGATCCACCGGCAGCGGATCCGCCGGCAGTGGACCCGCTCGGGGACGCCCCGTCGGCGCTGGCTCCGGACGGTGCGCTGCTGGAGCTGTCGGTCGAGGCGCCACCCTCGGTGGCCCCGGACCCGGAGGACGAACCGCTGCCCGCTCCCCCGGCCGTCGGGCCCGTGCCTGCGGCGGACTCTCCCGTGGAGGACGCGCCCCCGGCCGGCCCGGCCCCCATGGACGAAGGACCACCCGAGCCGCCTGCCCCCAGAGAAGACCCTGAGCTACCAGCGGCCCCGGCGCTGGTTCCAGCGCCTGCACCGCCGGCGGTCAGCGCACCGGCCCCGCCCCGGGCAGCCATCGCCCCGGCCCCGACCCCGCTGGCCAGCACCGCAGCACCGGCGGCGACCCCGGCAGCCCCGGACAACGCCGCACCCCCGGAGAACCCACCGGAGCCCACGGCGGCGGCCGGGACGATGAACTTGATCAACCCCGGCAGCGCGAAGGCCGCCAACACCAGGATCAACAACCCAGTCAGGGCCGAGACCAGTCCGGCCCCGAGATCCGAAGTCTGGGACAGGTCGGTGTCGTTGACCATCATCCGGAAGCCCAGGGCGTAGATCCCGGCCGCGACCGGTTTGAACAACAGCAGGGCGATCAACCACCCGTTGGCCTTGCGCCAGGCCTGGTTGCCGGACTCCGTCCCGGAGGCGGCCGCCACCACGGCGATGAACGCCATCAGGATCACCAACATCAGGTTCCGGAAGATCATGAACATGAAGTTCACGCCCGCACCCAGCAACATCAGCAGGTAGACCACGAACGCCACCCCGTAATTGCTGGCCATGGCTCCGGTCGAGGGGATGAGCATCTCCATCGAGGAGTTGCCCTCGGTGGAGCGGTCCAGCAACCACCGGGCCGTCTCGTCCCCGGCGGTCAGCAAGATCGGCACCGCAGCCATGTAGACCCCCGTTGCCAACACCAGATTGATGATCGGCTTGGCCAGGTTGACCGCACCGGAGCGGACGTCCTCGGTCATCACCAACCGGATCAGGCCAATGAAGAAACCGATCATGGCGAAGACCACCACGAACCAGCGCAAGTCCTGCTGGAGCAGGTTCAACCCCGGCGAGTCCAGGTTCGGCGGCGGGACCTCCATCCACCACGTGCCGATGATCTTGGCCAGTTCCACCGCCCCGTCGTAGAGACCCTCGACCATCCCGCCAAACGCCGAGCTCGCTAACTCGCCAATGTGGCAGCCAATCGATGTCAGCCCGCATTCACTCATTCCGCTCACCTACCGCCAGCGAACGTACGGAGAGGTGTCTTCCAGCACGGATACGCGCGGATGGTCGCCTGGGGTCTCGAAGTTCAGCTTCCAGTCCCCGGCCGTCTCGTCCCAGACCAGGTCCAGTCCATACGCGGCCGTGGCACCCTCACCAGTCATCCAGTAGTTGATAGTGGCGCTGTCCATATCGGCAGCAAGGATGCGAAACCCCTCAACCACGGGTCGCTCGTAGTCGCTACTAGCTGAGGCGGTCTGTTCCATGACTTCATCACGGCCTGGACCTGGAACGGCAGCGTTGGCTTCGCCCTGGGACATAGCCGCAAGCAGATTGGGCCCCGCGAAGACGGCACCGGTGGGTGAGCGCTCGAAACAGGACCACAGGTTGCCGTCCTGCTCGCTGGGTCCGTACTTCTCCGAGGTCGGCACGACCATCTGGTCCGGGTGGGTCTTCCAGACGGTTTCCGGGGCTTCGGTGGGAACTTCTTGGTTCGCGTTGCTGGCGGTGCAGGCTGTACCGGCCTGGGTTGGCCCCGGGGTGGGTGCCTGCTCTGTGGTGGTCGAGGTGGGGGTGTTCTGTGGTGCGGTGGTGGTGTCGCGTGGCCAGATGACCACGCCGACGATGATGCCGACGATCAGGACTACTAGGAGCCCGCCAGCAACCCACCATCCCAGGCCGAATCCGGTCTGGGGTGCGTCGGTGTTCGTGTTCCTGGCCATGGTGGCCTCCTTCGCTGGGTGTCGTTGCTGGAGGTGGCGGGTGCGCTAGACGAAGACGCGCATGATCGCCCCAGCGCCGGTGGCTAGTCCGCAGACGATGATCGCGATGGCCAGGCCCTTGATGCCTTGGATCTCCCGGCCGGTGAAAGCGGCGAACACCAGGGAGCCGGCCGAGGCGAGGAATCCGGCTACACCGATGATGATGACGATCCAGCTGATCCAGTTCAGCAGGGTCGTGATGCCCTCGGTGCCTGGGGGCTGTTCCGGGGTGGGGTTGGGGATGACGCTGGCAAAGGTCGAGGCGTGGGCCATGAGGTCCATCAGCATGGTGGGTCTCCTTATCTCGGGGTGTGGAAGGCGTGGATGATCTTGGTGAGCCTGCGCGGCAGGCGTTCGGGGTCCGGGGGCAGGTGCCGCCAGGTCTCGATCCACGGCAAGTGAGCACCGCGGGGAACCTTGCGCGCCAGTCTCTTGACGGCCTTCTTCTGGCCGTCGGTCAGGGTGGGCCCATCATCGACCAATACCAGCCCCAACAGGGTTGAGGCGGGCAGTTGGCCGGCGGCCCACTGGTGGGTGAAGGCCTCGGCGGCGGCCAAGCCGGCGTAGTGGGTCCGGGCCACCGCCAGCACGTGCAGGGTCGGCAAGGGTCGGGTCCAGCCGCCGGCTACCGGCCACCCGGTGCCGGCGTCCAGGGCGTCCTCGCCGAACAGGGAGGCGACGGTGGTGGTCCCGGCTCCGCCATGCAGTCCGAAGACGGTCACGGCGCGGAAATCCGTCACGGTGGTCTGCGGCCAGGGGGCCGAGTGTTTCTGCGGTTCTACCGCGACTTCATCAGGTGACTGAGGGCCGTGGAACACGGTGTCCTCCCCCAGGAGGTCATCGGAAGTATCCGGACCGCTCTGACGAGGCGATTCGGGCGCGACGATAAAAGGGTTCCCCCGTTGGGCCACCGTTGCTCATCCCCTTAGCATGTGACTGGCCAATACAGCCAACATAAGCACTCACGGCTGCCTGCGTCAATGCGGGTAATAAATCTTATTACGTTTATTTTGCTTGACGAAGCTAACCGGTGAGTGAAGACTATGGAGTGTGATGATGAACGACCCCAAGGCCGTCGACTCACTGTTGGAAGGCCAGCCTGAACTGCTGACCACCGACGAGATCGCGGAGCTGATGCGTGTCTCCCAGGGCACCGTCCTGCGATGGATGAAGGAGCAAGGCCTGCCGGCGATCACCGTGGGGCCACGACTGCGCCGAGTGCAGCGCGATCACTTCCGTGACTGGCTGCTGAAGGCCGACGAGATCGACGACCACAAAGACTGACGTTTCACCTCGGGGGGGGCAGTGGACGACAACGCAAAGACAGACTTCGATGTTGAGGCGGTACCGGCGTTCCCGGTGCTGACCCTGTCGTGGGACGAGGACACCGAACGGACCGAGCTGAACGGGGTCCCGGTCGAGGCCACCCCGGGGGAGGACTACCGGCAGGCCGCCATCGCCGCCGTCGTCCGCGAGATCCAACGCCTGGACCTGCAGGCTGTGCGCGTGCGGGTGCTCTCCCCCACCGACGAAGCCTGGGACATGGTCGTCACCGCCACCGGGACCGTCCACGACACCACCGTCCCTGAACCGACCGCCGAGAAGCCTCAGCGTGGGCCGCGCCGGCGCTGGCTGCTCATCGGGGCCAGCACCCTGGGCGTGCTCGCCCTCGGCGGACTGGGCACCGCCGTGGCCGTGTCGGTCGCAGGGGCAGGCGAGAGCGTCCAGGAATGGGCCGTCCCGGGGGTGGAC
This sequence comes from Citricoccus sp. NPDC079358, assembly GCF_040702545.1. Taxonomy (NCBI): domain Bacteria; kingdom Bacillati; phylum Actinomycetota; class Actinomycetes; order Micrococcales; family Micrococcaceae; genus Citricoccus; species Citricoccus sp. NPDC079358. The sequence continues at coordinate 23,259 of NZ_JBFBLI010000020.1, forward strand.
CAGCAGATCCCGGTGGCCCTGCCTGAACGGTTCAGTCCGCGCTCGGCGTGGTCGGTGCCGGTGGCCGAGGACTCCGATGTGGCGGTGCTGGACACCGGGCACATCCTCTCCGCCGACCCCGACGGCACCCTGACCGCCCGCATCCCGGAGACCGGCAAACCGGTCTGGCGCGGCACCAACGCCCCGGCCGACCTCACCGGGGCCGTACACACCGACTGGGCCGGCACCCCCTCCCTGGTGGCCAAGGCCGGCAACGAACTGCGCCTCTGGGACCTGCGCACCCCCGAGGACGGGTCCACCGTCCCGGCCAAGACCATCCCGGTGGAACAGGCCTGGCGGGTCGAAACCCGCGGAGCCCGGCCCCTGGTGGCCAAGCAGCACTGGATCGTAGGCATCCCGGCAACCGGGAACGACCTCACCGACGTCGTCATCCCCGCCGGAACGCGGGCCCTGACCGTCACCGGCGACAACCAGATCATCACCGCCTCCGAATCCAGCCTCTACACGGTCAACGCCGACGGCACCGTGGCCGGCCAGAAGCCCTACGCGCCCCCGCCCGGCGCCACCGGCTCCCCGGATACGTCGTGGATGCTCGACGCCGAGCACGCCCTGCTGGGCTGGGACACCGAGGCCTCCTCCACTGCCATGGCCATCATCCAGGTTCAGGAAGGTTCCACGCTGGCCACCGCCGAGGTACCGCACGCCCCCGACCAGCGTCAGCAACCCCTCGTGGATCCCGAGGGTCGAACCGCGGCCTTCGGCACCCTCGCCCTCACCTGGGGCGAGCAGTCCCTGCTGCGTCCGCTGCACCGTTTCGAGACCTCCACCCTCGACGCCACCACCGCCTACGGTCTGGCCGGCCGCACCGACCCCGCCAGTCTCGACCTGCGCTCGATGGACACCTCCCCGGTGCCGTGGGAGGCCTACACCGACGAGGACCCCGCCCCCGACCTGGTCGATGCCGACGCGGCCTACGTCGTCACCGACACGCTCGAGGACACCGTGCTCTACCGCTCCGAACCGGCTCAGATGCCAGCCGGCGATTCGCCCGCTGACTCCAAGGAGAAGTGATGATCCGCATCCGAATGGCCTCCGCCACCCACGCTGTGCTCGATGCCGGCCCGGACGATACCGTCGAGGTCACCTGTGGACAGGGCGAGGACCTCACCGACGCAGTCATCGAACACCTGATCCGACGGGCCCGCCGCGACGGCACCCGACTGATCGCCCAGACCGACGACGATCCCCCGACCTGGCTGGCCGTGGACCCGACCGGCACCGTCACTCCACTGGAACATGCTCCTGAACCCATCCAGGAACCGGTGGCCCCAACCTCCATGGCCCCGGCGGAACAGCCCGCCGAAGAGGCCGAGCCGGTACTGGCCACGGTCCCGGCAGAGGCTGGGCCGCCGCGGAGGGCCAACCCCTTCACCATCACCGAGCCCGCGCCGAGACCACCCTCGACACCGGCTGCTCCACAGTCGAGGCCTGGCCCGGTCGGCCCCGCGGCACCGACCCGGCGCAGCCTGCGCGAGACGACCTTCCTGGTCCCGGACACCACCACCGAACCCGCCGGTCGAGGCTGGCGGGCCGCACTGAACGCCCTGGGCCTGCGGATCCCGCCCTCGGCGGCCGAGTCGGCCGAACGCGAGGACTCACGGATGGTCTCTCAGCATTGGCCCGGCCCCCGGACCGTGGCCGTGGTCAACCGCAAGGGCGGGGCCAACAAGACCCCCACCGTTGCCCTACTCTCCGCCGTACTGGCCCGCTACGGCGGCGGGCCGGTGCTGGCCTGGGACAACAACGAGTCCCAGGGCACCCTGGGCTGGCGCACCGAACAAGGCCCACACACCGCCTCCGTGCTGGACCTGGTGGACTCCTCCACCCGGCTACTCTCCCCGGAAACGAACACCGCCGACCTCGCGCACTTCGTCCACCACCAGCCCGCCGACAAGTACGACGTGCTCCGCTCAGACGGCAACGACGAGGGCGACCACGAGGTCACCGCCGAGGAAGTCGACATCGCCCACCAGGTCGCCTCCCGGTTCTACCGGATGATCGTCATGGACTCCGGCAACACCGCCCGCTCGGCCAACTGGCGACGGATGATCGACCACACCGACCAGCTCGTCGTCCCGGTCACCGCCATGGAAGACCGCGCCGAAGCCGCCCTACTGACCCTGCAGACCCTAGAAGCTCGCGGCGGCCACGACGCCGAACTGGCCCGCAACGCCGTGGTCATCGTCTCCGAGTCCACCGACGCCGGCCGCGGCCTCGGCGGCGACGCCCTGAAGAAGGCCCGCGCTGAGGCCCAGCGCATCGCCGAGGGCTTCACCCCGCTGGTCCGCGCCGTGGTCCGGGTGCCCTACGACCCGGCCCTGGTGCGCGGGCTAATCCGCTACGACGGGCTGCGGCCGGGCACCCGGCGGGCCTGGCTGGCCGCCGCCGCGGCCGTCGCCCAGGGCTTCTAAGGACCACCCGCCGTGGACACCTCCCGCAGCCTGCTGCCCGTCGGCGCCGCGGCCGCCGTCGTGGGGCTGCTGATCCTCATCCCGGTGATGCTCATGATGCTCGACGACCAGCCCACCCCCGCTGCTAACACCGGGTGCATCCCGGCCGGCGGCAGCACCACGGGCATCCCCGAGCAGTACCGCCAGAACGTCACCGCCGCGGCCACCGAGGCCGGAGTCCCGGCCGCACTGGTCGCCGCCCAGATCCAGACCGAATCCGGCTGGGACCCCGCCGCCCGCTCCCCCGTCGGCGCCCGAGGCATCGCTCAATTCATGCCCGCCACCTGGGACGTCTACGGACAGGGGGCCGACCCCCTCGACCCGAAGGCCGGGATCGCCGCCCTAGGCCGGTACCTCAAAGCGATCCGGACTCAGGTCCAGCACCTGGGCGCCACCGAGGCCGAGCGGATCGACCTGACCCTGGCCGCCTACAACGCCGGCCCCGGAGCCGTCTTGGAGCACAACGGCATCCCTCCGTTCCCGGAGACCCAGGACTACGTACGCAAGATCAACGACCTGGCCCAGCTGGACTACTCCGCCGACTGCGCCCCCTTGGGCGGGTCCGTCATCGGCGAGCTGGGCACCGGGGAATGGACCCACCCACTGCCCGGTGGCCTCCTGACCAGCCGCTTCGGCTACCGCGGCTGCGTCGTCGGAGTTCAGTGCAACGAGTACGTCTCCACCCACCGCGGCCTGGACCTCTCCACCGGAGGCGGAGCCACAGTCGTGGCCCCCACCGACCTACGCGTCACCGCTGCCGGGGTGAACCAGTACCAGGGCCACTACCTCGTAGGACGGATGACCGAGGACCCCGGACTGGTCTTCCAGTTCCACCACTGCGCCCCCGACTCGCTCCAGGTCGGTCAGGGCGACACCGTCGCTGCCGGCACCCCGCTATGCGTGGAGGGCAGCACCGGGAACTCAGCCCGGGCACACCTGCACTTCCAGATCAACGCCCCTGAGGCCGACGACACGCGCCCCACCTACACCCATGCCCTCGACCCCTATCCGATTCTGATCCAGAAGGGCATCGCCCTATGAGACGTACTCGACTCCTGCCGCTGCTCGCCCTTGCGGCCCTGATGGTGATCGGTGCCGGTGTGGCCCTGGCCTTCGCCCAACCCTGGAACCGCGAGGAGCCGACGCCCAGCACCATGCTGACCACTCCCCCCGCTGCCACGGCTACCTCGGACGATCCGGACGCCGAATCCATCAGTGACCGTGAACAGATCGCCCTGGACGCCGCCCGCATCATGACCACCTGGACCCCGGCTAAGGACCTCAACCGCACCGCCGCCGAACTCCGGGCCCGACCCTTGATGACCGCAGAGCGCGCCCAGGCCGTCACCGCCCCGGAACGGCCCGCCACCGGCACCGAATGGCTGGAGGCCGCTGAACGCGGCGCCACCTCCGAGCCCACCGTCGACCTCAACCACGCCACAGAACTCACCGACACCGGCGTTTCTGTCACCGCCACCTGGACCTGGGACTCCCCCGACGGCAGCGAGATTACCGAAGAACCCAGAACTCAGCCGCGGATCTACTACTTCGAATTCACCCAGGAGAACAAGATCCATGACTACAGCTACTGAGTCTGCACTTCAGCACGCTTACGGCGTGTCTGCCGACACCATTAACAGTTATCCGGTTTGCTGGGGTGGTCAGCTCGAAAGGCTTGCAAAGGAGAAAGGTGAAGAGTCATGGGAAGGCTTAAGCACCCCAGTGGTGACCGCGCCCTCATCGCAGGACGTATCCCCGTCGACTACGACCGAAAACTCAAAATGTATACGAAACAGACGGGCCACACCCGGTCTGACCTCGTCGCCGAACTCGTCATCGCTTTCCTCGACCAGAACGACCCCGAACATGCTTCCGGCCAGACCATGGCCGAGTTCTCAGAACTCCAGAAGGCGAGCTGATGAAGATCTAAGCGCTTAAACGCCGAAGGACCCGCGCCAACGGGTCCTTCCAGCGAATATGAACTTTCCATTGCCCTGATCCGAACCGTTGCCACGCTCCCGGGTCAGAGGCTTTACCTTCCGCGTCCGCCAAGACGCTTCTGGAGGTCTGTTGCCCACTATAGCCATACCCTCAAGCCGTGGAGAAGTCGCCACGGCGTGTCACGCAGCCTGGTCGCTCACTCGCACCCTTAGCCCGCGCCCCTCCGTGCGTGTGGCGGTCTCCGACGCCGGCGGTACGGTACTGAACCAGTACGGGGCCCACCAGCGCACCAGTTCGGGTACCCCTTCCTTGCCTTGGGCCGTCTATCTGGCCGGCATTGACCGCCGGTACCGTCTGTTGGCCTTCGACCTTGACGCCAAGACGACCGAGGCCGCCGATGCCGCCGCCCGTGATGCCGACACCATCGCCGGCTTGCTCAGCGATGCCGGCCTTTCCCCCGTCATCTGTGCTTCCGGCCCCTCGGGTGGCCGCCACGTCTGGGCAGCACTGGCCGATTCCGTCGACGCCGACACCGTCGCCACCCTGGCCCGACTCTCCCGACACCTGTGTCCCACTCTCGATCTGGCCCCGTTGACCAACCCCGCCACTGGCTGTGTCCGCCCTCCGGGTGCACCGCACCGCGCCGGCGGGGTCTCTACCGTCCTGTTCGGAGACCTGGACGAACTGATCACCCCCACCGGCACTGCGGACCAGGTCCGAGGCTTGGTGGAGCACCTCTCCACCCTTGTCGGCGCCATGGAACCAACAGGGACCCTCCATTTGCACCGGCCCCTGCCACTGGACGACCACGGACGCCCCTACCTGCCCGGACCTCGACGCGAACTGCCCGCCGCCAGCAAGACCGCCCTATCCGAGGACGGTGCGGCCGGAGATGCCTCAGCCGTACTCTGGCGCGTGCTGATCGGCGCTGCCTACGCTCGCTGGAAATACTCTGACATCGCTGCACTCGTCCCGACCAGCCCCGGCCTGGAACACCTGCGCACCTACCGACTCTCCACCGGAACGGCCACGCTGCGCGTGCGCCGCGACCCCCGAGATGTCGCTGCTACCCTGGCCCGGCAGTGGGCCAAGGCCGTCACCCACGTCGCCACCAGTCCCCGCCAAATCGGTGACGACCCCACCTTCGATGCCCGCGCCGACACCATCGCCTCACACATTCGCGCCCTGCAAGAACGCGCCGATGCCACCGCCGGCCGCTGGACCCACGGCCGCGGACCAGCCGACCGCCGCATCCTCGATGTCCTCAGCGTCCTTGCCCTACAAGCGATGAAGACCGATCTGGAGGCCGACACCCGCCGCCTGGGACTACTCGCCGGCATCGGCCGAGAAACAGCCCGCGTGGCCCTGCTGCGCCTGTCCGCCGACGGCTGGATCGCCAAGGCCAGAGACGCCGAGGGACCCCATGCAGCGCACTGGCAGATAGGCCCCCACCTAGATATCCACAGGAAGGCAGATCCTGGTCGGTCACAAGCGGACCCGCGCCCCGAAGGGGCCGGGGCCGCAGAAAGAATCACTCTGCTCCGCACCCTCACCACCCGCACTCACGCCTGCGCCCACGACGCTTTCACGCTGGGTCAGGGGCTCGGACTCCTTGCCGGGAACCTCTACGCGAGGATCACCTTCACACCCCAGCCCCTGACCGACTTGGCCGCTGAGACCGGCACCCCGTTATCTCACGCCGCTAAGCTTCTGGATCGGCTCACTGAGGCCGGACTGCTCATCCACTCCCCCACCGGCTGGCGACGCCATACTACTGACCGCAGGCGGGCTGCCGCCCAGCGTCTAGAGACCGACGGACGACTCGCCGATCGGGCTGCTCGCTACCAAGTTGAACGCGAACTCTGGGCTTGGTGGCAAGCCGAACAAGCCTGGATGCAGGCATCTCGCAGAACCGCCCCTTCGCGGCGTGCAGGCCCAGGTCAGCTCACCCTTACGCCCGAACTGGGCACTAACGCCTACGGCGCCCACCCTCGCCGTGCCGACGGGAAAGCCGACTACCGACGGGCCCGTTGGCTATTGGCGACCGGCCAAGCTCCCACCAGACGAACGCGGAACCACCAGAGCCTCTCGAGAATGCAGGCTGCCTGACCTTCCCATGGCACCGGCATCTCGAGATATACAGTCCCACTCCCCCCACCACACGAAGGCGCGCTCTTCACAGAGAATCAAACGGACCGCTCTGTCTCCGTCGACCCCAGGGCTGACACGAGAAAGACTCATGTTCAGGCACCGAGCGGTGCGAGTCCAGTACCCTCACGCGGAGCGAATCGCAGCGCCTCAATACTCGGCCTCTCTAAGTTGTGATACTCTGTTACTCCGGAAGTACTAGAGTCCGGTAGTGCTGTACTCTGTATCTCCGTTAGTTTGTATGTCTGTATATCTGTATGTTTGTGGGTCTCTAGGCGGCGAGATGCTTCAAAACCTCGTCGGCCGCCCCTGGTTGAAGGACAGGGTTGTCGTTCCTTCGCAGGCTTGCAAGGCGCCGATGACGAAGTATGGAGGCAGCTGTGTAGGCTTCGCTTCCTCGAGCTTTTCTCCGTCGTGGCTGTGTTATTGTCTCGCTATCGGAGTCACTAAGTCTGTGAGTATCTGAGTTCAGGAGTCTGTCAGTGCGAGACTCTGTCAGTATTGGATTACCTGCTGATGAGAGCCGTCCGCTGAAGACAGCCCCGACGTCTGGCTGGGATTCAGGAAGACGTCTGCGGGGAGGCCGTGTTGCAGGCCTCCTCTGTTGTTCGAAGATGGAGTCGTAAGCGCCGCCGCGCGAGCCAAGGGGGTCGACCAGGGTTTACGCAGCCACTGACTCTGTCAGTGTGTGACTCCGCAAGTCTGTGACTCTGTACTCTGTAAGTTTCTCTGAGGTTGCCGCTTGGGCATGCGGGACTCCGGCAGTCACGCATGCCCAGAGTCCAGGGGTATCGGCGTGGCGTAGGGCCGTGCCTTTATCAACAACTAGACTCTCAATGACAGAGTTCCAGATTAACGGACTCCAGGACTAACAGAGTCTGTGGCCGATTCGGTGCCGTTATGCGCCGATCCGAAGAGGAGAGTGCATGAGGATTGTCTCTGTGATTAACGAGAAGGGTGGAGTCGGTAAGACCACCAGCGTCATGGCTCTGGCGTCGCTAGCCGCCGAAACGGAGCGCGTCCTCGTGGTGGATTTAGACCCACAGGGATCGGCCATGGACTGGGGGAGTGCTGCGGAGAATGCGGGCAAAGAACTCGACTTCCAAATCGTCACGGCGAAAAACCCGGCCGATCTGAAGGAGATGCGGGGGCTGGACTTTGACCTCATTGTCGTAGACACCCCGGGCAACCTGCAGAACGCCGACCTGCTGCGAAAGATCGCCGAGTCCTGCGACCACGTCATCCTGCCCACTGAGCCCACTGCGATGGCGGTGCGCCCGTTGGTGCGCACCTGGCAGGACGTCGTCGAGCCCACCGGAACGGCCTACTCGGTGCTGTTGACCCGCACCGACCCCCGCGTGCCTCGAGACGTCGAAGACACGCGGGAACTCCTCACCGGTCTTGAGGTGAACGTGCTCGAGCCGCACGTGCGCTCCTACAAGGTGCACGAACGAGCCTCCATCGACGGCACGGTCGTCACCGGGTACGAGAAGAGTCGAATGAGCGAGAAGGCCGCCGGGGACTACCGCGCCGTGCTGAAGGCGCTGCGTAAACAGTGGGAGAACGAAAACACCGAAGGAGAAGCAGTCTGATGGCTAAGGTGCGCATGACCGACCTCAGTGACCTGCTCGGGGCAAAGAAGGCCGCAGGAGCCGGGGCTGTTCCCGGAACGGAGGCGGCATCGGAGGCGAAGGTGCCCGTGGCGGAGAGGATCTCCCCGGCGGCACAGGAAAAGGCCATCCCGGCCGCCAGGAGCTCAACTGCGTCCATCGCATCGACCCCCAAGGCGACCACGACTGAGGCATTGACCAGTACGTCCCCGCGTACCGCAGATCAGGGGAGTAGTGTGTCGAAGTCCCAAGCCTCGGCACCAGCGTCGGATCCTGGAATGCCGCGGTATCTGACCCTGATGCGCAAAGAAGCCCGCATTACGCCAACGCAGGCCGATGAACTCAGCCGCCTCGTCCGGAAGTTGAACCGAACCCGGCATGGACAGGGGGAGCGAATCACGGACAACACGCTGATCCGCGTGGCTATCGGCCTGCTCATGGAACGCGTAGGCGACCTTCGAGGCACCACCGAGGCCGAACTGTTTCAGTCGCTGGGTCTCGAGCCCGCAGAGTAACGGCTTTCCACGATCACAGAGTAAGGGAGTACGGGAGTACGTAACTGCCGAACTGCCATACTCTGTTACTCTGTTTCTTTCGGCAGATTCTGAGGCGGGCATCTCTGGCGGAACCTCATGGATGTCTGCACGGCAGTCGGCTGAACTCCCGGACCCGTCATGCAGCGGGGGTGGGGGAGGGGCGTCTGAGTAGTTCGAAGTAGTGCCCCCTAAAGTGGTGTAGCCCACGGTGGCCAGTTCGTCGCTCGCGACGTAAAGCGCGGCCACCGTGTGATCCGTCGAGGAAACTCTCA
>NZ_JBFBLI010000021.1:0-31628 GCF_040702545.1 Citricoccus sp. NPDC079358
TAAACACCGGATTAACAGGAGTTCTCCGTCATTAAAAGCCGCCACGCCGGGCGCGAGCCGCTACCTCACCAGCCCCCGACTTTGAAAAGACCCTGGAAAACGGCGCCGGGGCCCTCCGGGAGCGCCCCTAGGATGGCAGACATGCGCACCACGATGGCCGAGAGCACTGACACGACTTCGTCCTCCCCCACCTCTTCCGCCCGGCCGGCACGGCTCGGTGTCAGCCTGGCCTTGGCGGCGGCCACCGTGGTGGCCCTGACGGGTTGCGCCGATGTCATCCGCAATGCCTAGCACGGGGGTTCCTCCGACTCGGCCGGCTCGTCGTCCTCCGCACCGGAGCAGAACGCCGGGACCGAGGCGTCCGGGGTGCAGATCTTCGAGGACTTCGCCTGCCCGCATTGCGCGGCCTTCCACGAGCAGAACGGGGGCCTGATCCACGGCCTGGTGTCCGGCGGCGAGCTGGAGGCCGATTACCGCATCGTGGACTTCTTGGGCCGGGGCGATCCGGAGTCCTGGTCCACGCGGGCCGCCAACGCGTACTACTGCCTGAAGGGCTCGCTGGACTCGGGCAGCGGAAATGGAAACCAGGCGGCCGGCAACAAGCTGCATGCCTTCCAGTCCTGGCTCTTCGAGCAGGCCACGGCCCAGCCGGACGATGCCACCCTGGTGGCCCAGGCCGATGAGATCGACGGAGACACCACGTCGGTCGAACAGTGCGTCACCGAGGACGGTGGGGCCCCACAGATCACCGCCGCCATGTCAGACTTCTCCGACTTCGGGCTCCGCGGAGTCCCCTCGGTCTACTCGACCGCAGACTCGACGCTGTACACCCCCGAGCAGCACGGCGATCTCAAGACCTGGCTGACAAACCGCGCCGGGCAGTGACGTCGGCGCCCTGCACTCCGCGCTGCACGGGGATGCTCCGCGCCACCGCGTAGCCGATCCACATCAGCGCCAGCGTGGCCGCGCAGGCCGCCAGCCAGTAGAGCGGGTCGGGCAGGGCCTGCAGGAACGGCCGGAATTTCAGGTAGAAGTAGTTGCCGTCCGTGAGGGCGTTGACCGCCAGGACGACCCCGAAATAGGCGAGGAACCAGGCGTAGGACCGCCACAGCCCGCGGACGGTGGGCCGCCATCCGTCGGCGATCCCGGCGACGACCGGAACCAGGATGGTCACGGCATGGCTGACCAGGAAGCTCCACCCCATGAGGTGGTCCATCGGCTGGATCCGCTGCGGGTAGATGAACGTCGCGTACGCGTAGAGACCGAAGTAGAAGCCCACCTCCAGCACCGTTCGACGCCCCGTGATGAGGTACGCCATCAGGATCAGCGTGGTCACGCGGGAGATGTGCAGCGGTAGGGAGTCGCCCCAGTCCCAGCCGGCCACGAATGCCTGATAGCTGTACAGGGCCACCTGCTGCACGAGGGCGAACATCAGGAACCCCCAGCGCAGCACCGGGGCGTGGTTCCGCACTTGGCGGCGGAACGCCAGCAACAGGACCACGGCTGTCAGCACCGTCCCCAGAGCCAGCAGGTGGTCCGCCCCGAGCAACGGGATATACGGAGCCAGTGGGTCCAGGAACGAGCTCATGGAAACAGAGTAATCAGCGCGACGGCTCCGGATAGCCGCCGGAGCACGTCCTAGCGGGCTGTCACTGCGGTGATGAAGGCGCTCTTCAGGCCCAGCCGGGAGCGGAACTGGTTGCCGGTGATCGTGGCGGTGGTGCCGTCCGAGGCCGTGGCGGTGATCCAGTCCGTGTAGCCGGAGTTCGGGTTCACGGCGGTTTCCCGCACGGTGACCACGTTGGCCAGGCCGAAGGCCCGGGCCATCTGCGCTTGAGTGGGGCTCGCGGTCCAGCTCCGGTTGGGGTTGTTGGCCTCGGGCGCGAGGCTGTAGGGGTCCGCCTTGCTCGTCAGGTAGAGGACCTTGTTGCCCCACTGCTCCTCGGCTCCTCGGGTGCGACCGGCGCTGGAGGAGTGGTAGCTGGCGTCCGCGACGGAACCGTTGTGGGTGAGGATCTGTTGCGAGGTCGCGTCCACGGCGGCCTTCCACCGCGCGCCGTAGACCCCACCCGGCCCCTCGTTCTCCTTGGCCCACCCGGTGAACTTCTGGCTGTTGACCTCATCCCAGACGTTGCAGTCACAGTCCGCCCGCAGGGACCCCATGGAGCGCAAGGCGTAGGACCGGCCGGCGACCGCCTGGGCCTTCAAGGCCTCCTCGGACCAGAGCGAGGGCATCTCGGACAGGCCGTAGAGGTACTCGTCGTTCATGCGCAGCTCGTTGACCACGTTGAGCTGGCCGTCGTCGTTCAGCGTGACCTGGACGCGGCCGTGGCGCAGGACCAGGTCCGTGCTGGTGCCGTTGGCGTCGGGAACCGTGACGGTGGAGGCGGTGCCCTTCCAGAACCGCGTCCCGGTCCACTCGAGGGCCACGGACTCACCGCGCTGCTGCGTCCCGTCCGGAAGCGTGGCGACCACCTGGTCTCCGCCCACCGTGAAGGTCACGGCACCGGAGATCGCGGACGGCTGCGTCGAGCCGACCCGGACCCTGACCTCTCCCGTACCGTCAACGGCGATCTTCTTCGTGGAGACGAGGTGCACGCGGATGTTCCCGTTGACCCGGTTGGGGCCGTTCTGCACCACGGCGGGGCGGTAGTAGTGGTCCAGGATCTGACCGGAGGTGCTTCCCCCCTCGGCCATCGCCCGCGCCCCGTACTGGCTCATGCCCACTCCGTGGCCGAAGCCGGAGCCGCTCACCGCGAAGGACACGGGGAACACCGTGGTGTCATAGCCCATCTCCCCGGCCACCTTCCAGATGAGCTGGGCGGCCTCCCCGCGCGAGATCGGCCGCCCGGGCCGGAAGTTTCCGTCTGCGTAGCCCCGGCTGATGCCCTTGTCCTTCATCCAGGCGATGTGCTGGGCGTAGGTGGAGTTCACGGGGACGTCCGAGAATGGATCCTCGGACGGCTCCGGGAAGTCGGCCCCCGCCACGCCGTAGAGGATCTTGGCCATCTCGCCGCGGGTGATGGAGCGGTGCGGCCGGAATGTCTCGTCCTTGTAGCCGTTGATGATGCCCTCGGTGGCCATCCACGCGATCGGCGTATAGGCGTACCACTTCGGGTCGGCGGGGACGTCCTTGAACGGGCTCTCCGCCGGCGGCGTGACGTTCGGGTCGATCAGTCGGAACAGGAACGCGGACGCATCGGCGCGGGTGATGTCCTCGTTCACCCCGAAGGTGCCGTCATCCTCACCGGTGGTGATCTTCTCCTGATTCATCCACATGACGGCCTCGTGGAACGTGTGGGTGGCCGGGACATCCGGGAAGGTGGAGGGAGTGGCCGCCCGAGCCGGTGTTGCTGAACCCGCCAACGGGCCGGCGGCCAGCACCAGCACGGCGGCCAGCAGCAGGGTCAGGAGCCGGCGCGGCAGCCCGCTCGGACGGGCAGGGAGCGGCCCGGCAGGGCGTGAATCGGCGGCGGGCGCGGTGATGACGGGCACGGTGGTCCTCCGGGGAAGTCGTCGGAGACGTCCAGGTCACTGCCCTCCGCAGCGTCCTCGTCCCCACTTCCTAGTATGCGCCCGGCGCCCGGCCGGCGGTCAGTTTCTGACCCCCACGTCCCGGCCCGGCGGTGGAGCCCCCTACCGGATTCGAACCGGTGACCCCCTGTAATCGAGTCGCCAAAAGGCTGGCTCCCTCTATCGGTGCGGACTTCCGATGAATTGCAGGCCTGACATGGCCTCTTCGGATGCCAAAGGGACTGCTCGAACGTACTCAACGTGACTCATCAGATCGGCCCTTTTATGGGGGCAGCCGGCTTTTTAGGGGGCAGAGATGGGGGCAGCCGACTGCGCTCGTGGTGTATCCGATCTTGCCATCCACAGACTCACCGGCGCCGGCGATTGCGGTCAAGAGCTTCCCCTTTTGCGCCTCGCACACGGACCGGGTTCCGGTCGGGGAGATTGGTCTGGTGACACTCACCGGGCCGGCCCTCTCCGATGCGCCCGCCGACGAGATCTTCCGGCTGGCGACCCGGGGCGACGCCCGAGATACCGATCAGATCCTCACCGAAGCTGGAGCGCCTCCGGCTCGCTTGGCCTACCTGGACCCGCCCTACAACTCTGGCCGGCACTTCGGGTCCTACTCGGACGCCATGGACCGTCAGGAATGGGTGGCCATGATTACCCAGACCCTGCAGTCCGTACGCTCTGTGATGCGGCTCGACGGGTCAGTGTGGCTCCAGATTGACGGCCAGGTCGAGCATTTGGTCCGACTGACCATGGACGAGGTCTTCGGCCCAGGCAACAACATCGGGTCCATCACCTGGCAGCGCAAGGAGCGTGCGGCATTCTTGCATGCCCAGATGGCCACCGTCACCGTCACCTGATCGTCGTCTACGCCATGAACCGGGAGAAGACCCCTCCCCTGGCCTACGGCACCACCGAGGCTGGACGGCGAGTCCCCGTGCACCACAATGGCAACTCCCGCACCACGCTGTCGTCCCCCGCCCGGTCTGTGGAGCTACCAGGACCTGACCGGCTCATCCCTGCAGGGGCAATGACCTCCCATGCAGTGGCATCCGATCTGCTCGACGGCATCGAGGTAGTGGGCGGGGTGAACGCTGACACTTTCCGAATGACCGGATCCTTCCGGTGGGGACAGGCGACCATCGAGTCCATGCACGTAGAAGCTGCGGCGGATGGTCGAACCGCCTTCATCGCCCCCAAACTGCCCTTGCACCCATCGTTCGTGGGGGCCGTGGCCAAGGGCAAGCCCATCAAGGACATGTGGTCCTTCCACATTGACGGGGCGCCTACCAACGAGGAGGCCGGGGCCGAACAGGAGGAGCTGTTCGGCCCAGGGGGTTCCTTCCCGACCCCGAAGCTGGTCAGGCTCCTGGAGCGAATCGTCGCTTGCGCCACCGAGCCAGGGAACCTGGTCCTAGACCCCTTCGCCGGGTCCGGCACCACCCTGGTCGCCGCCGGCCGGATGGGCCGCGGGTACGCCGGTTGAGCCGGGACGGCCTATCGGCTCTCATCAAGCCCGCTCTCCCACACCTGGCGACGCATAGGCGCGAAAATCGCCGTACAGCCTTCGGCGGTGACGTGTGCCCATTAGCGACATCACCGGCATTACACACCCATCGACGTGAATGCCACTATTACTGGCATTGGCTGCTCTCCCGGCCGCCAATGCCAGCATTGGTTCCAGCACTTCCGCAGTCCCCAATGCCGGCATTGTCTCCAACACCAACGGTGCACTCCTGCTCGCACCGCCGTCCATGCCGTAGTGCATGATGTGTGCCATGCCCCGCCCCCGATACACGCTCCGCCCCGTCGGCCAACTCCGCACGCTGATCGCACTCTCCGTCTCAGCCGGTGACGAGCTCGAGGTCACCACCGAGCCGGACGGCCCCGGCACCTGGGTCTCCACTCTGGTCCGCCGTTGGCGCAGCTCCACCAACGGCGTCATCATCAGCATCAGGGAGTCCGAGCCGCATACCCTGCACCGCTCGGCTCCGCACCCGGAGATGAGCATGACCCACGCCCACGCGCACGCACTGCAACGGCTCGACGTACTGGCTGAGGATGACCCCGTCCTCCGCCAGATGGTGATGCGGGGACGCATCACAGCCCCGTCGATCGAAGAGGATCCGCGCCTTCTCGACGACCCGGAGGACTGGGGCGCGGTCTCCCCCGGTTGGCATGACGAGCTCTGATAGGTATGGGCTCTTCTACACCGCCGCGCGGGTCTGCGAGGTGCTGGGCGGAAAGAGTGAGCATGCACTTGACGAGCTCGTGGCCAGCCATCAACTTCTCAGAGTCACCACCTCGGGCGGATTGAATCTCTACCCCGCGTTCCAGTTCGTCGACGCCAGCGTGATGGTTGGCCTGCCCCCACTGCTGGAGATCCTATTGGGCTCCGGAGCCGACCCTTGGGCCGCTGCCCACTGGCTCACCGCCCGGACCGATCACAACGAGGGACAGGCTGCCGTCGAGGTACTCGCATCCGGTAGAGACGACCTGAAAGCCGACCCGATCAAGCTTGCTCACCATGACGCAGCGGGATGGGCCGACTCCAGCTAAATCCCTTCCTCCCTGACCCAGTGCCACGATGTTCAGCATGGCCGACCCCGAAAGGTTCCCGCCCACTCCGGTCGAGCGCCTAATCGACTGCACCGCGTCATCTACGTTGAGATCTGTACCGATGAGAAACCAGTCACAACGGTCGGGTGAATGCCTCCGAGACGACCCAGGTGGCCACCAGTGAGCACAGGGCACCGGACCGGTAGCACAGAGCCATCGAGTAGATCCTGCGCCGACACGGAGTCCGCTCCCCCAGCCTGGCTGCTAGCCGGATGCTCGGCCCTAATGGTGCCCAGCCGATCGAAAGCACCAACTCCTTGCCCGACCCAACGGGCCCGTATGCCTCCAATGCCATGATGAAGCCCATCATGCTCTCGGGGAGATCGCGTCCCGCCAGGGTGACCGGTCTGACCCCGTCGAGGAGGCCACGCGCGACGGGGCCGGCTGACAGCGCTCGTCGAAAACGAAGCAGTGACTTACCGGACCCTCCGCAGGCTCGCTGCGGATGCACAGCGAGCGAGGGTTTACTGCTAGTAGACGCACCGCGGCCCCGGACCGCGTGATGCGATCCGGGGCCGGTTGGGGCGTGGTGCTAAATTATGTGTCAGCCGTGGGCGACGGACTGGGCCGGCGACTTTCGACTCCGCCGCTGCTCCTGAATTGAATGTTGAACAGCCATTGCCACTGCCAAGAAGGCGCCGCCAAAAGCGAGCCCATCGTTGCCGATCACGTTGCCCACCGTCGCGATCGCGAAACCCACGAGCGGGAACCACGCGAACTTTGTCCACTCGCGGGCGTGAGCTGCGACGACCAGGATGCCTGCGAGGATCACCGTATAGATTCCGATTGCAGGGGCATTGCCGCCAGCAGACGGGGTGAAGGAATCTGTGGCAATCCCAGCTGCACCGATAGCCACGGTGGCCAGTCCCGGTCCCCAACGGATTTTGGTCTCGTGTTTCATGGTTTCCTCCAAGTTCTAGCAGGCTCCCGGCTTTGGCAAGAACAGGAAGCTCGTTCCCGCACCCTTGTACATTGCCAAGCACGTCCCGCCCTGGTTCCCCGTGTCGATCTCATTGATGCGGCTGGAGACGTATACAGCCGCTGCGGCACAAGCAAAAGCACCGAAGGCCAGAGTGATGAACACGCAGCCGGCGCCAGCGTAGAGGGTTCCTTCGACCGCCATCTTCTTCCACTCATTGACGGTAGCGGCCATGTACGGTCCCCGGGAGTCCCAGCCGACCTTGGCATCTATGCTGGCCTCTTTGCCTTCACCAACGAGCACCGGGGGCTCCACAAGGTATCCGAGAGTGATTCCACCTTCGGTCTTTTCATAGGCCAGGCCGTCTAGGAGGTCGGCAGTCTCGGTGAAGCCGGCGCCCTCCAAGAGTTCAACCTTCTTGGCCGTGCTCGAGGCGTGCTCCACTTCGTAGAACAATGAGCCCGGCTGCGCCTCAAACGGAGCTGACTCGGCTGCTGGCGCGACCTGCTCTGCTGTCACAGCAGACTCGGCGGGTGCCGCATTCGCGGGGCCGGCGTAGGCGCCCACGAGCAGCAGTGCGGACATCGAAATCGAGGCGACAGTCGCCCTCGAACGGTTCCTCATTTGTTTCCCCTCAAGTTATTGAGTCCCCGGGGTACGAGTTCTATACCAAAGACCTTTTCACCGTCCCATCGGCCAGGCTGGGGGCACAACAAACTTCCGACCATCATCGGCGGCACCTTTGGGCATGCTTGAAGTCTGCGCGAGGCTTGAAACACTCAACGGCCCCGGCCCGCGTGGTGCAGTCCGGGGCCGTTGGGCAGTCCAGATCAGAGCATGCAGCTGACGCGGCCCTCCCCCTGCCCTCTGAGACAGCAGCCGACGAAATAGCGGCGAACTGATCGGCCCGAACGCTCTTCGACTACTCGCCAACCGTCGCTCGAAGTCCAGTCAGCAGCCATATTCCACGACACGGACCCGAAAGAGTTGGCACGCTACGTCCTCGCCATGGCAGACCTGATCGAACATCCGGAACGGACCCTGGCCGCACTCAACCGGCAGGAGAACCAACTCACCGACGGACACCAACTGTGAGGTCAACAGGTAGGTAAACGAGTCGTCGGACAGTCCGGGCTCCACACCGATACCCACCCCGGTGTTCGGGGGATAAGCACTCCGGCTCTGCCGGAGAGTTGAACGTTCTAGCAAGCTAGCCTGACTGGGGTTCAGGAAACCCTAATCGTCCCGTCGATGCGGATGGTGTTCGGATGGACCCGCGCGTCCTCAGGCAGGGCCCGCTGTCGGCGTAGCTCGAACAGCTTGGCGCGACGGGAGACGATCCGGTCCTCGACCCTATAGTTGAATCCGTCCGTCCCGGATAGCGATCGAGAAACAGTCCTCGAAGTCGATGCAGAGTCCGGCGGCGCCCGCCTGGAGATCGGACACGACATCGGTGTGGAAAACGAGGCCCTTGTCATCAGAGATGGCAGTGCCCGACGGGCGGTCGTGGTCATGTTCATGGCCACCACGTTTACGGAGACAACACCGGCACCCCGCCCGTCTACGCTTGTAACTGGCCAGGTAGAGGGAGCGGTCAGCGTGGCCAGTCCGCACACATTGGGTCCAGCCTCTGCCGATCGGCAAACCCACACCTTCGAGGAAGCTGTCGCCGTCGGCGCGAGTGTCGACTTGAACCTTCTGTAGCTCTTGAGCGATTCGCGGATTCCGAAGAACACTAACAGGGCGATGAACGCGTAAGCGGCGAAGGTTGCGGCGAAATCCCAAAATCCCGTCGATTCGGGGAGGGTGCCACCGGAGCTCTCCACCCAGTCGCAGTCTGTGCCACCGGCTTTCAGGCAGCACATCAGCGACGGCACTCCGATCAAGATGACGATGAAGTAGTCGCCCCTCCCGTCACGCGCCCCGCCACTCAACGCGAGTGGCGGGGCGCTGGCGTCGCCCCGACATTTCGGTCGCCACGTAGAAACCCAGTTCCCGCTGCCTGCAGCTGCGCCCCCGTCCATTCCCGCTCGAGTTCAACGGCGACAAGCTCGTATGCCAGCTCCGAGATCTCATAGCCCACGGCATCCAGGTTGGCGGCAACCACCCGCTCGAGCGTGACCCCGACTGGGATCACCACCGCGGTCGTCGTATCGGCGTACATTGCTGTCAGCAGCACACGTGCGGCATGACCCGGGTGGTAGCCGGGCCTACGCCGCATGGCCCTGATTTCTTCCCATCCCGACTCCGACGACCTGCTCATCAGGATCGCGTGAAGTAACAGCCGGTTGTCCTGCTTGGCCTGCTCTAGCTCGATCCTGGTCATACGTGCGGCCTCCATATCGGCTCTCCCTCATGTCTGGCGGGCCGGCGTTTCCCGGCCCTGGGGAGGATCACGCTACGAAGGGCGGGTCGATGGCGCTGACTGGATTAGAACCACTAGGACTGTCGTGGCCGCAGCGGAGTGTGTAGCCTCCCGGGTGTAAAGACGACATTTCAGCCTTCCGCTACCAGAATGCTTGTGGGATCAGGCCAGGCAGCACGATCTCGGAAAGCCCTCAACTCGCGAACTCCACGGTCAGTTTGATCCGGGTTCTGAACGGATCCCCGCGGAGAAATGCCCATTGGGAAGGCAGGCTGGCCATAGCCACTCACGCCAACGGATAGGTGAAGCCGCGTGGCACTGAACCAGATCCCGGTGGGTGGAGTCCCCCGGCACCGCCATCGGGCCCACAGGCGCACTGACCGGAGCAGCTAGCGAAAGTCGCAGCTTACTTGTCCGGCCAGACGACCGTCTCGCCGATCCCCGTGAGGAACTCTGCGTATTGTTCGACGCCGATCCGACCTCGCATGGCCGCGACTGTAACCTCGTCTCGCCTCGACCAGAAGCGCTGCTCGCCGTCCTTGCGCGCGACTGAGTAGATCCCCAGGTCCAGGCCGGCGAGTTGCTCGGCAAAATGGGGCCCGCCGCGCTCAATCAGACGCTGGATCTCCTTCTTGACTTTTCTCTGATCTTTCTCGGACAGAGTCAGCGAAGCGAAACCATGAGCCCGGGCTCGGGGGTTCAGTCCGGTAAGCATCAGCATGAGCGGGGTGGCTTCGCCGCCGAGCATACGGTTGAGACAGAACCGTTGGTCAGCGGCGCCCTCGGCCCGCTGCTCCACTGCATAGGGGTTCTGGCTCCTGGCTGCATAGATCCGGGTCGTATCCATCGCCCGAAGCTCATCGACCGGGAGGATCGATCCGTAGTGACTGCCGTACACCAGGCGGTCGAAGCTCTTCTTGCCGCCCCAGTGTTGCTTGATGCGCTTGCGAATGTCAGAGCCCTGACCGACGTAAAACTGCTTGTACTCGTCAAAGACCATGATGTATGCGCCGGCAACTCCATCCCAGTCCGGCAGCGATTCCACAGACTTGAACGTACGTCCGGCGGACAGTACCGCCTGCAGTGCATCCTCGAACTCTCCACTGTCCAGCGAAGCGAAGTACCGCATAGACATGTTGTAGTTCACCAGAGCCAGATCCCGATTGACGAGCAGATACAGGTCAGAAAACCGCGTGTGGTCCTCATCCCGATACATCCAGCCAGTGCTCTCCCACAGCGCTTTGCGCGTCGTCTCCCGCTTCAAGCGCTGATGAGGGGATCGATTCGGATAACCGTATAGCTCTCGTGTCATCCGGTGACCGAGCTTGTGGCCGCGAAGCTGTTCCCCGAAGTGGTTGATGCCGGGCTGAACAGCCTTCCTGCGCGGCTTCTGGTCTTCTGGCTCCCAGACAGTGACGCGGGCCCGAGCAGGCGTTTCCCGAGGGCCGCCGCTAGCTTCGCTCCAATCTCGCGCCGAATCGCGACCTGAGTCGAATCCGTCGAGCGCACTAAGCAGGACATCGGTGGGGCGGTAGAGCGGCTCATCCATGCCGCTGATCGTAGCGGGAGAGCCGGACGCGCCAGCTTGGCCCGCTTCATGCATAGGAGATGTAAGAGCTGCAGGAGGCACCAGGCCTGAGTGCGACTCCAACAGGACTCCCGAGCCCAGCCCGCCGGACAACCACCGGGGTCCTGGACCAGCCTGGATTCAACGCCGACGCAGCAGCCTGCACAGGATCTGCGCATGTGAGCCGGCACCACACCACGAAAACGGTCCAGGGTGGCCCGGGAGACCCTAATACGTCGATGACATCCAACTTGGTCAGCGGGATAGACACTGGGACCGTGGCCCGGTCCGGCTTCCGCCCTCCCGTCAATGTTGCCATTTCTCCTGCACGCCCTCCCGCTGCGCGAGGACGCTCCCCGGACAGCGCGCTCCATGTGTGCGGACGGTGCGCAGGAAGAGGACGGCCGTGCAGGATTTCACGGGTTAAGGGGGCAAGGCGCACAAAAATCCCCGCCCGACTGGCAAAATGCCTAGTCAAACAGGGAGTGTGGAGCCCCCTACCGGATTCGAACCGGTGACCCCCTGTTTACAAGACAGGTGCTCTGGCCAGCTGAGCTAAGGAGGCGGGAAGGGCCGGCACCGAACCCGGTCAGCGAGCGTGCTGACGTGGACGGAAACCGGCCCTTCCAGAGTAGCGGATCAGGCGATCAGGACGCGTCCATGATGCCCTGGGCCCAGTCGGTGAAGGACTGGCCCTGCTCCGCGGTGGCCCAGTTCTCGCCCTGGACCCACACGGACGGGGTACCCGCCACGCCCGCCGCACGGGCCTGAGCGCCGGAGTACGTCACATAAGGGCGGTAGGTGTTGCCGTCCACGCAGGAGTCGACGTCGGCTCCGAGGCCGGAGGCCATGTCCTTGAGCTCGTCGTCGCTCAGGCCCTGCCCGCCATGGCCGGTGTAGGACCCGAAGACCCCGCTGAGGAAGGAGTTGTAGTTCTCCGGGGAGTTCTCCGCGACGCAGGTCGCCGCGTTGGCGGCGCGGGAGGAGTAATTGCCGGTGGCGGGGTTGTCCAGGAAGTCCAGCATGCGGTACTCCACGGTGACCTCGCCGGCGTCCAGCCACTGGTTCAGCTGCTCGGCGTTCTCCGTCTCGAAGTTGGCGCAGTGCACGCAGTTGGCGTCGGCGTAGACGATGATCTGCGCCGGCTCACCGGCCGGGCGGGCCTCCGCGCCGGGAACGGTCTCCGGCTGCTCGCCGGTGGCCTCCGGGATCTCGACCGTCGTGGCGTCGACCTCCTCGAGGCCTTCGTCGACCGGGGCGAGTTCGGTGGTGGAGGTGAGGGTGATGCCGCCCTGGTCGTTGCCCGCACTCGGCGCGGGACCGGCGTCGGGAATGGAGCGGGACGAGTTCATGAAGATGACACCGATCACCACGGCGACGACCACCACGACGCCGATCACGACGCCCCAGCGCACCATGAGGGAGCGCCGTTTCTCCTGGCGGCGCTGCTCCTCCTGCATCTGCCGGGCCTTCTCACGGGCGGTCTGCTGCCGTTCGGCCTTCGTCTGATTCTTGCTAGTCGCCATGGTCCTGCCTGTCGTCCTGACTCTCGGGGTCGCTGCGGTGTCATGTAGCCGGCCGGTATCCCCCCATACCATCCATCGGCGGGCCGTGGGCCAGACTACCGGTCCAACCTGGGAAACCTGTTCACACGATGGCCACCCGTCCGGGCGGTCCCGGGCGATAGGCTCGGGACCGGACAAGGACAAGGAGGTTCGCCGTGAACAACACCACCGTCGACATCCCCACCGGCACCGTACCGTTCGTCGAGAAGCTGGCCGGGGATCCGCCGGCGCCCGGCCACTCCGACCTGGTGGTCGTGGCCAACCGCCTGGCCGTGGACCGCGTGGTCGAGGAGGACGGCACCACCTCGTGGCGCCGGTCCCCCGGCGGCCTGGTCACCGCGCTGGCGCCCATCATGACCCGGCAGGAGGGCGCCTGGGTCGGTTGGGGTGGTTCCCCGGAGGAGGAACTGGACGAGCCGCTGGAGCCCTTCACCCATGAAGGCATGCACCTGATCCCCGTGCCCCTGACCGAGCGTGAACTGGTCGAGTACTACGAGGGGTTCTCCAATTCCACCCTCTGGCCGCTGTATCACGACGTGATCGCCCGCCCGGACTTCCACCGGCAGTGGTGGGACACCTATCAGCAGGTCAACGCCCGCTTCGCCCGTGCCGCGGCCGCCACCGCCGCCGAGGGGGCCACCGTCTGGGCGCAGGACTACCAGCTGCAGCTGGTGCCCCGGATCCTGCGCCGGCTCCGCCCGGACCTGCGGATCGGCTACTTCCACCACATCCCGTTCCCGCCGGTCGAGATCTACGCCCAGCTGCCGTGGCGCCGCCCCGTGCTCGAAGGACTGCTCGGGGCGGATCTGATCGGCTTCCAGCGCCGCTCGGACGTCTCGAACTTCCAAGGCGCCGTCCGGCGCATCCTGGGCTCCTCGTTCCGTTCCACCACGGTCCAGGTGACCGAGCCCGACGGCGGCGCCCGCACCGTGGGTGCGGCCGCGTTCCCCATCTCGATCGACGTGGACACCATCACCGACCTGGCCCAGGATCCGGACATCCAGGCGCGCGCGCGGCAGATCCGCGAGGAACTCGGCAACCCGCGCACCATCCTCCTGGGCGTGGACCGGCTGGACTACACCAAGGGCATCCGGCACCGCATCAAGGCCTTCTCCGAGCTGCTCGAGGACGGCCGGCTGAGCGTGGAGGACGCCTGCCTGGTCCAGGTGGCCAGCCCGTCCCGGGAGGGCGTGGACTCCTACAAGGAGCTGCGGGACGAGATCGAGCTGTCCGTCGGCAGGGTCAACGGCACCTTCGACACGATGGGCCACACTGCCATCCGGTACCTGCACCACTCCTATCCGGTCGAGGAGATGGTGGCGCTCTACCTGGCCGCGGACGTCATGCTGGTGACCGCGCTGCGGGACGGGATGAACCTCGTGGCCAAGGAGTACGTGGCGGCACGCGGAGGCTGGGGCGGGGTGCTGGTGCTCTCCGAGTTCGCCGGGGCCGCGGACCAGTTGCGCAAGGCCCTGCTGGTCAATCCCCATGACATCGACGGGCTGAAGGACGCGATCATGGAGGCCACCGAGATGTCCGCCGGTGAGGCCACCAAGCGCATGAAGTCGATGCATCGGCAGCTCATCACGCATGACGTGAACAAGTGGTCCCGGGACTTCCTCGACCGTCTCGGCGGTGCGGTCCCGGCGGAACGCGCCGGACCGGACGACGGCGGCCAGCAGTCGGCCTTCATGGACACCGACGATGACCGCGAGCGCCGCGACCACGAGGTCGATGAGCCCTTTGACGGCAGCGGGCCCGCCGACGGTTCCACCCCGGGGGACGGACGATGACCGATCCCCGGCTGGCCACCGCCCTGCGGCAGTTCGCCACGCGGGGATCGATTCTGGTGGCGCTGGACTTCGACGGGGTCATGGCCGAGCTCGTGGACCGGGCGGAGAACGCCCGGCCCCTGCCGGAGAACGCCGCCGCGCTGACCGCGCTGGCCGGCCTCCCGGGCGTTCACACGGCGCTGGTCTCCGGCCGCGCCCTGGACTCGCTGGTGGCCGTCGCCTCCCCCCCGGAGTCGGCGCTGCTCATCGGCTCGCACGGTGCCGAGCGCCGCCTGGGCCCGGAGGCGCCCCCGCTGGAATTGGACGAGGAGCAGACCCGGACGCTGGCCGCCGTCGGGCACGTGTTGGAGGCCGTGGCCACCCGGTATCCGGACTCGTGGGTGGAGTCCAAACCGGCGGCCCGGGTGCTGCAGGTGCGGCTGGCCCGGTCGGAGCAGGCGCGGCGCCGGGCCGTGTCGGAGGCCGAGGAGGCCTTGCGTGAGCTGGCCGGGCAGACTGGGCAGCCGGGGCAGTCCGGGCTGGCCCCCTTCTTCGTCGGGCACGGCAAGGACGTGCTGGAGGTCGCCGTGGTGCGGGCG
The DNA here is from genome assembly GCF_040702545.1 of Citricoccus sp. NPDC079358. NCBI lineage: Bacteria > Bacillati > Actinomycetota > Actinomycetes > Micrococcales > Micrococcaceae > Citricoccus > Citricoccus sp. NPDC079358. The sequence goes on from NZ_JBFBLI010000021.1 coordinate 14,929, forward strand.
GACAAGGGCCAGGGGCTGGACCTGCTGAGGTCTGCCACCGGGGCCGACGCGGTGTTGTTCGCCGGCGACGACGTGACGGACGAGACGGGCTTCGCCCGGCTGGACCCGTCCCGGGATGTGTCCGTCAAGGTCGGCCCCGGAGAGACCGCGGCTCAGTTCAGGATCGGCGGACCCGCGGACGTGGCCACCGTGCTGGAGGCGGTCCGCTCATGGCGTCCGTAGAGCTGCGCGGCATCACGGTCCAGTACCCCTCGGCACGCACCCCCGCCCTGGACGGGCTGGACCTCTGGGCCCAGGACGGCCGGTTCACGGTGGTCACCGGCGTCCTGCGCAGCGGCAAGTCCACGCTGTTGCGGGTGGTGGCCGGGCAGGAACCGCCAGATGCCGGACGGGTGCTGATCGGTGGCGTGGACGTGACCGAGGTGCCGGCACACGACCGTGACGCGGTGATCGTCTTCCAGAACTACGCCCTCTACCCGCACATGGACGTGCAGGAGAACATGAGCTTCGCCCTGCGGGTGGCCGGTGTCCCCCCGGCCGAACGGCAGGCCCGGGTCCGGGAGGCCGCCCGGCTCCTGGACCTGGAGGAGCAGCTCGACTGGACACCCGAGCGGCTGACCGGCCCGCAACGGCAGCAGGTGGCCCTCGCCCGGGCCGTGGTCCGGCGGCCCGCCGTGCTCCTCATGGACGATCCGCTCACCACGCTGCCCCCGGCGTTGAAGGACCACACGGCCGAGCTGATCCGCAGCCTGGCCCGCACCCTGGACGTCACCACGCTGTACGCCACGGCCGAGCCCGGGCCGGTGATCCCCGTGGCGGACCGCCTGCTGCGCCTGGACTCGGGACAGTTGAGGGAGGACACTGCCGTGTCATGACCCCACGCTCCGGTCTGGACATCACCACCTCGGGCACGGCCGTGGACACCGCGGCCTTGATCGCCCTGCCCTGGGACGTGCCCCTGGCCGAGTGGCCCGAGTCCGCCCTCGCCGCCCTCCCCCGCGGGCTGTCCCGGCACGTGGTGCGGTTCGCCCACCTCGAGGGGGCGGTGGTCGCGGTGAAGGAGACCACGGAATTCTCCGCCCGCCGCGAGTACCAGTTGCTGCGCCGGCTCGAACGCCTGGATGTCCCCTGCGTGGAGCCGGTGGCCGTGGTCGCCGGGCGCATCGATCCGGACGGCGAGCCCCTGCCGACGGTGCTCGTGACCCGGCATCTGCGGTTCTCCCTGCCCTACCGCGCCGTCTTCTCCCGGCGGTTGCACCGGGACACCCTGACCCGGCTGATCGATGCCCTCGCCCTGCTGCTCGTGGAGCTGCACCTGTCCGGTTTCTACTGGGGAGACGTCTCCCTGTCCAACACGCTGTTCCGCCGGGATGCCGGCGCCTTCGCCGCCTACCTGGTGGATGCCGAGACCGGGGAACTGCATCCCTCCCTGTCCCGCGGCCAGCGGGAGCACGACCTGGAGCTGGCCCGGGTCAACGTGGCCGGTGAGCTGATGGACTTGATGTCCGGCGGCCTGGTGGAGGGGGACGTGGACCCCGTGGCCACCTCACAGCTGATCATCGATGCCTACCGCCGGCTGTGGGAGGAGCTCACCGCGGACATGTCCTTCCGGCCCGGCGAGCGCTGGCGGGTCGAGGAGCGGATCCGGCGCTTGAACTCCCTCGGCTTCGATGTGGAGGAGTACGCCATCCGCACCACCCGGGACGGCTCCGAACTGGTGCTGCAGCCCAAGGTCGTGGACCCGGGTCACCACCAGCGCCGCCTGTTGGGGCTGACCGGCCTGGACGTGCAGGAGAACCAGGCCCGGCGGCTGCTGCGAGACATCGACGAGTACCGGGCCGTCAACCACCCCGAGATGGACGAGCACGAGGCCGCGCACCGGTGGCTGACCGAGGTCTTCGAGCCGGTGGCCCTGTCCATCCCCGCGAACCTGTCCAGCAAGCTCGAGCCCGCCGAGGTGATGCACCAGCTACTGGAGCACCGCTGGTATCTCTCCGAGAACCAGTCCCGGTCCGTGCCCCTGGACGAGGCCCTGGAGTCCTACCTGCAGACCGTCCTGCCCCACCGCCGGGACGAGGACGCCGTGGTGCTGCATCCGACGACCACCATGCTCAAGGCCGTCGAACTCCCCTCGGAGAACTACGACTGACCTTCCCGCCCGAGGAGCAGGAAGCCGTGGGGTGGGACGCGGGCGTCGTCGGCCACCGCGGTGCGGGGCCCCTCGGCGCTGTGGCCGGCGAGCAGGCGGTACCCGCCCAGTTCGTCCGGGACCGGCATCGGCTTCTCACCCAGCGCCGCCAGCAGGACCACCGCACCGGGCCCGACGGCGGCCCCCGCGTCTCCGCGCTCGACACCCCGGTCCATCCGCACCCAGCCGCGCTCCTCGTCCACCACCGCGCGGGTGGTGGAGCGGTCGGGGTCGGTCAGTTCGCGGCGCTCGGCGCGCAGCCGTCCCAGCGTCCGGTAGAGCTCGAGCAGCCGGGCGTGCCGACCGGTCTGCGCTTCGTCCCACCGCAGCGTCGAGGCGGCGAACGTCTCCGGGGCCTGCGGGTCCGGTACCGCGTCGTGGCTCCAGGCCATGCGGGCGAACTCCCGGCGCCGGCCCTCTGTCACCGCCTGCGCCAGCTCCGGTTCGCGGTGCGCCGTGAAGAACTGCCATGGGGTGGAGGCCGCCCACTCCTCGCCCATGAAGAGCATCGGGGTGAAGGGCCCGGTCAGCAGCAGCGCGGCGCCGATCGCCAGCTGGCCCTCGTCGAGGCTCGCGGTCAGCCGGTCACCGGCGGCGCGGTTGCCGACCTGGTCGTGGTTCTGGGCGCACACGACCAGGGCCTCGGCGGGGATCTGCTCCCCCAGGGGCCGGCCGTGCCGGCGGTGGCGGAAGGAGGACCAGCTGCCGTCGTGGAAGAACCCGTGGTTGAGGACCTTGGCCAGGGCGGACAGCGGCGCGAAGTCCGCGTAATAGCCGTCCGTCTCCCCGGTCAGGGCCACGTGGACGGCGTGGTGGAAGTCGTCCGACCACTGCCCCGTCAGGCCGTAGCCGCCCGTCCCCTCGGCCCCGGGGCCGGGCCGGGCCGTGATGAGCCGCGGATCGTTCAGGTCCGATTCGGCCACGAGCAGCAGCGGCCGGCCCAGCCGTTCCGAGAGGGTGTCCGTCTCGGCGGCCAGCTCCTCGAGCAGGTGCACGGCACGGGTGTCCCGGAGCGCGTGGACGGCATCCAGCCGGAGTCCGTCCACGTGGTAGTCCTCGAACCACATCCGGGCGTTGTCCAGGATGTACCGGCGCACCTCGTCCGAGTCCGGCCCGTCCAGGTTGAGGCCGCTGCCCCAGCCGGTGGAGTGCTCGGTCAGGTACGGGCCGAACTGCGGGAGGTAGTTCCCGGAGGGGCCGAGGTGGTTGTAGACCACGTCCTGGATCACGGCCAGCCCGGCCCCGTGGCAGGCGTCCACGAAGCGTTGATAGGCCGCCGGACCACCGTAGGAGGCGTCCACGGCGTACCAGCCGACGCCGTCATAGCCCCAGTTGCGCGCCCCGCCGAAGGAGTTCACGGGCAGCAGCTCCACGTGGGTCACCCCACACGAGACCAGGTGGTCCAGCTTCCGGGCGGCGGCGTCCAGGGTGCCCTCGTCCGTGAAGGTGCCGAGGTGGAGTTCGTAGATGACCGCCCCCCGCAGCGGACGGCCAGCCCAGCCACCGTCCTGCCACGGATGCGCGGCGCCGTCCACGAGCCTCGAGGGTCCGTGCACGGTGTCCGGCTGGCACCGCGAGCGCGGGTCCGGGAACGGTCCCTCGCCGTCCACCCGGTAGCCGTACCCGTGGTCGGTCCCGAAGGGCCCCTCCGCCGACCCGTCCGGCACCCACCAGCCGCCCTCGGCCGATTCCATCCCCACCGAACCGGCGATCGACCATGGGTCCTCCGCATCATGAACGGCCCCGGGCTCGTGGTCGGTGAACACGAGTTCCACCGCCTGCGCGTGCGGCGCCCATACGGCGTAGCGGCGGTGCGCGGCCGGGCCGGTGCCGAGCTCGCCGTTCATCGCAGCGTGTTCCCGTCTTCCGGCACCAGCAGCGCCACCGGATGGCGTTCGAAGACCTCGGCCAGGCGCGTGGCGCCGTCCGTGAAGGCACCGCCGAAGCGGCGCCCCGTCAGCAGGTCCACCATGGTCTGGCGGGGCAGCACGACGGCGGCGTCGCCCCATCCGCCCTCGTCCTCCAGTCCCAGCGGCCACCGGGTGGCCACGGTGATGCACCCGCCCCGGGTGAAGGCGACCACATGGTCCGATGCCTCGCCGAGGACGTCGAGTTCCTGGTAGCGGGTGAACCACTCGGGGTGCTCCCGGCGGGCCCGCAGGGCGCGGGAGGTGAGGAGCATCTTCAGCCCGGCGGCGTACTCGGCGAGCGCGGCGCCGTCGGGCCGGGTCGAGCCGTCCTCCGACTCCACCGGGGCCGGGAATTCGGGCTCCCACCCGTCGTCGAGCCGGGCCAACAGGGCTGCGCGCTCCCGGAAGTCCACGGGCCGGCGGTTGTCCGGGTCCACGAGGGTGGGGAACGGGACCTCGGTCCCCTGGTAGACGTCCGGGATGCCGGGCATGGTGAGCTGGATGAGCTTCATGGCGAGCTGGTTGGTCACGCCGGGAACGGCGATCCGATCGGCGATCCGCTGGACCTCGTCCCTCAGCTCCCCCGTCCCGGTGGCCCGCTCAGCGAGGTCCGCGAGCGCGGCTTCGAACGCCTCGTCCGGTGCGGTCCAGGTGGTGCGGGTCGCCGCCTCGCGGGCGGCCTTGAGCGCGTAGTCGGCCAGCCGCTGGGTCTGCAGCGGGGAGCCGTCCACCGGCCAGGCGCCGACGATGGTCTCCCACAGCAGCTTCTCAAACGGACCGTCTCCCAAGGGGGCCAGCTCCCTGAGCCGGTCCAGGGTGCGGACCCACTCCCCCGGGATCTCAGACAGCACGTCGATCCGGGCGCGGACGTCCTCGCTGCGCTTGGTGTCGTGCGTGGAGAGCGTGGTCATGGTGCGGGGCATCCGGGCCTGCCGGTCACCCTGCAGCGCGTGGAACCGCTCGAGTTCCAACGCGAACGACGACGGGTCCCCGCCGACCTCGTTCAGTGACGCCAGCCGCGTGTACCGGTAGAAGGCGGTGTCCTCCACGCCCTTGGCCATGACCATCCCCGAGGTCTGCTGGAAGCGTTCGCCCACGGGATGGTCTGGGTCGGCCAGCAGCGGCAGGAGCGCCTCGACCGCCTCCGCCAGGTCGGGACGGCGGCGCACCGCGTCAGCGGCGGCGTCGTCCAGGTGGTGGCGCCCGGTCGGCAGATAGGACCGGTAGACGGAAAAGCAGGCGAGCAGTTCCGCCAGGGCGTCGTGGACGAGGTGCTCGCCGGACTCCTCGCCGTCCGGCACCAGTCCGGGGACGAGCCGCGCCAGGCGTTCGACCTCGGAGCGGAGCATGCCATCCGCCACGGCACGCTTGGTCCCGTGGATCATCTCCGCCCACACGATCTCGGCGGCCGCTGCCGTCTCCCCGGCGGGGTCCTCGGTGCGGCCCCACCCGCCGAGCCGTCCGGCCACCTCGTCGAGTTCGGGGGCTCCGGCCGGGTCCGTCAGGATGCGCTCCACCTCCCCGAGGGCGTCGTAGCCGGTGGTGCCGTCCATGGGCCAGGCGGCGGGCAGTCGTTCTCCAGGCTCCAGGATCTTCTCCCCGAGCAGGTAGATCCCCCCGGTGGCCTGCCGCAGGTTCTCGAAGTAGCCGCCCGGGTCCGCCAGCCCGTCCGGGTGGTCCACGCGGAGCCCGTCCACGAGTCCGTCCCGGACCCAGGACAGGATCTCCCGATGGGTCTCGGCGAAGACCCGCGGGATCTCGACCCGCACCCCGGCCAGGGAGTTGACCGCGAAGAAGCGGCGGTAGTTCAGGTTCTCATCGGCCTCGCGCCACGGCATCAGCCGGTAGTTCTGCTTCTCGTGGGCGGCGCGGGCCACCGCTTCTTCCCCGGCGTCGTTCCCGACGGCGGCGCGGGCCGCCTCCTCGGTGCCCGGTGCCAGGGGGAAGACGTTCTCGTAGTAGTGCAGTTCCCCGTCCACCACGCGCAGCCTCGCGAGTTCGGCCTCGGGGTCCTCGTCGGTGCCGTCCCCCAGGACGGGCAGCCAGATCCGGGAGTCCCCGGCGGCCCAGTCAATGTCGAAGGCCATCGCGTACTTGGAGGCCCGGCCGTGCTTGAGCAGGTCCCACCACCAGGCGTTGTCCTTGGGGGTGGCCACCCCCACGTGGTTCGGCACGATGTCGGCGAGGATGCCACCACCGGCCTCGTGCACGGCCTCGGCGAGTTCGCGCAGCCCGCTCTCCCCACCGCGGGCGTCGTCCACCTGGGTGGGGTCCACCACGTCGTAACCGTGGGTGGAGCCCTCCTCGGCGCCGAGCATCGGAGACAAGTAGAGCCAGTCGACGCCCAGGTCCCGCAGATAGGGCAGGACCTCGCGGGCGCTGTCGAGCGTGAAGTCCGCGGTGAGCTGCAGACGGTAGGTGGAGGCGGGGACGTTCTGCGGGCTAGTCACGTGGTGCACGGTAGCAAACGACCGGTCCTACTGGCCGGTCTGTTCGGGCGGCTGGGTCAGATCCCGCGTGATCTGCGGTTCGCCCGAGTCCTCGAACGTGATCAGCACGTCCTGCCAGGCCTGGTTGCCGAAGACCGAGTAGACGATGGCGGCCACCCCGATCTCCAGCACCCCGGCGCCGGCGACGGTCTGTCCAGGTGGGCCCGGTACCGTTTGCGCCGCCACTGGCCATGGGCGACGAGCGGGGTCTGGAGGTCGAGCGGTGCATACGTGCCTCCATTGTCCCCCGGATCGTGACGCAGACGCAGTCCGGTCAGAGTCCGCCACCCGGGGTGAAGAGGTCGTCCCCGATCAGCGGCTCACCATCGGCCTCGAAGTAGACCTCGGTGTCCTGGCGCACGGTGCCGTCCGGCATCCGCAGGTCGGCCATGAGGAACCCCCCGTTCCAGCGGGCGTTCTCCACGGAGACCACCCCGTACTTGGCGGCCAGGTTGCTGCGCACGTTCTGGTGGGTCTGCCAGGCGCCCAGCGCGGAGAACCCGGCCAGCACCACCGCGACGCCCAGGCACACGTACCCCGTCCACTGTTCGATCCGGGTGTCCCGGAGCAGCTGCGGGTCCGTGTTGCGCCCCGTCCTCCGGGCGAAGCGGACGTGGCTGGATCGCCGCCACCCTGCGTGTCCCAGGGTGCCCACCGCGATCACCAGCAGCAGCCCGACGACCCACAGGGTGACGACCGGCGCCTGGAAGTCGACCGCCCCGTAGTCGCCGCCGGTCAGGGCAGCGGCTGCCCTCGCCTGGCGGTCCACCCCGCCTACTTCAGCGTGACGTAGCCGCGGGTCCCGGCCATGTCGGCCAGCTGGCTCGTGTCCACCCAGAACGGTTCGGTCCAGGGATCGTAGACCAGAAACGTGTCGTTGACGTTGTTGTAGCCCACCACGGCCATGTGGTGGCGCAGGGTGAACCGGCCTCCGGTCTTCGCCCGCTGGAGGGGCGGCTGCTCGTCCGGAGTCGCCGCGATGTTGATGACCACCGGGACACCGCCGTCAATGGACCGTCGCGCGCTGGTGCGGAACTCGCGGGTCTGGGCGAGGTTCGCATCCGCACCGGGGATGGTCTTCACCGTGTACCGGACATCGATCGGTGCGTGATAGTCCAGCACACGGGCCACCTGGTGCAGCCACGTCCCCTCCTGGTCGGTCTGGGCCGCCGTGGCCAGGGACTTCTGCGAGAAGTCGAGGCGGAACGCGGACAGGGCGATCGCCATGGAGGCCGGTCCGCACCAATGGCCGTTGGGCTGCGCCTCATAGTCGGCCCGGAGAACGGCGACGCCCTGCTTCGGGCGCTCCGGGAGGTAGCGCTTGCCCAGCCGGGAGACCTCCGACTTGGTGTTGCCCGCCTCGAAGTCCCGGATGAGATAGCCGCCGTGGACCCAGCCCTTGACCTTGCCGGCGGTGATCTCCCGCCAGGTGGCCCCGCCGACGGACGTGCTGCGGCCGGTGATCACCACCCGGGTGTTGCGGGCCAGCGAGGCGAGCACCGCGTGCCCCGTGCCCGCCCCGGACCTCACCTTGAGACCGTCGTCGGCGATCACCACGTACCGGTACGCCAACGGGATCTCCGGCACCGGTGCGGGCTCGGGTGCCGGCTCGGGCTTCGGGGCCGGCTTCGGCGGCGTGGCCGGCGGTGTCGGCTGGCCGTTCAGGTGCGTCTCGAGACCGTAGAGGAACTTGGCGGTCTCGCCGCGCTGCACCGCTCGGCCGGGACGGAAGGCGCCGTCCGCGTAGCCGGAGACCATCTGGTGCTCCACCAGCCAGGAGATGGCCCGGTACCGGGCCGCCGTCGTCGGGACGTCCCGGAAGGCCTGCTCCGCCGGAGCCGTGTAGTCCGCGTCCCCGCCGAAACGAAACAGGTAGGAGGCGAGCTCGGCCCGGGAGATCGACTGCCCCGGCTTGAAGGAGGGGTATTCTTGGCCCTGGTTGACGTAGCCTCGCCCGATCTCCTGCTCATGCATCCAGGAGATGGCGGTGAAACCCTCGTCGCCGCTGCGCGGGGCCACGTCCGCGAAGTCGCGGGCGGTCCCGGGGTCGTGGCTCGCCCCGGACATGCGGTAGACCATCACCGCGGCCTCTTTCCGGGTGATCTTCTGGTAGACGCCGAAGGAGTGGTCCTCGTAGCCCTTGGACAGGCCCGCGCAGGCCATCCAGGTGACATGGGTGTAGAACGTGGTCTTCGGCGCGACGTCCGTGAAGTCCTGCTTGCAGGGGCCCAGATGCGCGGCGGCCGCGCCGGTGGACGCATCGGTGGCCGCATCGGTGCGGCCGCGGGCAACATCCGGCCCGGCGCTCTTGCCCTGGACGGCGTCCAGGACGGCGTCGTCGAGAACCGGAAGCGACTCGTCGAACTCGGCCGTCTGGTCCAGGGGGGTGAGATGCTCGGAGTCGGCCGCCGCCGGGGCGGCCAGGGCCAGCCCCGGCAGCAGCAGTCCCAGGCTGAGGGCGGTGGCGAGGAGGCCCGCACGGCGGCGCCGCGGGGCAGGAAGCTGACGAGACACGGTGTCGCCCTTCGTGGGTGGAGTGATGGGCAGGGCGTTTCCCTCCACCCTGCCGCGAGCATGATAACCGAATCAGGCTTCCACGGGGTGACGGGCCTGACAACTGCCCATCGGCCGAGCGGACCGGGCGGGCGGTGTGGTGGGATATCCCCATGAAGCTCTCTACCTATCGATTGCCCGGCTCGGACCCCGACACCCCCGGCGCCACGTTCGCCGCCCTCGTCACGGAGACCGACGGTCCCCGCGCCACGGCCGCCGTCGAGCTGGACGGCGTGATCGACGTCGGCGACTTCCTGTCCCTGCCGGAACCGAACCGCACCGAGCTGGTGGAGGCCGCCCTCGCCGCGGCCGCGGAGGAACCCTCCCGGGTGCTGGACGCCTCGGCACTGGAACCCGCCACGCTCATCCCGTTCCCCACCAAGGTCTTCTGCATCGGGCTGAACTACCGCAACCACATCCTGGAGACCGGGCTGGAGCTGCCGGAGCACCCCTCGATCTTCACCAAGTTCGCCCAGACGCTCACCGGGGCCACGGACGCCATCGAGGTCCCGGCCGAGGACCACCGGCTGGACTGGGAGGGCGAGCTGTGCGTCGTCATCGGCGAGCCCGGCCGGCGCATCCCCGAGGATCAGGCCGCCGCCCACATCGCCGGTTACGCCATCTCCAATGACGTCTCCGTCCGCGGCTACCAGGGCCGCACCACCGAATGGACGCAGGGAAAGGTCTGGGAGGAGACCACGCCGATCGGCCCGTGGCTGGTCACCCCGGACGAGTACGCTCCGGGCGCCACGATCACCACCCGCGTCAACGGCGAGGTCATGCAGCAGGACTCCACCGGGGACCTCGTGTTCGGCGCCGAGAAGCTCGTCTCCTACCTCTCCGACCTGGTCACCCTGCTGCCCGGGGACCTCATCCTCACCGGCACGCCCGCCGGGGTCGCCCTGGCCCGGAAGAACGACGCCGGCCGGCGCCCCTGGCTGAAGGCCGGCGACGTCCTGGAGACCGAGATCGACGGCCTCGGCCTGCAGCGGAACGAGATCCGGTGACCGCCGGATTCACCACGTGTGACCTCTTCGACGCGGACGGGACGCTGCAGTCCTGTTCGGTCCAGTTCCAGGACCTCGGCGCCCGGCCGGTGTTCACCGGCCCCGTGCGGACCATCCGCTGCCACCGGGACAACGGGCTGGTCAAGCAGGTCCTGAACTCCCCCGGTCACGGGGCAGTGCTGGTGGTGGACGGCGGCGGCTCCCTGGAGTCCGCCCTCATGGGCGACCTCATCGCCGGGGCCGCCGTGCGGAACGGCTGGGCCGGGGTCGTCATCCACGGGGCCATCCGGGACCGGGCCGTGGTCCGTACCCTCGGCCTGGGCGTCAAGGCCCTGGGATCCAACCCCCGCACGTCCGCCAAGGACGGCGCCGGCGAGGTGGACGTCCCCGTCGAGTTCGGCGGGGTGACCTTCACTCCGGGCGCCACCCTCTGGGCCGATGAGGACGGCATCCTGGTCACGCCGTGACCGGGCTTCCCGGCAGGATCAGCGCCCTCAACATCCTCGGCGCCGGACGGGCGGGGACCTCGCTCGCCCGGGCCGCCGCCGCGGCGGGCCTCCCCGTGCGGATCGCGTCCAGCCGGCCGGCCACCGCGATGCGCCTGCACCTGGCCCAGTACGCTCCGCGGGCCACCGCGGTGGCGGCGGAGGAAATCGCGCAGGATGGTGCGGAGCAGCCGATCGTGGTGCTGATGGTCCCCCAGGAGGACCTCGATTCCGTGGACCCGGACTGGCTGGACGGCTGCCTGCTCGTGGACGCCACCAACCGCTGGGCCGAGGAGCCGCTCCCGGGCTGGCTCCAGTCCGGGCTCGACGCCGGCCGGTCCAGTTCTTCAGTCCTGGCCGCCCGATTCCCCGGTGCCACGGTGGTGAAGGCCCTGAACCACGTCAGCCACTGGGACCTGGACACCGCGGGCCGATCCCCGGGCCCCGAACGGCGAGCGCTGGGAGTGGCCTCGGACAGCGAGGAGGCCGCGGCCGCCGTCGGGCAACTGGCCGGTGACCTGGGGTTCGCCCCGGTGCTGCTGCCCGGCCTGGCCGCCGGCCGGGTCCTGGAGCCGGACGGGCCGGTCTTCAACCGGCCGATGTCCGCGCCTGAGATGGCCCGTCTCACCGGCGGTACTGTGGTGCAGGACTGAGGGGAACGGCTCCGGCTCTCCCCGACCCGACCGATCCCACCCGATATCGGACACTGAGAGCAGGGGACGCCCGATGCCCACCGACACCGCCTACGTCCGAACCGGTCTGCGTGCCACACCCATCACCAGAACGGCCACCCGACCGGCGAGAACGGCTACCGGCTGGGTGGCGGCCTTCGGCCTGGCACTCGGGTTGCTGTCCGCGGTGCCGGCGGCCCTCGTCATGGGTGCCTCCCCGGCCCAGGCCGAACAGGCCGAGGAGGTCATCCTCGAGGACGGCGCCGGGGTCATCCACGAGCCGACCCTGCGCGAGGGCCTGACGGACATCGACTTCCGCGAGCCGACCACCGTGGTGGTGTGGACCCAGCGCGGCGAGGCCGAGTCCAACCTCAACGAGCGCCTCCTGGCCGATGCCCGCGAGAACCATCCGGAATGGATCAGCGACGACGGGCAGAAGTGGACGGACGGCCTGTTCATCTATGCATTGGACCCGGAGGGCCGGCTGCAGGGGGTGTACTTCGGCGAGGACCGCAAGGTGGGGCTCGAGACCCAGGAGGATATCCGGGAGGACGCCGTCGAGTCGCTGACGGAGGCCAACTGGACGCAGGCCGCCCTGGACGCCACCGAGTCCGCCGCGGCCGTGATGAACCGGCCGTGGTACCAGCATCCCGGGGTGTGGATCGGCGGGGCGATCGTGGTGGTCGTCGGCGGCATCTTCGGTGGGGCCGCCGCGGCCGGCCGGAAGAAGCAGCGGCAGAAGGCGCAGGCGGAACTGGACCGGGGGAACCAGGCCTTCGCCAATGTCAGTACGGACCTCGAGGCCACCGAGCTGAACGCCCATACCGTGCCGGAGGGCTCGACGTACGGGGCCATGGTGCTCGAGCGGTACCGCACCTTCCACGAACGCTATGTGGAGGCCGCCCGCCAGAACGACCGGCTGTCCGGCCTCCCGGCGAAGAAGCTGCACCGTAAGGAGTACCGCCAGGCCATCACGGCGTACACGAAGCAGGCGGAGGAACTCGACCAGCTCGACGACACCGTGGGCAGCACGAACACGCTGCTGAACAAGTACCCGGGCTGGCCCGAGGCCTGGGACCTCCAGACCGCGCCGATGCGCGAGGATCTGGGCCAGATCGACGAACTGGTGACCGGACAGCCCAAGCTCAAGGCCGATCAGCTCACCCCGTTGCGCTCCTTCCGGCCCGAGGCGGAACGGGAACTGGAGCGGCTGGGCGCCGGCCTGGAGACCGGCCAGCTCTCCCCGGACGAGGCCCTCGACGGCCTGGACGCCCTGCGGATCCGCCTGACGGGCCTGCTGGACGACTACGCGAAGGCCCAGATCGAGGCCTTCGCCACGTCCGATGCCGAACGCCAGACCCTGCAGGGAGAATTGGAGCGGGAACGCCACCGCGCCTCCCGCCGTCCCGGCTCGATCCTGGACACGGTGCACCAGCCCGGCTGGTTCTGGACCGCGACCGCCTTCCACCTCGGGTACTCCTCGGGCCAGTCCCACGTGGTGACCGCGCGTGAGCAGGCGGAGGCCTCCTCCTCGTCCTCCTCGACCGGATACGGCAGCTCGGGCGGCAGTTTCTCCGGCGCCGGGTCCTCCTCCAGCTTCTGAGGTGCTGGTCCAGGCGCTCCTGCCAGGAATGCCGCTGAGGGGCCCGGGGTTGCTATGGACATGAGCACTGACGCACGCCAGGATCCGTTGGCGTTCTATCTGGACAAGTCCGATCCGGCCGCGTGGAAGGCGGTGGGCGGATTGTCCGTCGCCGCGAAGACCGCGGCCCGGAAGGCCGGGCTGGACGATCAGCTCGTGGAGCTGGTGAACCTGCGCATCTCCCAGATCAACGGCTGCGCCTACTGCCTCGAGGTCCACACCCGCTACGGGATCGACGCCGGCCTCGACTCCCAGCGCCTCGGCCTGTTGGCCGCCTGGCGGGAGGCTGCGGCCCTCTACAGCGAGACGGAGCGGGCCGCCCTGGACCTGGCCGAGACGGTCACCCTGCTGCCCGGCCAGGAGGACCAGCACGTCAGCCAGCTGATGAGCCACCAGGTGCTGACGGACGAGCAGTACTCCTCCGTCCAGTGGCTGGCCATCACCATGAATGCCACCAACCGCATCTCCATCCTGTCCCACCACCCGGTCCAACGCCGCTGAACGGCGGGAATCGAGGCGTACGCCATGAGCAACACCGAGACTGACCCGCAGGAGACCGTCTGCAGGAACACGCCGGCCGCCGGGCCGCGCTTCACCGCGGGACTCTCGGACGGTGTGGACCCGCACGCCGGCGGCACGGGCACGGTCGAGCTGCTCGAGCCCCGCGCGGTACCGCTCGGCGGGCCCCGGGCCATGACCGTCAAACGCACCCTGCCGCAGCGGGCCCGCTCCCTGATCGGCGCCTGGTGCTTCCTGGACTTCTACGGCCCGGACGACGTCTCCGCCACCGGGGGCATGGCGGTCCCCCGTCACCCGCACACGGGGTTGGCGACCGTCTCCTGGTTGTTCACCGGGCGGGTGGACCACCTCGACTCCGCCGGGAACTGGGCCACCGTCCGCCCCGGTGAGGTCAACCTCATGAACGCCGGTTCCGGGATCACCCATTCGGAGTTCTCCACGGCGGACACCACCGTGCTCCATGGCGCCCAGCTCTGGTACGCCTTCCCGGAGCACGCCCGTGCCACCGCACCCTCGCTCGAGGCCCACCGTCCGGAGCCGGTCACCGGGCCCGGTTACACCGCCCGCGTCTTCCTCGGCTCCCTGTTGGGCTCCACCTCTCCGGTGAGAACCCACCTGCCGCTCACGGGCGTGGAGTTGCGGATGGACCCGGACACCACCCTGGAGGTGGACGTCCCTGCCGGCCACGAGCACGGCCTGCTCCAGGTCACCGGGGCCCTCGCCCTGGACGGGGTCGAGATCCCCGAGGACCACCTGGGCTTCGTCGGTCCCGGCCGCACCCGCTTGCGGATCACCTCCGGACCGGACCCCGTCACGGCGCTGCTGATCGGCGGAGAACCCCTCGGCGAGCAGATCATCATGTGGTGGAACTTCGTGGGGCGCACCCACGAGGAGATCGTGGCCTGGCGAGCCGCCTATCAGGCCGAGATGGGATTCGAGGCGCCGCGGGAGGACGCCACGATCGGCACCCGCTACCGCGACGGCCGGACGTTCCCCCAGTTCGGCGACTTCCCGGCGGAGACCCCCGCCCCGTTGCCGGCACCGGCCCTGCCCACCACCCGCATGCGGCCCCGCGCCAACCCACCATCAAGGAAGTCACCAAGGAACCATCAAGACAACAGGAGAGCCCATGAGTGAGCCGACACCATCCCTGGACCACCCGAAGGTCGTCCAGGGCAGCACGCCGCGCTACGAGATCCACGTGGATGCCTCGGGCGAACCGGCTGGCAAGACCTACTTCACGGAGCATGCCTCGGCCGACGGGACCCGGCAGCGGATCTTCCCGCACACCGAGGTGTCCGAGGAGTACGGCGGCCATGGGCTCGCCTCCACGCTGGTCCGTGGCGCGCTGGACGCGTCCATCGCCGAGGGGTACCGGATCGTCGCCGTCTGCCCCTACGTGAAGGGGTGGATCGACAAGCACCCCGAGTACCGGGATCAGGTGGACGCCACCACCCCGGAGCACCTGCAGGCGCTCGAGCGCCGCTAGCCGCCGACGGACACCGGCCGTGACCCTCCGACAACAAAGCCGGCCGGGAGCATCCGCTGATGCTCCCGGCCGGCTTCTCGTGGTCGGGGTGACAGGATTTGAACCTGCGGCCTCGTCGTCCCGAACGACGCGCGCTACCAAGCTGCGCCACACCCCGTGGAGAGTGGTTCCATGCCGAGTCCGGCGGGGAACCACAGTGGTCTATCCTAGCCGTCCGGTGCCGGATTCACCAAAACGATCCGTGGAGGCCAGCGGGATGCACACTAGACTGATCGTGTCAGCGAACCAGCCGACGAGAGACGGAGAGACGTGGCCACCGACGCGGAGGGATTCGGCGCCTTCAGGGACTTCCTGGCGTCACGCCCGAACCTGGTCGGCCTCGCCGCCTTCATCGTCGTGTTCCTCGGGGTGGGCCTCCTGTCGGATTCGATCCTCGCGGCCTTCCTCGCGGCGGCCCTGGGATACACGGCCGGCCTGATCCTGACGCCGGCCCACCGCAGGACCTATTCCTCCGGCCTCCCCGTGCGTGGTGCCACCCGGCAAGAGATGGACGGACGGCTCGCGGAGTTCCGCCAGCGGGTCCGGAGCCACCGCGCCCAGCTTCCCCCGGATTCTCAGCACGATCTGTCCCTGATCACCGCGCACCTGGGCGAGATGATCGATCGCTGGGACCTCGTCCAGCAGGCTCCGGAGCAACGGCTGTCCATCGAGTCCCTCGTGTACCAGTATCTGCCCAGCACGCTCGACGTGTTCCTCCAGCTGCCGGACTCCGCCAAGCCGGCGGCCGCCCCGGAATGGACCCGGCAACTGCAACTGCTGGCCACTGAGGTCTCGCGCAGCCGGGACACCGTCCTGAAGCATGATCTCGAGTCGATGCGCACCAACGGCCGCGTGCTCGAGCAGAAGTTCGAGGACGGGGATCTCAAGATGTTCCGGGAGAACGGCCTCTAGGAGCCGCCTCCGCCCTGACCCGGTTCTCCGTGCTCGGTGAGGCTGCCCCCGGTGAAGCGGGTGAACGCGCCCAGTATCGTGGTCCAGTCCTCCCACCACGACGTCGGCTCGTTGCCGCGCACGCTCAGCTCCGCTCCCCCACGGGGTCCCGCGGACCACGACAGGTAGAGCCGGACGGGCGACGTCGCCGCGTCATGATGCCCGCCCCACCAGTCGAGCTCCAGGGTGCCCTCCGCCGCACCCGCCAGGGTCGCCCACTCATAGGGGGGATCCTGGTCATCGCCCGAGGAACCGTCCGCGTCCTCCTCCAACAGGCCGCCATCACCGAAGTACACATGCCCCGCTTCCCCGGTGGCGCGGAGGGTCCGCGGCCACCAGAGATGGGTGTCGTCCACGAACGCGCCGACCGCCTGATCCAGGTCGAGCGGGAGGGATGCGCACACGGCATGCGTGGCCCCGGCCGACGCCGGCCCACTGGTCACCACCGTCCCGGGGACCACGTCCCCCGGCACCTCCGTGCTCACAGAGGACTCCTCCTCACCGGTGGGGACAGCGAACGGGTCAAGGAATGGGCTCTCAGACATGTCCCTCATCAAACCATGCCGGATCACACCGGGCCGGCAGGGCCTCTTCGGGACAGGACAGCACGGCATGGCTTGTTAAACACAGAAGCCCTGGACCGTGAGGTCCAGGGCTTCTGTTCAATGGTTGTCCGGCGGCGTCCTACTCTCCCACATCCTCCCGGATGCAGTACCATCGGCGCAGTGGGCCTTAGCTTCCGGGTTCGGAATGGGAC
>NZ_JBFBLI010000022.1:0-27799 GCF_040702545.1 Citricoccus sp. NPDC079358
GAGGAGGCGGCCGACACCACCCTCGAACTCAGCGCCTGACCAACACCAACAACAGAAGGATCACCGATCACTACACCACTCCACGGGGCTTGACCTAGTTCGAGGAACCTGAAGCGGCTTTGAAATGGTGCACTGAGGCGAGTAACGAGCCGAGATTCTCGGATGCAGGGGCGCAGTTCTCGGGCCGGATGGAAACTCGAGCCCAGGTCTAGGTTCGTAGCAGGCAGGCGACGGCAATGGTGCGGACGGCGCGCTGGTGGCCGATCCCAAGAACAGTTCCGGTCGTCATTACCCCCGTGGAATCCTGCATTAGATGCACGAAGGCTACGGTCACCAGCACCTAAAGATCAGAGCTCGCCGCGGACCAATTCTCGGGACGTCTGTGGAGTCTGCGGCCGATCTGCATCGACGTTTCAACGTCTGCGGACGGCAGTTCCTGCACCTACTGCAACTACCGTGAGCTGACTGGTAGTGCGATGGGTTGCCGTGAGACGAGTAGGGGAGTGGTTGCGGCGGGTCACTGCCCTAGACCGCAGCCAACAGGATCTCGAGTACTTGGTTTGGATGGGAGTAGAACGGCGAATGGCCGGCTTCCATCTCGTGGACCCGCGCCGGAGAACGGTCGGCCATGAGTTTCTGTAGTGCTGGCATGATGGCCCGGTCTTGCGTGCATACGACGTATTCCTGGGGCGGAAGTTCCACCCCGTCAACGTCTACTGGAGTGGCGAACACTGCCAGTGGCTGGCGATCGAGTCGCCCGATCGCGTGCTGAGCCGTGTCTTCGGGCACGCCGTTGTAGAAGACCGTTGAGGCCTGACTGAGGTCGAAAGTGGCAATCGGGGGTTCTCCGTACACCGTGATGTTCGACTGAACCCCGTCGCCGGCGCCCTCGGGCAGGTTCGTCAGGTCCAGCAGCGATTCCCCATGGGCCGGGCGGAATGCAGTGAGGTAGACCAGCCGGGTGACCAGATCCGGCACACGGGCTGCCGCTTGCGTGATGACGACGCCTCCCATGCTGTGGCCAACCAAGACTGACGGTCCCTCAAGGGATCGCAATGTCTCGATGACTCGGTCGGCGGCAGAGGCCAGGGTGACATCCTCTAGGGGCGTCTGGTCATCGCCGGCCCCTGGCAGGTCGGGCGCCACGACGGTGTGACCAGCTTCCTGCAGTCGGCTGGAGACTTCCGTCCAGCACCATCCGCCGTGGAATGCCCCATGAATCAGTACGAAGTTCGCCATGCGTGGATCCTACGGCACAGCAGTCCTGCATATTGTCCTTGACGTGGGCCTATGGCGCGAAGGCTACCGCTTCAGTCATTCCTGCTTTAACGCCGATAAGCTACCTTATGTCAACTCACTGGATTATATGTCTAGTAAGTGGACTCTCTGACTACGTCTGTTCGGCGTTGTTGTAAGCCTCGAGGATGTCCTGATGGATGCGTCCTCGGGCCGAGACGTCGTAACCGTTCTGCTGGGCCCACTGGCGGATGGCCGCCGCCGGGCGAGGCGGCGCTGGAGGCGCGGTGGCTCGGCCCTGGCGAACGTAGGCGGTCAGTTCGCCGCGCAGCTGCTTGGCATTGGCGGTGGACAGGTCGATCTCGTAGTGGCGTCCATCCAGGCCGAACGAAACGGTTTCCTTTGCCGGAGATCCGTCGAGGTCGTCAATCAAAACTACTTGTGCCTTCTGGGCCATGGCTTCCTTAGGTCGTGTGCTCGCACCGGCCCACACTGTGAGGCCACAGCCGGCAGTTTATCCGGACCTGGCCTAGTCAGAGGATGTTCCGCGCGTGTGGGAGTCGGCCGTGAGGTGGGCGGCGTGCTCACGCAGGTATTCGCAGAGGTAGGGTGCGTCGAAGTCGACCAGCCCGTAGCCGGCGGCCTGGATCATGCCCGCCTTGAGCAGCCGGTCGCGGTAGACCCCGGCGTACCGGCTGGTCTTGCCATGCGGGCGGCGATGTCCGCCAGAGTTTTTATCCCTTTAGAACTCACTTCCAGGGGTCGGCCTGGACTGTCGAACTCTGTGAGTCTGTCGGCCTGGCAGTCTGTCAGCATTGGTGGCCAACGGCGGCGTCCAGGGCTGCGGCGGTTCCGCCCCTGCAGTGGGGCGAAACGGATTCAACTGAGCCACGACCACTCCCCCGGTGTACTTGTGTGTACTTTGTGAACATCAGTGCACGGGGTGAACGAGAGTGTTCTTTCGCCTTGCGTGGATGTCTGCTGGTGAACGGTCGAAGACTCTGTGAGTCACGGGCTCTGTATGTCCACAACTCTGTCATGAGTATGTCCCGGCCGCGCTCGGCGTCCTCAGGGAGGGTTATGGAGTGGAGTTTGAGGACCCCTGCCTCTCTTCCTGTTCGCGTACCGGACGCCACCGCGGAACCTGCCGGTCCAACCACTGCAGCCGCTCTGGCTCCAGGGTTCCGGCGCGGTAGGCGCTCTGCTGGGCATAGACCCACACCGCCAGACTCTTCTCCTGGTCGCCAGGCATGTCAGTGTGCTGGGGGAACCTACCGTGGTCGTGGAGGAAGCGCAGCAGCTCGACCAGGCGTAGTCGCCAGTTGGATTCGTTCTCGATCGACCGGTCATCCAACCTCCACGACGGCAACACCCGATCTAATCCACGCTCTCGGTGCAAGGGCAACCGTTCTGCGCGATGGTGGGAGCGTTGGGTGATCAGCCAATGGGCCAGGGACCACTCGGAACCAGTCTGCCGGGAGTCATCCGACCGGCGGGCGTGCGGGCGGCGCTGGTGTTCTTGGAGGAATCGGTCCAGTTCCTCGAGGCGGGCTCGCCAGCGCCGGTCCGGATCCGGCCAGTTCGAGGGCCTGGGGCGCGGCCGGTCATGGAGGGCCAGGCGCGTCGGGGCGGGCCCGCCCCGCAGTGCTTCACCACGCCGGCGCACGTACTCCCGCACATACTCCGGGTTCACGTCGTTCAAGCGGGCAATGACCGCGGCTGAGACGCCCCTGTCGGACATCATCACCCATTCAGGATGTGCCCGCCCCTTCCGCTCCACACGCCGAGCCTAACCGGGCTTGAGGTCTCATGCTTCGCGGTTGTGGATAACCCTGAGAGCTACCGGTCGTGTCGGTCGTAGGGGTCCGTCCAGGAGGACTCTTGGCGGGGGATGCGTTGTACCCAGGCGGCCGGCACCCATGCCTGCACCGGATGATGGGCCTCGTCCGGCCACTGGACCAGGACGTGGGTCCGGGTCCAGCGCATGGCCTTGGCGTCTTGGACCGGGAACCTCACCCGCACATAGGGCTCCAGGCCTGATGGTGGCCCGGAGGTGTCCTCGGGCTGCCAGGTCTTCGGTCCGCCGAAGACCGTCGGATCCGAGGTCCTGAACAACTCTGCGTTCGCACGGTACGCGCCACCGCCGGGGCGCTTCACCCACGACATGCGCACCGCCTTGCCTCGGACGCGGGGCGCCGTGCAGGCCAGGGACCAGCATCGCGTTCAGTGATTGTCGAACGCATCAGGCGCTGGCCAGTGGGCGGCGGCCGGCCAGGGACTGTTCCAGACCCTGGTCGTCGTGGACGCGGATTAATCGCCAGCGGCCCGAATCGACCTGGTGGCTGATGTCCAGGGTGAGCAGGGGTGCGTTGCGGGCTCGTTCCAGGCGCACTTGGAGCCGCCAGACCTCGTGGTCTACCAGGCCGGGGCCGCGGCCGCGCTCGGCCCGGTGCTCCTCGGTCCACCAGCTGCGGCGTTGGTACCAGCGAGTCGGTTCGGCGGCGACGATATAGCGGCGATGCTCCCAGTCCAGGCGCAGCGGTACTCCGGCCGTGGTGCACGTCACGCCCACCGATTGAGTCAAGGTCCCCACCCTGCATGCTCCTTCCTCGAGGCAATATGCCGACCCCATAGTGGGGTGAGCGTGACCGGCCCCTGGGACGGGGGCCAGCCTGCGAGGGGAAGACAGGAAGCAACGAGCAAGACCAGCCACTGTAGCGGCCGGTGTGCTCGGGTCCGAGGTTAGGGGAAGGGCCGGACGAGCTAAGAGACGAGCTAAGAATCGCCGCAGTTGACGGTGGCATCGAAGCCCTGGACCCGGTGGTGTTCCTCGCTCGCTCGGAACCCCACCCGCGGCCGGCCTGCGGCCGGCTGTAGACCCTGGTCCGCCGGAACGGCGGCGGACCAGGACGCCGGCCCTGGCGGGCCGACCTGATTTGTTTGCCTGCTGTCCTGCGGATTATGCGCCCCGGCTCCACCGGCACAAGCCCCTCCTTCGTCGGGGCCGGTTCCCCCGGAAACCTTGGGTCGGCGCTCCCTCGTTCCTCGGTCGCTTCTTTCCTCCCCAAGCTTTCCTCCGCCACCGCCCTACGGGTTGATGCCGGATCCGTCCGGGGCAGCTCACTTCGTTTCGCCAGCAGGCAAAAAAATACGGGGGAGAGGAACAAGCCACCCCCACGGCGGAAGGAACCCCAGATGAGTCACCACGCGATCTACGACAGCATGCAGGAGAACTGCGCCGACCTCCTGACCCCTGTGTGCCCGTTCTGCGGCCAGCAGGGATGGATCACCATCCCCCAGACCGGGGCCGAGGCCCTGATGGAGGGCCGGCCCGTCCAGGACGCCCTGCCCGAGCTCGATCACCGGCTCCGCGAGCAGATCACCAGCGGCATCCACCCCCGGTGCTTCCCCGGCGCAGAGTTCGGCGAGGGCATCGACCCTGGCCTGATCCACGGCCACTGACCGCGATAGCACCACTTCGAAAGGACCAGTCATGACCACCGTGACCGTCTACAGCAAGCCCGCCTGCGTGCAGTGCAACGCCACCTACCGGGCCCTTCAGAACAAGGGCATCACCTACGAGACCGTGGACCTCTCCCAGGACGCCGGCGCCCTGGAACGAGTGCGGGCCCTCGGGTACCTGCAAGCCCCCGTCATCATCACCGAGACCGGGGAGCACTGGTCCGGGTTTCGTCCCGACAAGATTGAGGAACTGGCCGAGCAGGCCACCGTAGAACTGGGGCGGACCTGATGCAGGGGCAGCCAGGCGCCCTGGACCTGCTGACTACGCCGAGGCGTGGATGAGCCCGGGGACGGTGGATGGCAACGGTGCATCCGGCCCAGGCTCACACAACCGTAGACCCAGCTGATAGGGGAGCGGCATCCATGACCCTCACCGAAGCAGAGGGGAAGACCCCAGAAACCCAGACCGGTCTCTACTCGACGAGAAGTAATAATAGTAGTAGGCTTACTATTATTACTTCTCGTTCTAGGGAGCTTCGATGGTCGAAATGTCCACCCCGACCGTGAGCGACCGCGTCTTCGCGGCCTGTGACCAGCTCGAGGCCGCCGGAGAGCGCATCACCGTGGCTACGGTGCGCAGGCAGGCCCAGGTCTCCATGCAGGATGCCTCCGAGGGCGTGCGCGCCTGGCGGCAGGCCCACGCGCAGGCTCAGTCCGTGCCCGAACCTCCCGAGGCCGTGGCCCGGGCCCTGAACGGGGCTTGGGGCGCGGCCCTGACGGCCGCGCGGACGGAGGTTGAACACCTGGCCACCGAGGCCAGGCAAGCCCAAGAGCACGCCGAAGCCGAAGCGGCCGACCTCTTGGCAGCCATCACCGAGACAGAAGCCAGTCGCAATGAAGCCCGGGCCGAGCTCGAGCGAACCCGGGCCGAGCTGACCAGGGCCCACGCCGAACAGCAGCAGGCCATCGGAAAAGCCTCGGACGCCATCCAGGCCCGCGCCCGCGAGGAGGGCCGCAGAGAGCAAGCGGTGAACGAAGCGGGCCGGCTACGAGGAGAGCTTGACCAGGCCAAGGAGCGGGTCCGTGAGTTCCAAGACGTCGCCGACCAGGCGAAAGCGCAGGCCCAGCAAGACCGCCAGGCGCGGGTCCAGGCCGAAGCGGAGACGAAAGCGGCGCGAACAGCCCTCACGGAGGCCGAGATCAGTCGGGACGAGGCCTTCAGCACCCTCAAAGACTGCCGAGCCGAGCTGACCAAAGTGCAGGCCGAGCGGGACCAGTCGGTCGAGACCGCGGCCCAAGCCCGCCAAGACCAAGCCCAGGAGAAGGCCACCCGCCAGCAGGCGGAAGCCGAGGTTGCACAGCTGCGGAAAGATCTCAAGAGTTCCCGGGAAAAGCTCCGCAAGACCGACACCGAGACGAAGTCCCTGCGTACCGAACTGAGCGCCGCTCAAGAAGAAATTCGGACGCTGCGCGACTAAAACCTTCCCCGGGCAAGGGACCGGCCGCCCCCTCCGTGGGCCCGGCGTCGCCGCCCAGCCCGGCACTCGGTCCGCGGTGCAGGCCCGCCTGGAAACCCGGCCAGACGTCCGTGGTTCTTCACCGTGTCGAGCCTGACCCCGTGCTGCGACCGGTGTCTGCACCCCAAGACCTGCCGATCCAGCCAGAACCGCCGCTGTGGAGGCAGGTTCCACCTCAAATACGCCGGACGATCCGACACCTTGTTCTCCGACGACGCGATCACAGCGATCCACCAGGCCTCACGCGGCTACCCCCGCGCGGTCAACAACCTCGCGATCTCCTCCCTGATCGCCACCTACGCCACCGGCAAGGCCATCGTGGACCTCACCGCAGCCCAATCCGCGATCACGGAGAACAGCGAATAACCCCGTCACCAAAGACGACCGCCACGTCACCCTGACCATCGAGGCCCCGCCGGAACCCACCGGCGGGGCCTTTCCACGCCGCCACCATCGCCACCGGACATGACGGCCCCATCGTCAAAAAGCGCAACGGCTAACATCAGGTCACAGTCGTCGAAGGTAACGTTGGGCACGTCGAGGTCTTTCAGATGGGCAGTGTGAGAACTTCCATCTTCGGAAGGCCTCGACCTCCATCCAGCTAACGACGCGCCGCTTCTCCGAGAACCCCGTCTACACCCTCAATTGTGAAGAGCCGCTTTAAGTCGTTCTTCGAGGTCCTCAATGACACCGAACCCTAAGCGTCTACCCTGAGACCGATGACTACACCCTCTTCATGGCCGAGGGCGTGGAGCGTGAACTGGTCTGCTATGACTGATCGCAGAGCCTGGACCGGTGTGACGACCTGCTGCTGAGACTGCTCGTCGCCAAGAACGCCAGGCCCCAGATCCCCTAACCTGAGGCGTGTCGGCGGACGGCCGCCCCGGTGGTGACCCGTCACCGTCCCGACCTCCCACCCGTAACACCCAACGATCCGGCCCGTCGACCCACTGCGCCACCCACGATTCCCAGGAGGAAACCTCGTGAGCAAGAACGTCCTCATCACCGCGGGTGCCGGCGGCATCGGCTTCGCCACCGCCACCGCCTTCGCCACCGAAGGCCACCGCGTGCACATCGCGGACATCAACGCCGAGGCCGTCGCCGCAGCGGTCGCCTCCCACGGGAACATCACAGGTTCGGTCACCGACGTGTCCCAGCCCGAGGCCATCGAGGCCCTGTTCCAGGACGTGGCCCAAGAACTCGGCGGACTGGACGTGCTGGTGAACATGGCCGGCATCGGCGGCCCCACCGCTCCCGCTGCGGAACTGGCCGCGGAGGACTGGAATGCCGTCGTCGGCATCAACCTCACCGGCACCTTCCTGGTCACCCAGCACGCCATCCCGCTGTTGAAGGCCTCCGAGGCCGGCACGATCGTGACGATGTCCTCGCTGGCCGGCCGCTTCGGGTACCCGGACCGCATCGCCTACTCCACGACCAAGTGGGGCCTGGTGGGCTTCGCCAAGACCCTGGCCCTGGAGCTGGGCGAGTACGGCATCACCTCGAACACCATCCACCCCGGCGCCGTGGCCGGTCCGCGCATGGACAGCGTCCTGGCCGGGCGCGCCGAGGCCAATGGCACCACGATCGAGGCCGAGACCGCCAACGCGCTGGCCAACCAGTCGGTCAAGCAGTTCATCGACCCGGCCGACATCGCCGCGCTGATCCTGTTCCTGGCCGGCCCGCACGGCCGCACCATCACCGGTCAGCAGCTGCCGATCGACGGTGACTCCAAGGCCGCCTCCTGATCCAGGCCCACACCACGGTGGGACGGACGCCTTGCGGGCGCCCGCCCCCCCGGGCCGAGGGTCGCGCCGGTCCTGGTCCGCTCACCGTGGCCGGCGCCCACCTCGGGTGCCGGACGGTCGATCCCTGACCACGGTGAGGACGCCCCAACGGCCTGTTCAGCCGGCTCCCGTCCCGCCCCTACCCTTGGTTCATGGCCCCCGACGTGTCCCCCATCGAGTCGGTGGACCGTGCCTTGGTGCTGCTGAACCTGCTGCGCAGTCAGGGGTCGGTGTCCGTCGCGGAGGCTGCAGACCATCTCGGTGTCGCCCCGTCCACCGCCCACCGCCTGCTCAACGCCCTGGCCTTCCGGGGTTTCGCCCGGCAGAACCATCTGCGCCGGTATCTGGTGGGTCCCGCATTCTCCACCACGCCTCTGCGCTCCCCCGTCCTGGCCGGGTTGCGCGATGCC
Source organism: Citricoccus sp. NPDC079358 (assembly GCF_040702545.1). Classification (NCBI taxonomy): domain Bacteria; kingdom Bacillati; phylum Actinomycetota; class Actinomycetes; order Micrococcales; family Micrococcaceae; genus Citricoccus; species Citricoccus sp. NPDC079358. The sequence goes on from NZ_JBFBLI010000022.1 coordinate 8,410, forward strand.
GCTCGGCCTGCCCTGGAGTACGCCCATGCCCAGACCGGGGAAACGGTGCAGCTGATGGTGTTGCGGGGCGGGGACATCCTGTTCCTGGACGGCATCGAGTCCCCGCACGGGCTGCGGGTGGCCATGCGGCGCGGGGACACGATGCCGGCCTTCACCTCGGCCGGGGGCAAGGCCCTGCTGTCGAGGTTGCCCAACCGGGAACTGGAGGAGGTCTACCGGGCCGGCGTGCCGGACTGGCCCACCGCCAAGATCCACTCCCTGGCCACGCTGAAGAAACGGATGACGCGCATCCGGCACGACGGCTACGCGACCAACCTGGAGGAGACGGAACAGGGAGTGATCGGCATTGGGGTGGCGGTCGTGGACTCCGTGGGACGGCCCCTGGCCGGGCTCACCACGGCGACGCCCAGCATCCGCTTCACCCGGGCCGACATCCCCCGGCACGTGGAGGTCCTGCGGCAGGCCGCCGAGATCCTGGAACGGCGCACCGCCGAACAGCAGCACTGACCCGGCCCGCAGGCATCAGGGCTGGCCGATGACCTCCTGGACCCGGGCGACGGTCGCGTCGATCTGCTCGGGGCGGGCCACCACCCCGAGGTCCATCACCTGTCCGCGCACCGCGCCCTGGATGATGCGCTTGAGCGGGATCTCCAGGCGCTTGCCCGTCGGATTGCGGGGAATGGACGGGACGAACACCACGTGGTCCGGCACGTGCCGCGGGGAGAGTTCGGTGCGCAGCGTGGTGCGGATCGTGTTCTCCAACGCCGCTTCCGCCTCCGCCCCGGACACCTCGTCCGCGGCGTCCACGAGCAGCACGAGCTGGCCCATGCCGCCGGCGTCCTCGAAATGCAGGACCATGGTGTCGTTGACCTGCGGCAGGGCATCGAGCACGGCGTAGAACTCGGCGGTGCCCAGGCGCACGCCGCCGCGGTTCAGGGTCGCGTCGGAGCGGCCCGTGATGACCCAGGAGCCGCGTTGGGTCTGTACCAGCCAGTCGCCGTGGCGCCACACCCCGGGGTAAGCGCCAAAATAGCTGTCCCGGTACCCCTCGTTGCCCTCATCGCCCCAGAAGAACACCGGCATGGATGGCATCGGCTGCGTGCACACGAGCTCACCGGCCTCGCCGTGCAGTTCCCGGCCCTCCGGGTCCCAGGACGCCACGGCCACCCCGAGCGGGCGGCAGGACATCTCCCCGGCCCAGACCGGGGTCAGCGGGCTGCCACCGACGAAGGCGGCACAGATATCCGTGCCGCCGGAGGTGGGGGCCAGCAGCAGGTCCGGGTTGACGGCGTCCAGCACCCAGCCGGCGACGTCGGCGGCCAACGGAGAGCCCGAGCACTGGATCTCCCGCAACCGGGACAGGTCCCATTTCTGGTTCGGCCGCATTCCGGCATGGGCGCAGGCGGCCAGGTAGGCCGAGCCGGTGCCCATGTAGGTGGAGCCCGTTTCGGCCATCACCGCCCACTGCGACCACTCACCGTCCGCGGCCGGCCAGTTCGGGTCTCCGTCCATGAGGACCACGGAGGCGCCCAGCAACAGCGAGGACACGCCCATGGTCCACACCATCCAGCCGGTGGTGGAGAACCAGAAGGCGTTGTCGGCCTCGCTCATGCCGAAGTGCAGACCGTGGGCCTTGAGGTGCTCCAGCAGGATCCCGCCGTGGCAGTGCACGATCGCCTTGGGCTTGCCCGTGGTGCCGGAGGAGAAGAGCACGGTCAGCGGGTGGTCGAAGGGCACCGGCTCGATGTGGACCGCCGGCACCGCCGCGGCGTCAAACCCCGGCTCGAGCCCGGCCCGGCCGGTGAACTCGGCCCAGGTCTCCGCGCCCTCGGGGGCCCGGGCTTGGGGGTCCAGGTAGGGCAGTAGGACGGTCTGGGTTCCGGGCAGGAACTGCCGGATGCGGGCCAGGTCATCGGCGCGGGAGAGTTCCCGCTTGCCGTAGACGTAGCCGTCAATGGCGATCAGTACCTTCGGCTCCAGCTGGGTGAGGCGGTCCAGCACGGACTGTGGGCCCATCTCCGGGGGCACGGCGCACCAGATGGCGCCGAGGCCCGTCGTCGCCAGGTACGCGGCCAGGGTCTCGGGGATGTTGGGCAGGTAGCCGGCCACCCGGTCCCCCACGCCCACGCCGCGGGCGATCAGGCCGGCCTGGATGCGGGCAATCTCTTCTTCCAGGCGCGCCCCGGTCCACTCCACGGAGCCGTTGGTCTGGCTGCGGGAAGTGACCATGACGTCCCCGGCGCGATCGCGCAGCATCCGCAGCACGTGCTCGGCGTAGTTCAGCCTCGCCCCGGGAAACCACTTCGCCCCGGGCATGGTGCGGTCCTCCAGGACCGCCGTATACGGGGCGTGGGAGATCACCTGAAAGTGGTCCCACACCTGGCCCCAGAAGTCCTCGAGGTTCTCCACGGACCAGGCCCAGGCGTCGTCGTAGGTGGCGAAGCGCACCCCGTACCGGGTCTCGACGTCCTCCAGGAACCGGCCCATCCGGGTGGTATTCCAGTCGGCGCGGTCCGGGGCGGGGGTCAGGAGGGTGCCGGGCTCAGTGATGGTCATGGTTCGTCCTTCGTTCTCAGGTCCGATGCCGGCCCGGGTGCGTACGGCGGCGGGCACGGTCGGTGCGTCAAGTGCGGTCGGTCGTCTGGGGGTCAGGCCGACGCGGTCGGCGCGAGGGGCAGCGTGGCGCCCTGTCGGCGCAGTGACACGCTCAGGGCGGCCACGCAGGCTGCGGAGGCCAGCAGCGGGAGGGCGAACAGGTAGAAGATGGTCGCGGGGTCCCAGCCGCCGTCGATGAGGTAACCGACCAGGATGGGGGCGACGATGGAGACGAGGCGGCCGATGCCGATCATCCAGCCGATGCCGGTGGCCCGGGCCCGGGCCGTGTACACGCCCGGGGCGACGGCGTAGAACCCGGCGATGCCCGCCGTGGTCAGGATGCCCAGCAGTACCGCGGTGCCCATAGCCACCGGGATCACCGAGAACACGACGCCGAACAGCACGTAGGCGCCCGCCGCGCCGGCCAGGGCGCCGAAGAGCAGGCGGTTGGAACGAAAGCGCAGGGCCAGGGCGCTGAAGATGAAGCAGCCGATGATCCCGCCCAGGTTGGCCAGCGTGCCGGTCCGGATGCCCAAAGCCTCCTCGCCGGAGGCGCCGGCGATGATCTGCGGGGTCCAGGTGTTGGCGAAGTAGTAGGCCGCCACCAGGCAGGCGTAACCGATCCACAGCATGAAGGTGCGGAAGCGAACCTTGCCGTGGAAGATCTCGGCGATGCCGCTTCGGGACTCCACGGTCTTCGGCAGCTCGGGCAGGGCAGTGAGCGGCGGCCGGTTCATCCGGGCCAGGATGCGGTTGGCCTTGCCCAGGGCGCCCTTGGGTTGGCGGGCGAAGAGGAAGTCCAGGGACTCGGGCAAAAAGAGCAGGGCGATCACGAACATGAGGGCGCTGAGCACACCACCGGCCAGGAACAGGGCCTGCCAGCCGAACACGGTGATCAACGGCTCAGCCACCACGCCGCCGATGGTGGCGCCGATGGGGTAGCCGGCGGCGTAGATGCCGATGATGGACCCGCGGCGGGCGTCCGAGGCGTACTCGGAGACGAAGACGTTGAGGTTCGCCATCATCCCGCCCACGCCCAGGCCGGTGAGCAGGCGGAACACCAGCAGCATGAACTCATCGGTGGCCAGGGCGGAAAGCCCCATCCCCACCGCGATCACGAACATGGATCCCACGGCCAGCCACCGTCGGCCGATCACGTCCGCAATCGGGGTAATGAAAATCGACCCGGCGGCCATGCCGAACAGGCTGGCGCTGAGCAGGTAGCCCAGCATCACCGGCTCGGTACCCCACTCCGCGCTCAACGACGGGGCGGCATAGGCCATCGCGGCCACATCGAAGCCGTCCAGAAGGATCATCACCAACGCGACCGTGACGGCCACGACCTGAAATCGAGTCATCCGCGACCGGCGGATGTCCTGCAATACGTCCATGGGGAAAGCTCCAGAGGCTAAGAAACGTTTCCCGTGACGCTACTCACCCTGAAAGCTGTGATCCACGCCACGTGACGACATTCCGTCCTGAGGAATGGAGGGCGCCCAAGGTGGCACCTCTATCCATGCCGAAAGGCATGCTTGCGTCGGGGGGCTCGCCGCCATCGCGCCAGTGGCGCCGCAGACCGTCCTGAGCAGGCCGGATCGACGACGGCCCGGGTAATGGACATCGGGCACGTCGCCCCCGCCGCTCTGATCTTCCGGAACGGCAACGTGGAGCGCAATGCCGGTATCACAAGCAGGTGTACTCCCCCGAAGTGTTCGACGACATGGCGTGCGAGGACAGGTGCTTCTAACGGCCACCTCCCGGGGCAAACTGGCAGGAACGGCAGTTCATGAGCCGGGAATAACAGGATCAGTCGGTGACGGCGGCGGTCTGGGACTTGCTACTGGTCAACCCCCGGCGCGAGTCGTTCTCCACCGTCTCCGTCATCGGCCCCGGGTCGAGATCCGCGTCAGTCAGCCATTGAGCATGGCTTTGCTTATCCGCTCATCTTTTCTAGGCGGACCGGGAGGAAGCTTGGGAACGCGCTTCGAAACGGTGCTGCCCATCGCGCCGCGCAGCCGTGGAATCCTGCATTAGATGCATGAACTCCACGGCCATCAGCGTGTTCGGAGCGGAGCTCATCGAGCGGTGGTCCCAGGACGCCACGTCGAGGCCTAGCCTGACCAGCGGCGACGCTCACACCCGCGAAGACGGGAGTTCCTGCAGCTACTGCAACTTCCGTGAGTTTCCAGCCTGTAAGCCTGATTATGTCAGGTAGAGCATGACATGTTGACGAGAAGTGCGAATCCGCCGGTTGGGACGACTCCCCCGTGATGGAGACCGTGCAGCCGGTTTCCGAGGATGCTCTCTGCTGCCCATGGCGGTCGGCCCTTGGATGAGTGGGCATCAGACCCCGTCCCGGCTTGCGCTTGCGTGACGTTCTGACCAGAATTCGCGTCCGCTGCGAAGTTCTCGCACATTATGCGAACGACTCGGCCGGATCCGGAAGCTTCTGACCTGCCCCGCAGCCGGATAGCCAGTGGAATAAGCCGGTCCCGAATACGTAAGGCCAACACTTTGCGCTTGTGAAGTTGCTTCTCCGCGCGTATTCCTTCACGCCGGGTTACCCGCCCAATCCGTTTGAAACAGCGCTAGCAGCGCGGACACCGCTGCAAACAGTGCGGACACCGCTCTTGCGGGGCTTCCACCCCGACCGCGCCGGCTAATCCGCCGACGCTACATCATCGACTTGAGGTGGTCGTGCACGTGGCGACGGACAAGGACATCCGGCCTGGAGAGGGGGTCCGAAGACCATCCGCCTGGGGCCCGGCAGATAACCCGGTACGACCGCGAAGCTGGGCTGCAGTCCAGGCGCGTTGCTGTCCCGGGAGGGGCTCAGTCCTCGACGGACGGCCGGCTGCCCAGGCGCGCAGAGACCTGTTCGGCGGCCTGCAGTACGGCATCCCGGAGGACCGGCTGGCTGGCCCTGAACTGCACCCGGGAGCGTGGCGCGCTGGCCGTGATGCAGCCCACGACCTTGCCGCGGTAGTCCCGCACCGGTGCCGAGATGCCGTATTCCTCGAAGGTGGTGTCGCCGTCGTTGATGGCGAATCCCTGTTCTCGGACGACGCGAAGGTTTTCATGGGCGAGGCCGTCGAGGCCGCGGTAGCTGTCCCGCTGGATGATCCCCGCTGAGAGCAGGCGGCCGACCTCCTCGGGCGGCAGCTCGGCCAGGAACACGCGGACGGAGGAGCTGGCGTACTTGTTGTACCGCGTGCCGATCGAGGCGCTGTGCTTGACTTGATGGGGACTGGCCGTCTGTTCCACGACGATCGCGCTGGTGCCGTTCCAGACCGCGATCGCGGCGGTCTCACTGGTGGCCTCGGTCAGCTCTTCCAGATAGGGCAGCGCCGCCCGGCGCACGTTGAGATCGGCGAGCAACGGGCCGGCCAAGCCGATCATGCCTAGGCCGAGCCGGTACCGGCCGGCCGTGTCGTCGCGCTGCACGTAACCAGACTCAGCGAGACCGGTGAGCATCCGCGAGACGGTGCTCTTGTGCAGGCCGACGAGCTCGGAGATCTCGGTGACGCCCAGCAATGGACGCGAGGCCACGGAGAAGGCCTCGAGCACGGCCAGCCCGTTCAGTAGGGACGCGGCCGCGCCCTGTTTGTCCCCGTTGGGCTGGGCACCGGGCATGATCCCTCCTTTTCGGGCGAGAGCACCATGCCTCGGCCACGCGTTCGTGTTCATGTTAGGCGATGGCTCCACGCGGTGTTCGGGGCGGGCAGTGCGCCTTGCACGGAGGTTCGGGACTTCTATGTCCTATGTCCTCACGGATGTGCGACAGTCCGGCACTCGTTGAGGGGGTGCCGGACTGTCGTCGGGTTGGCGTGAGAATGCCGGGCCGCTGGACTCCGCCGGTACGGTGCGGATCAGGCCGGATCGGCGGGGGCCTGGATCTCGGGCTGGGGGTCCGAGAGGGTCTTCGGGACCGTGTCCTTGAACTGCGGGAGCTTGTTCAGGTACTCCACCACCGAGTCCGTGGGCTCCACGTCACCGAACTTGTTGTCGATGTCGTAGAGGTTCCACTGCACGACGCCCGGGACGCGGTCGCCGATGGTCTCCCTGGGGATGATCGGACGGAAGCCCTTCGCGATCGCGTCCTCTACGGTGTGGCGCACGCACCCGGCCGCGGTCGCACCGGTCACGATCAGGGTGTCGATGCGGTTGGAGGTCAGGAAGAGCTCCAGGTTCGTCCCCGGGAATGCCGAGGCGCGGTTCTTCTCGATCACGACCTCGCCGTCTGCGGGCGCGATGCGGTCATCGATCTGAGCCCAGTAGGAATCCGCCGGAAGGGTCTCGGTGGGGATCTTCGAGTACCACAGGCCCATGTCGTTGGTGCCAGAGGTGGCGTCGCGGTTGCGGTAGACGTTCGTGGTGTAGAAGACCGGGACTCCCTTGGCTCGCGCGGCCTCGTTGATCCGCTGGACATTCGGGATGATCTCCTCCATCCCCGGGCAGCTGAACGGGTGGCCCGGGCGGGTCCAGGCGTTGGCGAGGTCGATGTGGATGACGGCGGGGCGGTTGCCGTAGCCGATCCGGCGCTTGAAGCCGCGGTCGTTGTAGATGCTCGTGCCGGCCTCGAACGCTTCCTCCAGCACTGCTGCAAGACGGGCTTCGATGTCGCTGTTGGTCGTGACGGTCATGGCTCTCTCCACTCTCCGGGCTAATAAGTTGCTATTCAAGCAACGAGGTTGCTGTGCTAAGTACAGTAGCGCACGGCTTGGGCCAGCACCAGAGGTGCATGGAGTCAGTTTTCCCTCGACCAGCTGCTCGGTAGGGTCGAGCAGCGGCGAGTGCGTCACTCCGGCAGTCCGGGAGGGGCCGGCTCGCGGCCGCAGCGGCGCTGCTGGTCATGAACCGAGGGCGAACCCCAGGCCGCAGAGAGACCGATGAGGGCGATGAGTCCGGGGCTGTAGAGCGCGATGATCGTCGCGAAGTTGAGCTGTGGCACCGGGGTCATCCCGAGGAGCGACAGGCCCGAGAGGACCAGCCGATGGCGATCGCATTACGGCGGCCAGGGGCGTGAATTGCTCGGTGAGGTCGACGCCGGCTTCGCGAGCCAGTTCGTGAGTCTCCTCGGTCCATCCCAGTTTTCCGCCATGGCCACCCCCGCCAAAAATATCGAGTGGAGGCCGATTGGGCATTGCGTGTTGCTCCGCTGGGAACTACATTTCTACCTAAGCAACCGCGAGTGATCTACATCACACGAGCTGCCGGAGGAGGTCCCGGCCCCGTAGACCCTGCTTCCCGTCCGTGGCCGTTACCTGGCCCCTGTCACCCTCAGGTTTTTCCTCTTTCCTCAACAGCCTGGGCATCCCCTCTTGAAAGGACCCATCATGAAGCGCATCGGAGTAGACGTCGGCGGTACCTTCACCGACCTGTATTTCTCGGACGACGCACAGCGTATCGCCGTTGTGGAGAAGGTTCCCTCCACTCCCCACGACCCGTCCGTGGCGGTCGTCGACGGCATCAAGATGCTCTGTGAGAAGGCCGGGGTGTCCCTGTCGGAGATCGACCAGGTGGTGCATGGCACCACCGTGGCCACGAACACCGCTCTGACGCACACCGGTGCTGAGGTCGGGATGATCACCACCGAGGGCTTCCGCGATATCCTGCACATCGCCCGGCACAAGAAGCCCCACAACTTCTCCCTGCAGCAGGATATGCCCTGGCAGACCAAGCCACTGATCAAGCGCCGCCACCGACTCACCGTGAAGGAACGCATCACCGCCCCCCACGGTGAGGTCTTGGTTCCCTTGGACGAGGACGAGGTCCGTGAGCGGGTCCGCGAACTCAAGGCGGCCGGGGTCCAGGCCATCGCCGTGTGCCTGCTGCACTCCTACCTGAACTCTGCCCACGAGCAACGCATCGGTGAGATCGTCAAGGAGGAATTCCCCGAGGCGTTCCTGTCCCTATCCAGTGAGATCGTGCCCCTGTACCGGGAGTACGAGCGGTTCTCCACCACCGCCCTGAATGCTTATGTCGGCCCGCGGGTCTCGCGGTACCTGCACCGCCTGCACGATGAGGTCACGGCCCTTGGGTACCAGCGGGAGATCCTGCTGATGCAGTCTTCCGGGGGCATGGTGCCGATCCGTGAGGCCGCCAAGCGGCCCGTCACCCTGATGATGTCCGGACCGGTCGGCGGCCTGATCGGCGGCATGTGGGCCGGCAAGCAGTCCGGCTTCGAGAACGTCGTCACCCTGGACATCGGTGGCACCTCCGCCGACATTGGCGTCGCCTACCAGGGCGAACTTCGCATGCGCCACCTGCTGGACACCAAGATCGGCGACCACCAGGCCATGGTCCCCATGGTTGACATCGACACCATCGGCGCCGGCGGAGGATCCATCGCCTATGTCGACGCCGGTGGCGTCTTCCGCGTCGGCCCGCAGTCGGCGGGTGCCGTTCCGGGACCGGTCTGCTACGGACGCGGCGGCACGGAACCGACCTCGACCGACGCCCAGGTGTTGCTGGGTCGGATGCGCCCAGACCGCATGCTGGCCGGCTCGGGCCTGGACATGGACCTCGACGGGGCCCGCACAGCCATGGAGGGACTGGCCGAGACCCTCGGCATGTCCGTGGAGGAAGCCGCCCTCGGTGCTCTGCAGATCCAGAAGTTCGGCATGACCCAGGCCATCGAGCAGAACTCGGTGCGCCGCGGCTATGATCCGCGCGACTTCACCCTCGTCGCCGCCGGCGGCGCCGGTGCGCTGTTCGCCTGTGAGATCGCGGCAGAACTCGAAGTGCCGAACGTGCTGGTGCCGGCTCACCCCGGCATCATCGCAGGCATCGGGCTACTGGCCACCGATGAGCAGTACGAATTCGTGGCCACCAGCCGGTTCAAGTTCGCCGAGGCCGACCCCTCGGCCATCCAGGCATCCTTCGAGCAGCTGGAGCGGGAGGCCAATGCCCAGCTAGACGCGGAGGACGTCCCAGCCGAGCAGCGCAGGATCGACTGGCTGGCCGATGCCCGCTACGAGGGCCAGGGCTACGAGATCCGCTTCGACGTCCCCGAGGGACCGGTAAACACCGCTTGGCTGGACCAGGCCGAGGCAGCCTTCCACGACGCCCACTTCGAGGAGTACGGCCACCGCTTCAAGAACGGATCCGTGGAGGTCATCAACATCCGCGTGGAAGCCCGCGCCGTGATGGCCGATCTGCCGACCCCGACCCCCACCCGCTCCGGCTCGCTGGCCGACGCCCTGGTGGAGACCCGCCCGGTGACCTTCCAACAAGAGGGCAAGCCGGTCACCCTGGACACTGGGTTCTACGACCGGGAGGAAATGGGCGTGGGGACCACCTTCGAGGGACCGGTGATCATTGAGCAGTATGACTCCACCGTCGTCGTCCCCCCGGGCTTCACCGGGACGGTCGACGAGGCCGGCAACTTGGTCATCGCTTGCCCGACGGTCACTCAGACGGTCGAGAAGCTGGCCACACCGATCCTGATGCGCGTCATCGGCGGAGCCCTGAACTCCGCGGCCAAAGAGATGGCCTCGGTACTATTCCGGATGGCCTACTCCTCGATTATCCGCGAGTCCGAGGACCTCGGAGCCGGCCTGTTCGACAAGGACGGCAATGTGCTAGCCGAATCCGATTCCACGCCGATGTTCATGGGCTCCATGCCCAAGATCGTCAAGGGCGTCATCTCGGTCCTAGGCGACGACATCCATGAGGGTGACGTCATCCTGCACAACGACCCCTACCTGGGAGCTACCCACTCCCCCGACGTGGCGATCATCGAACCGATCTTCCACGACGGGGAGCTCGTGGGCTTCGCCGGGGCCTCCGGGCAGCTCATCGACAACGGCGGTGCGTTCTCGGGACTGATGGTGGATATCCAGGACGTGCAGTCCGAGGGCACCATCTTCCGGGCGGTGAAAGTTTACGAGAAGGGTGTCCGTCAGGAGTCCCTGATCCGGCACATCCTCAACAACACCCGGACACCCACCTCCAACGAGGGCGACTTCCAGGCAATGATCGCCGCGTGCGAGCTGGCCAAGTCTCGTTACCTCGCCCTCGTCGAGCGGTACAGCATCGGCGCGGTCCGCGATGCCGGCCAGTTCTGGATCGATTACTCGGAGCGGATGCTGCGTCAGGAGATCGCCAAGATTCCGGATGGCGTGTACGAGACCGAGGTCGGCTATCTGGACGACGACGGACGCAACTACGGCAAGAAACTGCCCATCGTCGTGAAGGTCATCGTGGAGGGTGACGAGATCACCTATGACCTCACCGGTTCCTCCGAACAGGTGCCCACGGCCTACAACTGCGCGTTCGAGGGCACGACGGTCTCGGCGTTCACGTTCATCACCCGGATGATGTTCCTGGACGAGGTCGCCTTCCCGGTGTTTGTGCCGCAGAACGAGGGCATGCTCAAGCCGCTGAAGGTGATCGCCCCGGAGGGCACTATCTTCAACCCGACCTACCCGGCGGCGACGTTCTCCCGGTTCTCACAGGTGCAGCGCGCCGTGGACCTGGCCCTGCGGGCCCTAGCCCCGGTCATCCCCGAACGCGTCACCGCCGGCAACTCCGCCCACATCCACTTCATGTCCTACTCCGGGTGGGACGCGAAGCAGGGCGAGTACTGGGTCTACCTCGAGGTCAACGAGGGTTCCTACGGTGCCCGATCCACCAGTGACGGGCCGGACTCCGTGGACAACCTCATCGCCAACACCCGCAACAACCCGATCGAGGAACTGGAGTGGCGGTTCCCGATGCGCACTGACCGCTACGAGCTGCGCGACGAGCCGGCGGCGGCCGGTGAGTTCCGCGGCGGCATCGGCATCGTGCGGGAGAACACCTTCCTGACCGACACTGCGGTCACCTGCGAAGGTGAGCGCCATGAGTCTGACGTCCCGTGGGGAGCCGAAGGCGGACATGACGGCCTGAACGCGTCTCTGGTGAAGAACCCCGGACGGGACGGCGAGGAGTCCTGGCCGTCCAAGGTCACCGGCTGGCAGCTGAAGGCCGGTGATTCCCTCCAGATCACCGTGCCCAGCGCCGGCGGCTTCGGCGATCCGCTCACCCGCGACCCGCTGAAGGTCCTCGAAGACGTGCTGGACGGCTTCACCACCGCCGAGGCCGCCACCCGGGACTACGGCGTGGTCCTCAAGGACGTCGAGGGCCAGCTCACGGTCGACCTGACCGCCACCGCCGAAAGGCGTGAGCAGCAGAGCGCAGACCTCAGCTCCGTCTCTTGACCTGAGGCACCACCACTGAGGGGACGGTCCGGGACCGATCAGTCATGACCCGGCCCCGGACCGTCCCCTTCGTGCTCCCTCCCTCCGGCTTCAACCCTGTTGCGGTCCTCTCGTTCCCTCCTGTTATCCCCTCCTGCTGTCTCCTCCTCCCCAAGGAACGGTCATGTCCACTACCCAAACAGCCCCATTCGTCGAATCGGATGTACAGCCTAAGGACGTCCGGGTGGCCACCTGGATCTGCTTCTTCGCCTGGACCTTCGCCGTCTATGATTTCGTCCTCTTCGGCAACCTGTTGCCCGAACTGGCCGCCGACCTCGGCTGGACCGGGGCCCAGTCGACCGAGGTCAACACCTGGGTCACCGCCGGCACCGCACTGGTCGCCTTCGCGATCGGGCCGATCGTCGACAAGATCGGTCGCCGCAAGGGCATCCTGATCGCCGTCGCCGGCGCCGCCGTGGCCTCCCTACTGACCGCGATGGTCGGCTGGGTCGTCGGCATCGCCGCCGGACTGGGCCTCGTGTTCCTGGTCCTGGTGCGATCACTCGCCGGCCTCGGTTACGCCGAGCAGGCCATCAACGCCGCCTACCTCAACGAGATGTTCGCCCACAACAGCGACCCAGCCAAGGCCAAACGGCGGGGCCTGATCTACTCCCTGGTCCAGTCCGGTTGGCCGGTCGGCTCCGTGCTCGCCGCCGGGTCCGTCTACCTGCTATTCCCGATCGGCGGCTGGGTACTGTGCTTCATCGTGGCCGCCATCCCCGCCGTCTTCATCATCATCGCCGGACGATGGCTCAAGGAGAGCCCCCAGTTCGCCCACAGGCACCAGATCGACCAAATGATCAAAGACGGTCGCGTGGAAGAGGCCCAGCAGCTCGGTGCGAAGTACGGCATCGACGTCTCTGAGAAGGACAGCCCACTCGTATCGGTCTTCCGCGGCGAATCACTGCGGTCCACCTTGACGATCGGCGGAGCCTTCCTGCTGAACTGGCTCGGAGTGCTCGCCTTCTCGATCCTGGGCACCTCACTGCTGACAGCACCCGACGGCAAGGACATCGCGTTCAACAACGCGCTGCTGGTCCTGATCATCTCCAACGCCACTGCCTTCGCTGGCTACCTGTTCCACGGATGGTTCGGTGACCGGATCGGGCGCCGCAACGCGATCGGCATCGGCTGGATCCTCTGTGCCGTGTCGTTCTTTACCATGCTCCAAGCCCCGAACGGGAACTTCCCACTCATCATCGCCCTCTACAGTGCCGGGCTGTTCTTCCTGATCGGCCCCTTCTCGGCCCTGCTGTTCTTCACCGGCGAGAGCTTCCCCGTCCACACCCGAGCCACCGGCAGCTCGATCATCAACGCCTCCGGCCAGGTCGGCGCCATCATCGGCGGCCTACTGATCACCGCCACCCTGGCCGCCGGCACCAGCTGGATCAACGCGACATTATGGTGGGGCGTCATCCCCATCCTGGCCTCCGGACTGCTGATCTTCGGCGCCCGCAACGTTGACCCCCGCACCGTGCGCACCGACTGACCGGCCCAACCCGGAACCGCCCTCCGCCCGGCGATACTCCCTCAAACCAGGGAGTTATCGCCGGGCGGACCACATTAGCCTGTGGGCCACCCTCCACCGACGTCGGGGCAGAAGACCCCTCAGCGGAGCACTCAATGCCTGCGGTTCACCGGAATCCCGACTACCCAGTCCAGGCCGCCCAGAGTGTCACACCGGGTATGCCCGTCTGGACATGCTCACAACTAACGTCGGCTCGCTGTCAGAGCAGATCCCTCTTTGGGCTTTGGACGCATCTGTATAGGAAGGCCTCTGGACCTGATTGGACAGGGGAGCGTCGCGCGTCAGCCCTTCGGTGGGTGGGGATCGTTGCCATAGGAGTTTCGGTGCCCGATGGTGCCGTCCTTCTTGTGGATAAGGTGCTCTACGCCGTCCTTCTTGGCCGCAGCCCGGCCGGCTGATTCAGCTTCTGCCTTGGTGGCGTGAGTGCTTGAGGCCCTCGCGCCACCCTCACGACGATTCGCCCAGCCGTCCGCTGTTGGGACGGTGTGCATGTCCTTCTTGTTTGTCATCAGATCCTTCTCCTGGGTTGATAGCGCGGTGGACACCATGCGCTTTGGTGTTCTGAGCTTGAATCGGTCTATATGTGGACTTCGGGGCGGAGGTCCTCTGCCCCGACGATGGCCTCGACGTCGTCGAGGGACAGGCGCGCTTGTGTAGCTAGCTGCTCCAGCGATGCCCCATTCTGGTTGGCCAGTGCAACGGCCGAGGACAGCATGACCGGATTGTCTGGCCGGTCTAGGGGGAATGGCTCATGGCGCCGCCCGTACTTTGAGTTCATGGTGACGACCGCGCGCCGGTAGGCGTCACCACTGATGACGTTCAGCGCGCGTGCACGATAGAGCAAAGCCGCAATGGAAACCCCCCATTCCTGTTTGAGCTTCGCGTACGTTCCCAGGTCGAATCGCTTCGGTAGGAGCTCTCGCATCTGGCGAGCAGGCATCAGCAGCTCTGCCGCGAAGGCATGGGCCTGTGTCTCCTGGATGCTTCCCGGGTCAGCTTCTGGATGACAGACCAAATGACCCAGTTCGTGGGCTGCGTCGAAACGGCTGCGCGCCGCATCACCCTTGTTGCTCCCCAGAATGACAACTGGATGAGTTCCAGCATTCTGGCTATAGGCGTCGATGCCCTCGTCGGCGACCCGTAGCCGGCTCACAACGATGCCATGTCGTTCCATGTGCCTAACCAGGTAGCCGACTGGCCCGACGGGCAGATGCCACTGTTCTCTTAGTTGGTCGACAGCGTCGACGACGTTCACAGCCTGCGCGTCTGGCGAGAGCGGAGCCAAGGGAAGGTCAGTGGTGGCATTCGACCTGACCGAGCCATTGCCACGAGCCTCCAATGCTCCCTACTGTCTGTCAAGAGACCTGGTGATCAGCCGACAATGGGGCCGCCTGTCGTGTGCGGTTTGGTCGGAGAAAGCCGGCGCCGGAATAACCCCGGCGTGTCCCTCGTTGTGCCAGGTACACACAATTCTTCAATTTTGAAGAGAAAGGTGGCTTCACCATGGCTGAGAACAAGACCAAGGTCGCCCTTGTCACTGGCGCGGCACAGGGCATCGGGCGGGGCATCGCGCTGAAGCTCGCCGAGGACGGATTTGATCTCGCGATCGCCGACCTGAAGCCGCAGCAGGAGAAGGGCCAAGACGTCGTCCAGGAGGTCGAGGCCCTAGGCCGCAAGGCCGTCTTCGTGCCGATCGACGTTTCCGGCAAGGACTCCTTCGACCAAGCCGTGGACACCGCGGCCGAGCAGCTGGGCGGACTGGACGTGCTGGTCAACAACGCCGGCATCGCGCAGGTCCAGCCGATCCTGGAGGTCACCCAGGAGGAGCTCGAGAAGATCTTCGCCATCAACGTGCACTCGATCTTCTTCGGCATCCAGGCCGCCGTCCGCAAGTTCGATGAGCTCGGCGTCAAGGGCAAGATCATCAACGCCGCGTCCATTGCCGCTGTGAAGGGCTTTCCGATCCTCTCGGCCTATTCCGCTTCGAAGTTCGCCGTGCGCGGCATCACCCAGACCGCCGCGCAGGAGCTCGCCCCGAAGGGCCACACTGTCAATGCCTACGGCCCGGGCATCGTCGGCACCGGCATGTGGGAGCTGATCGATCGCGAGTTGCACAAGATCAACGGCAAGCCGCTCGGCCAGAACCTCCAGGAGAACGTGGACACCATCGCCCTGGGACGCATCGAGACCCCGGAGGACGTCGCCGGCGTCGTCTCCTTCTTCGCCAGTGACCGCGCCGACTACGTCACCGGCCAGACCCTGCTCGTCGACGGCGGCATGCTCTACAACTGATCCGCAGCGTACCGACGGTTCTCCACCGGCCGTCGGCGCTTCTCCGGCCCCGGGCTGCTTCGCCCGGGGCCGGAGGGGTGCCCGCATCTCGAAGTGGACGGGCGCTCCGCGCCAGCGGTGTTTGGCTGAGCCAAGGCACCGACGTGAGCTCGGACCCGCAACATCCTCGACGGACTGACAAGCCACCTCGGCCGCCGTTGCCGGAGAGTGTCAAGTCTGCATACCCTCTTGGACGCCCCGTGGTGGCGACGGAAGGGTGTTGTCAGACTGGTTCCCCAAAGCGGCCCTTCGACACTTTCGTAAGGGCCGCCTTTTGAGGTGGCTGGATAGACGGTCGGATACATCCGGATCAACCGGGTCGGGGGGTTGGATGGGAGTTCCATCCTTTCCGTGGTCGAACATGCCCGGAAGGAGTGCAGGTCGAGGCTGGGTTCCTGGTCTCCGGAATGAGCCTGGCACGGCCGCAGGCGGCTATTGCTGTCAACGGGGGTGTTGTCCGGGCTAGTCCTAGTTGGGTTTGGTGACGGGCTAGGCTTCGTCCCAGGCGAGGACCTCCGTCGCCGGATACTCGGCACGGCCCGGCACCGGGGTCTGCCCGACGGCCCGGTACCGTCCGGGCTCAAGCCCTGCCAGCAGCCAGCCCTTGCCGTCCCCGGTGTAGCGGGTGCCGGCCACGTCCAGGGCGAACACTAGCCGGGCGGTCGGCGGGTCCTGTCGGCGCGGGCGCACCAGGTAGGTGGCGACCCGGCCACTGACCTGGTCGGTGATCGGGTTCAGGTGGCGGTCCCACCAGTCTCCTTGGTCCTTGCGGTGCGCGGTGAGGTCCTTGCTGGTGTGCACCGTTCCGTCGTCGCAGACCTCTAGGTATCGGTAGACGTCCCCGCGGATCATCCGCTCGGGTCGGATCCGGGGTGCCCCGTCGGGGTCGGTCTCGGGAAAGTCCATGGCTGCCTCCTGAACCCATCCTGCCACCGGGATCGGACACCTACCGCTGAGCCTCCCACTCGGCCGGTCGGACCCTTTCGCATTGCTCCGGGCAGTGGTGATGGGCGACCACCCGCTGTCCGCAGCCAACAAGGCAAGGCCTCGGTGCACCCACCTTGGCGGGCGCTACCGCCTGGACAGCATTCTCGAACTAGTTGACTCGCCGGTCGCGGTCGCGGCCCCGTCCACCGTTGCGACCCTCACGGTTGGTGCGCTGCCCGGCGGACTGTCGGTTGGGTTGCTGCCCCCTGGACGGTGTCGGTCGGTACGGGGTGCCCGGTTCCGTCCACGGCTCGTCATCAAAGCCTTCCGGTGCCGGAGGCGCGGCAAACACGGCCTGGGGGGCAGCTGATTCCGGGGGTGCCGGACTGCCCAGAGGGGTCGGTTCGGCGAACGGATCAATGAACAACGTTTCAGGGGACACGGAGGCCTTTCGAGCGGGGTGGGAGTCGGATCAGCCTACCGGCGACCTCCAAGACGTTCCTGTCCACGGCGACCTCAGTGTTCTTGCGGGCAAGCGCTCACTCTGGCCACATGATTCTTTGCGCGGACAGCGAGTTAAGCTGATTCTGTGCCAACACGTCAGCCCCGCGACTCCGCTTGCATAGAAATCTTCATCGCCCGTTTCCGCCTCTCGCGCGGCGTCCCAGTTCCTTGGAACTGGGACACTCCCCAAGGGAGGGGCCGAACACGACGACTCGCCATGATTTTCCGTTCCAGAACTAGGCCCAAAACGACAACCCATCGGGGTCGTACGAGGCTGACTTTCGACACAGCCTCAAACGGCTGATCCCGACTTGACGAAACACTGCCGACGCCGCATAAATGCCGACCCGACGGTCCAAATCCAGACGCATCCCCAACGCACAGCCGCGCTGTAGGATCGGGGCCAGGGTGGAAAGACCGCCTTGTCAGGTGCGGTCAGGGGAGCTATGCGCCGATATCTGGGAGTACCCGGTCTCAAGGTCGACCAGTTGGTCTATAGCGACCTAGGGAGTCAAGACCTCCACCAAGGTATCGCGCCCGTGTTTGTCAAGCAGGGACCCATAGCTGGTCATCCGATCGTGCTCAACGAATATCTTGCGTCGCGTTTAGCCCATTCCATGGGTATCCCCGTGCCGTTCGGGGAGTTGGCAGCATTGCCCGATGATGAGCGGGGATGGGTTTCTGCGATCGTAGGTACGGAGGGCAAGCCATCTGCTCCTGTAGACGTTGCGGAAGCCGCCACGAACGAGTCGCATATCTACGCCGGCATCGCTGCTTTCGACGTCTGGATCCTGAACGGGGACCGTACAGACGAGAACCTTATTTGGACGGCTGAAATCGGCATGTGGGCTATCGACCACGAGCAAGCATTCGGTGCCGTTAATCCTGAGGGAACCAACCGGTTGCAGGTTCTTCAGACGACAATCGACCTGTCCCGCGTATATCAAGACGCGCCTCCAGACAGGGCAACAATGCAACCTTGGATCAAGGCCATATGGACTCACGGAGCTCAATGGGCGCAGGTGGCGACTGACGCTGCCTACCGTCGTGGGCTTGGGTCCAAAAAGACGATGAAACAGTATGCCGACTTCCTAAAGTTCCGAGCGGAATCGATCTTCTACCTAGTCGAATCGACTCATAAGTGGCGCGATGATGTACTCATCTAGCTAAGGGCATGGACTCATACCCTCTTGACATTCGACGACAGTGGGGAGTGACTATGCCGGCGACGTGGTATCTCGTTCAATACACCGCAGACTTGCGTAGGCATGAACCGAGGAACATAGGTCTCGCTCTGACAGACGGTACTCAGTGGTATCTACATTTCCGCGGCGTGGACCAGTCGGGCAGAGTAAATGCAAGACAAATGCGCGGATGGGGCATCAGCCGCGAAAACTATCAATCGTGGGTCGACTACTTTCAGCGCAAGGCACTCCAAGGGGCGTGGGAGGAAGCGCTCACGCTGCAGCAACGCAAACCGTCCAACTTCTCCGTCGTTTCAGGCGGCAGGATCCTTGCAGAGGAGTCTGACTGGGAACTAGAAGCTAAACAGCTCTTTTCAGAGCTTGTGGCCACCCGACCGCATCGAGTAACAGCTCCTTCGCCCCTTGAATCGGCTCGAGACCTGTTCAGGCGCGCCGAAATTCACCCTGAGGAAGACGTCTTCCTTCCCGGTCGATGGAGGGAGGGCGGTGAGCAAGTCGGCATTCCATTCAAGTTTCAGTTGAAGGCAGCGAAGACCAGCACCTTGGAGGCTCTGCCTCCCAAGGAGAAGGACATCGTTTCGCTAAAGGCACGGCTCGATGCCGTCAGCCGCGTTCAGGGCGCGCCTCATTTCATCGCCCTCTTGCCACTTTCTAGTATTTCGGAGAAGAACTGGGACCGGCTATTGATGCCCATTGAGCAGACAGCTCACGTCGTGGATATGGACGCTGCGGATGCTCCAGTACAGCTACGAGAAATCGTGGGTGTTTAGCTCTTTACTGCCACAGAGTGTCCGTGTTCGCAGTCGCGTGCATGATGCGCGAGGATCCGACTATGGCAGAACTAGATCGACCCAAAAGTAGAAATCTCACCAAGAGCTCGAAGGCAGGAGAGTCCGAAGGACTTTTCTGGGACGCCGGGGGCCCCCACATCGCATTGCGTCTACGCGACGGTAAGCCGAAGGGAGTAGTGCCCCCTAAAGTGGTGTAGCCCACGGTGGCCAGTTCGTCGCTCGCGACGTAAAGCGCGGCCACCGTGTGATCCGTCGAGGAAACTCTCA
>NZ_JBFBLI010000023.1:0-16873 GCF_040702545.1 Citricoccus sp. NPDC079358
AGGTTGACTCGAAGGATCACACCGGTGGCCGCGTCCACGTCTGAAACGACATTGCCGACCACCTGTGCGTTACACCACTCTATGGGGCACTACTCCGGTCAGACGGGCATTTCGTTCTTAATTACGTACCAGTACCAAGCATGCTCATCGGTGGATCAAGGCTTAGTACTACCGGTGCGATTCGGGATTCCGATCCGCGGGCACGCGCACATTGGCCGGGACCGCGGCAACGGCCACTCCCGCATCGTGGGCTCGAGGCAACGGATGACCAGCGTGCATACGGTCGATTCCTGGTGTCACCTCCACGGAGTGGAGGAAGTTTCGTTTATCAAGGCCGATGTGGAGGGTTTCGAACCAGAGGTGCTTGAGGGTGCTGCCGCCACCATCGATCGATCTCGTCCTTCCATGTTGCTGGAAGTCGAGGACAGACACATCGGCCGGTACGGCCGGGATGCCAATCAGTTTGTCACTGACGTTCGCCGCCGGTGGCCGGACTATGCCATGTACACCTGGTGCGATGACTCATGGAAGCTCACCGACCGGGTGGATGTCGACAAGCGCAATTATCTCTTTGCCACCGATGCAGCCTTCAATCGGATCTAGACCGGGGCCCAACATGGGGAATCGAAGTGTATGGCGCTCTTGGGCCTCATTCGCGCTGATCTGCCCTGGCTCGCTGGGCTGCAGTGGCAGTTGGTGACGGCGGGCGAGTCCTAGATGCACGGGGGCTGCGCGAAGGATTCACCCGCCGCCAACGCAACCCTACTCTGACGTTATAGGAATGAAGAAAAACCCTCCGCGCACTCATCCATGACGGCCGCCGGATGCCGCTGAGCCACCGGACAGCAAGCCATCACCGCCCATGCCACGGCCCAACACCTCCGGAAATAGCAGAGAACACTGGAGATGCGGAAGTAGATTCTCCAAGCCGTCGGGTCAAGGATTTGCCACCCGAGTGATGCCTCGCCTGAACCGGAGCGGCGGCGTAGGCACGTGCCCGCACCCCTGGCTCCGAATAGCTCCGGCCGCCGTTGCCAACGATGCGCCGTCGAAAAAAAGAGCCGGCGTCCTGGCGGACCACATCGGCATCGCAGTCTTCTCTTACGTTAGAGTAGTTTTGTAGATGCGGTCCGAGGATGGGAGTTGAGTTGACTGGGATCACTGACCAGGACAAGGCGTTGGAGCGGTCTCGTTTGGCCGAGGTCATCGAGGCATTGACGCTGGCGAGGGAACGGTTGACGGCTTCGATCGAGCGGTCAGCGGCGTCCATCCAGGACAGCAAGGAACTGATCTGGGCGCATCAGCGGGATATGGACCATGCGGAGAAGGCCAACGTCCGGGTCGAAGTCGATGTCTCCGTGGGACTGGCCACGCAGTCGGTGGAAGCCCTGCGCCAGGTGGAGCGGTCGATCCGTTCCCCGTATTTCGGGCGTGTGGACTTCCGGCGCGAGACTGAGTCCTCGGCCGGAGAGCACTACATCGGGCTGCATAGCTTCCGGGATCCGGACACCCAACGGCTGTTGATTCATGACTGGCGGGCCCCGGTCTCGTCGTTGTACTACGACTTCGAGTCCGGCGAGGCGTATTTTCAGGCTCCGGAGGGGCTGGCCGAGGGTGAGATCACCGGCAAGCGGCAGTATCGAATCGAGGATGGCCAGCTGCAGTATCTACTGGAGAGCACGCTGAACATCGGCGACGACGTGCTGCAAGAGGAGCTGAGCCGGTCGGCGGACGACAAGATGAAGAACATCGTGGCGACCATCCAGCGCGAGCAGAACGCGGTGATCCGTAATGAGGACGCCCCGGTGCTGATCCTGCAGGGGGTGGCGGGGTCCGGGAAAACGTCGATCGCGCTGCACCGGGTCGCGTTCCTGCTGTACCGATTCAAGGACACCCTGTCCTCGGACGATGTGATGATCCTTTCGCCCAACCAGGTCTTCGGTGACTACATCAGTAACGTGCTGCCCGAGCTGGGCGAGGAGCAGGTCGCGGAAATTGACTTCGACGCGATCGCCCGCCGCTTCCTGGCCAAGGTGGCCGAGTACCAGAGCTTCAGCGAGCAGGTCACCACGCTGCTGGAAGCCCCAGACGAAGCGGTGACGGCACGAATCCGTTACAAGGCCGGCCCCGAGTTCATTACCCGGCTCGACGAGTGGATCACCGAACGGTCCCGGGAGCGCTTCACGCCGGCCCCGATCCGTCAGGCTGGCCATCAGTTGGAGGCGGAATGGGTCGCAGACCGGTTCGCGGCACTGGACTCGGTCCCGGTGTTCACCCGCCTGGAACGACTGGCCGAGGCGGCCGTGCACCGATTGAAGCCGGAGGTGAACCGACGGGACAAATGGAGGGGCTCGGACACCACCAGCGTGCGAAAGCAGGTGCGGGCAATGTTCGCCGATAAAGACGCCCTGACCATGTACAAGGCCTTCTACGACCACCCGGAGCGTCGGGAAATGTTCGCCCCCCTGGGGCGGAAGAAGATCGAGTACGCCGATGTGTTCCCCCTGGTCCACACCATGCTGCGCACACGCCGGCACGAGTCCCCGTATGGGCGGATCCGGCACCTACTGGTCGATGAGATGCAGGACTACACCGCAGTGCAGTACGCGGTGCTGCGGGAACTGTTCTCGTGCAAGATGACCATCCTGGGGGACGCGAACCAATCGGTGAACCCGTTCAGCTCCTCCTCGCTGGAGACCATCCACGGCATCTTCCCCCAGGCACATTGCCTGGAGCTGACCAAGAGCTACCGCTCAACCACCGAGATCACCGAGTTCGCCCAGCACATCCGCCGCAATGACAAGCTCGTCCCCATCGACCGCCCTGGAACCCCTCCGCAGGTTCTGGCCTGCCAGGACGCCCAGGACGAGACCGACCGGATCGCCGGCGTGGTCCGGGACTTCCAGGACAGCGGCCACCGCTCGATGGGAATCATTTGCAAGACCGTGGCCCAGGCCCACACCCTGCACCAGGCACTGGACCAGGCCGGGATCGAGGCCACGTTCCTGGACTACGGCAGCGCGGTGTTCGCCGCCGGGGTGGTCATCACCTCAGCGCACATCGCCAAGGGTCTGGAGTTCGACACGGTCATCGTCCCAGGCGTGGACGCGGGCAACTACGCCACGGAGGTGGACAAGAGCATGCTCTACGTGGCCTGCACCCGGGCTATGCACGAGTTGACCCTGACCCATCAGGGCACCCCATCCGGCTTCCTGACGTTCGCCGCCATCCCCGCCCACTGAGGTCCGGTGCCCCCGCCGGCAGAAGAAAACGGCGGGTGAATCCTGGAGGGGTTGGAGAGGCACCGCGCGACGGATTCACCCACCGCACCACTGACCCTACTCTGACGTTAGGGTAGGAAGGAAATCGGTGCCTCTGCCCCGGGGCCCGCCGGGGTAGACCATCAGCGTCAAGCCAACATGAGGAGAAGTGATGGACATGAACTGCCAGATCAAGGACTGTTCACAGGACCCCGGCGCCGAAAGCGTGGGCATGACGGGGCTGATGCTGTGCCCCGAACATGCCCGCTCGGTCGAAGCCGGGGAGCACTGGATGCGCGAACCGGACACCGGGACGGTACTGCTCGGGGACCAGGTGCCCCCGCTGGTGGTCGCGATCAGCGGCTCAGCTGTATCCGGAGACCCTGGCGGCATGGTGCTGCGCCTGACCACCGCAGCCACGCACGGGGCCTCGCACATCGAGGTGCTGCTCTCGGCCCAGGAGCTCGTCATGCTGGACGGGGTGCTGGAGCGGTACGTGCCGGCCGGCACCGAGATCTGAGGTGTTGGCCGGGCGGCAGACGCTCGACGAGCGGTGGTACCTGACCCTCACCGAGCTGCGGGCGGACACCGGGTGGTTGCACCCGGCGGCTGCCGTGTTCTCCTGGTGGGCCGGGCTGGCGGTGCTGGTGGTCTTGCTGGCGGTCGCCGCGGTTCGGACCCGAGAACGGCAGGCGGGACCAGCAGTGGCCACCGTCCTGGTCGCCGCGGCGGTGAGCGTAGCTGCGGTGACTATCAACTCCGTGCTACTGGCCCCTGCTATCGGACGGGATCGCCCCTGTGAGCGGTGGACGCAATGGAGTGCGCTGCTGGAATGCTCGACACATTCCATGCCTAGCGACCACAGCCTGGTCGCCGGCATCCTGGCCGCGGGACTGTGGGGGCTCAACCATCGTTTCGGACTTCTCGCCGCCGCCCTAGCCGGAGCGATCGCGTTCAGTCGCGTGTACGTGGGGCTGCACTACCCCTCGGACGTGATCATCGGCCTGGTCTTGGGGGCCGGACTGGGATGGTACGCAGTGCGAATGGCCCGACAACCGGTGGCATCCTGGCTAGCCCGGCAGCATCTGTTGGCTCGTACCCGCAGACCCCGGGCTGACGGGCCGCGGTGAGCCGCCCACAAGAGGGCCCACGGCCCCCCATGGATCACCGAACCACGATCTCCGCTACGCCCCCGGCACCGACCCGAACGAACCCGACCGGCATGAAAGAGAGCTTGTATGAGTCCTGTGACCATCACCCGTAAAACCTCCCGCCCGTCCCTGACGATCCTCGGTGGCGGCCCCGGCGGCTATGAGGCGGCCATGGTGGCCAGCAAGCAGGGCGCCGCGGTGACCGTCATCGAATCCCAGGGCATGGGCGGTTCGGCCGTGCTGACGGACGTGGTTCCCTCCAAGACCCTGATCGCCACCGCGGATTCCATGCGCCGGGCCGCGGGCGCCCCCGGGCTGGGTGTGGACGTGAGGGACCGGCCGGCCGTGGCGAACATGCCGGTGGTCAACCGGCGGTTGCTGGACTTGGCGGTGGAGCAGTCGCAGGACATCCAGCGCGCCCTGGAGCGGGCGGGGGGGCGGGTGATCATCGGGACCGGACGCCTGACGGGCCCCTCCACGGTCGAGGCCGTCACCGAGCACGGCACCGAGGTCATCGAGTCGGAGAACATCCTGCTCGCCACGGGGGCCCGGCCGCGCGAGCTGCCCACCGCCGTGCCGGACGGTGAGCGGATCTTCAACTGGACCCAGGTGTACTCCCTGACCGAGGTGCCGGAGCACATGATCGTGGTCGGTTCCGGTGTGACCGGCGCGGAGTTCGCCTCCGCCTACAACCAGCTCGGCGCCAGGGTCTCCTTGGTCTCTTCCCGGGATCGGGTGTTGCCGGGTGAGGACCCGGACGCGGCCGCGGTGCTGGAGGACGCGTTCACGGAGGACGGGGTGAACGTGGTCGGCAAGACCCGCGCCGAGTCGGTGGAACGCACCGAGAACGGCGTGCGCGTCCAGCTCTCCGGCGGGCGGGTGCTGGAGGGCAGCCACTGCCTGTTGGCCGTCGGCGGTATCCCGAACACTGCGGACCTGGGCCTGGCGGAGGCGGGGGTGGAGCTGACCGAGTCCGGGCACATCGCCGTGGACGGGGTCTCCCGCACCTCTGCGCCGGGCATCTACGCCGCAGGCGACTGCACCGGCGTCCTCGCCCTGGCCTCCGTGGCCGCCATGCAGGGGCGGGTGGCCGTGGCCCACCTGATGGGGGACGCGGTCAAGCCGTTCCAGCCGCATCTGGTGGCCTCGAACATCTTCACCTCCCCGGAGATCGCCACGGTGGGTGTCACCGAGGCCCAGGTGGCCTCCGGGAAGTACCAGGCGGACATCCTCAAACTGGACCTGGCCACCAACCCCCGGGCCAAGATGCAGAACGTCAGGCACGGCTTCGTGAAGATCTTCGCCCGCAAGGGCTCCGGCACCGTGATCGGCGGCGTGGTGGTGGCCCCGCGCGCCTCCGAGCTGATCTATCCGATCGCCCTGGCGGTGAACCGCAAACTGCACGTGGACGATCTGGCCAACACCTACACGGTCTACCCCTCGATCTCCGGGTCCATCTCCGAGGCGGCCCGCCGCCTCCACGTCTACCTCTGACCGATAGGCGACACTCCACACGCGGCATGAATCCTGCCGGGGTTCGTCCGCTCCGGCTGACTCCCCCGGCTTCACAGATGTTCAGGCGGCTTTCAGCCGCTGGCGCTTTCGTTGGGGAACAGGTCGGGGAATTGGTCCCGGGCGTGGCCGAGTTTCCACCGGTTGGCAAACAACGCAACGGTCTCGCCGTCGGGACGGTAGAGGATACGGATCCCGGGTACGGCGGATAACTTTTGCACACCGTGCGCCGGAATGGGGCGGGATCGGTCGTAGGGCAGGGGTGCGTCCAGGGCGACGTCGGCGCCGAACTCGCGGTGCAGTCGATCGGTCGCCACCTCGAACTGCAGGTCTCCGACCGCAGCCAGCACGGGCCCGCCGGGACTACCCTGCTCATCGCGTAGCACCTGGATGGCACCTTCGCTCTCGAGTTGGGCCAGGCCCTTGGCAAAGCCCTTGTGGCGGGCCGCGTCGCGGTTGCGCACCACCCGGAACCGTTCGGGATTGAACCGTGGCATCCCGGGGAAGATCACGGGCGGGCCGGCATGGATGGTGTCACCGACCCCCAGCCCAGTCGCGTTGACGATGCCGACCACGTCACCGGGCCAGGATGCGGTGGCGGCCTGACGTCCTCGGCCCACCAGGTGATGGGCGTATTTGGACAGCACGGGCCGTCCGCTCTGGGCGTGGCGCAGGTCCATGCCGCGTTCGAACCTCCCGGAGTTCACCCGCACGAACGCGACCTGGTCCCGGTGGGCTGGGTTCATCCCGGCCTGGATCTTGAATACATACCCGGAGAACCCGGAGTCCACCGCCCGAACTTGCCCGTCCACATCGGCTCTCCCGGCGGGGGCGGGGGCTTGGTGCAGCAGGAATTCCAGCAGCGCGTGCACCCCGAGGTTGCCGGCCGCAGCAGCAAACAATACCGGGGTCTGCGTCCCTGCCCGGAACGCTGTCCTGTCGAAGACCCCGTTGAGCTCGGCGGCGATCGAGGCACCCTCCACGGCGGATTGCCAGACCCCGGGATCCAAGTCTCCGTCCGTGGCGCCCTCACGATGTTCCTCGTGGGCGAGGTGTGCCCCGGAATCCACGGATTCGTGCCGGAGATAGGCTGAGTCGCCGGGCGTGAGCAATCCGTCGAAGCGCCCAGATTCCCCGACCGGCCAATTCACCGCCACGGGGACCCGGCCGGTGGCCTCCTGGACTGCGTCGAACAGCTCCAACGGCCCGTGCCCGGGACGGTCCCACTTGTTCACGACCGTCACCACCGGCAGTCCCAACCGACGGCACGCGTCGAAGAGTTTCCTGGTCTGTGTCTCCATGCCCTTGGCCGCATCCAACAGCATCACCGCGAAGTCCACCGCGGTGAGCACCCGGTAGGTGTCTTCGGAGAAGTCTGCGTGACCAGGGGTATCCAAGAGGTTGAAGACCGCATCCCCGTAGCCGAAGCGCAGGGCGGTGGAACTGATCGAGATGCCCCGCTCCTGTTCCAACTCGCCCCAGTCCGAGAGGCTTGCAGCTCGGCTGGCCTTGCCATGGGTCACTCCAGCCTCGTCCACCACGTGCGCATGCAGCGCCATCGCCTCCGTCAGAGTGGACTTGCCGGCATCCGGATGGGAGATCACGGCAAACGAGCGGCGGCGGGACGCCTCGGCGCACACCAGCGCCGGATCCACCTTGGAAGGAACTGTTACTGAAGCCACCCCCAGACTCTACCGTGACGTCACTGTATTGTTCGAGCGGTCGCGTGCGTCGGTCGCGGCGAGCGGACGAGTAGCGCGGCAACGCCAACAGCCAGTGGCAGTGCGGCGAGGATCAGTGCAGGGGTGGTGTAGTCACCGGACAGGTCGCGACCCAGGGACAGCAGCAGCGGTCCAAGCGCCGTGGCGGCCAACCCGACCGCGGTGGCCACGCCGCGGATCGTACCGATGTGGCGTGTTCCGAAGTAGTGCGCGAAGGCGGCAGCCTCGACCCCGCGCAGGCCACCTCCCGCGGCACCCAGGACCAGTCCATAGACGATGGCAGACCATCCCGGTTCGATGCCGGGGATGAGCAGTAGGGCCGCAGCCAGGGTGGCCATGGCGAAGACCACCCCGTACTTGGGTGGGATCCGGTCCACCAGCGACCCTGCGGCTAGGGTCGCCGCAATGCCGCTGAGAGTCTGGGGCAGGAAGTTCGCTGCAGCCTCCACCGGATCCAGCCCTTGACCGCCCAGAACGGAAATCTGATGGAAGGCCAGCGCGGTACTGAGCATCCCAGCGGCCACTAGCCCCAGTACCAGAATCCAGAACATTCCGGTCCTCATGGCCTGGGTCAGAGTCCAGTCCGCACCTAGCGCGGCGGTGCCATCCCGTTCATTCGAGTCGCGCGGGGTGACTGGCTCCCGTGGGTCGGGACGGTGACGGCGGGGTATCAGGGCTGCGGCCGGCAAGACAATGCACAAAACCGCGAGAGCTTCGAGCTGCCAGGTGGCGCGGATGCCCAGATCGTGCACGGATCCGGCCAGCAGGAGGGGGGCCAGGGAGATTCCGCCGGAGCCGGCGGCGGTGGCCAGCCCCAGAGCCAGGCCACGCCGGTGGGTGATCATCCGGGCCACCAGGGTGGTTGCTGCCAGTGACAGTGCGCCCTGGCCCATCATGCGGATACCAGTGAAGCCCACCGTGAGTCCCAGCGCCCCTTCGGCCAGGCTCAAGGCGAACAGGAAGCCCGCCAATCCCACCCCGATGCCGACCGTGAGCGCCCGCAGGTTCCAGCGGTCCATTGCCCGACCGATCAGCGGCAATACTGCCGCTCCGATCAGGGTGCCGATGAGGTAGCTGACGGAGATGGTCGTGCGGGTGAGGTCCCAGTCGGCGATGATCGGGTCGGTAAAGACCGACAGGCCCGCGGTTTGGCCCGGCGCGGTTGCGGCGGACAGTATCCCACCTAGGGCAACGATGGCTCCCCAGCTCAGAGCCCGCCGGAATCGGGATCTGGGCTCGGGCGGTGCCGTGTGCGTCGCGGACTCCTCAAGGTCAGTCGGGGGCTTCTGCCGGATGGACCGGTGTGGCGCGGCACGCCATGGACTGGCCTGCCGCACCGCGCCGGTGGTGGGTCAGTGTCCGGAGCCAAGCCGCCCGGACATCCGGTTGCGCATATCGTGGCTGGCCTGGTTCAACCCGACGATCTCCACCTCTTTGCCGTAGTGGTGATACTTCTCCTCGACCGAGTCCAGGGCGGCGATGGTGGACGCGTCCCAGAGGTGCGAGCCGGTCAGGTCGACGACGATCTTGTCCGGGTCCTCGGCGTATTCGAACTGGGTGTACAGGTCGTTGGAGGAGGCGAAGAACAGCTCCCCGTCGACGGTGTACCGGGCGGTGGCCTGATCGCCCTCGCCGTTGACGGTGCGCGTGACGGTGGCGAAGTGCGCGACCCGGCGGGCGAACATGATCATCGCGGTGACCACGCCCAGTCCGACGCCGATGGCCAGGTTGTGGGTGGCCACGGTGGCCACGACGGTCACGAGCATGACGGACGTCTCGGACTTGGGCATCATCTTCAGGGTCGAGGGGCGGATGCTGTGCCAGTCGAAGGTGGCGATGGACACGAAGATCATGACCGCGACCAGTGCGGCCATCGGAATCATCGCGACCACCTCACCCAGGGACACGGCTAGCACCAGCACGAAGACCCCGGCCAGGAAGGTCGAGATCCGGGTACGGGCCCCGGAGGCCTTGACGTTGATCATGGTCTGGCCGACCATCGCGCAACCGCCCATGCCGCCGAAGAAGCCGCTGATGATATTCGCGGCCCCCTGGCCCCAGGACTCACGGACCTTGTTGGAGCGGGTATCGGTGATGTCATCGACGAGCTTGGCGGTCATCAGTGACTCCAGCAGCCCCACCAAGGCCATGCCCAGGGCGAACGGGGCGATGATCTGGAAGGTCTCGAACGTCAGCGGGACGTTCGGGATGAACAGGGTCGGAAGGGATTCGGGCAGCTCGCCCTTGTCCCCGACGCTAGGAACGTTCAGGGCGAAGACCAGGGCCGCAGCCGTGACCACGACGATGGAGACCAGCGGGGCCGGGACCACAGTGGTGATCCGGGGCAGCAGGTAGATGATCGCCAGCCCGACCGCGGTGAGCGGGTACACCAGCCACGGCACTCCGATCAGGTCCGGCAGCTGGGAGGTGAAGATCAGGATGCCCAGCGCGTTAACGAAGCCGATCATCACCGAGCGCGGGATGAACCGCATGATCTTGGCGACCCCCAGCACCCCCAGTAGGACCTGGAAGACGCCGGCGAGGATGACCGCGGCGATGAAATAGTCCAGCCCGTGAGAGGACACCAGCGGTGCCACCACCAGGGCAGTGGCCGCGGTGGCCGCAGAGATCATGGCCGGCCGGCCGCCCAGAATGGCGGTGGTGACGGCCATGGTGAACGAGGCGAACAGACCGACCCGGGGATCGACCCCGGCGATCAGCGAGAACGCGATGGCCTCGGGAATCAGGGCCAGGGCGACGATCAGGCCGGCCAGCACCTCGGTCTTGAGGAATCGAGGCGATTTCAGGGTCCGCAACACCGACTGGCGCTGCTCGGGGGTCAGATCCGCCGGCGGGGCGGAATGGATCGTGGTGGACACAAAGGTCTCCCATCAGGTCGTGAACAAGAAGGACACCGGCCTGCGGAAGGCCTCCGCCACACAGAGGGCAGGGGCACCGGGTAACGGCCGGGAAGGGTTCCACGAAAACAATACCCTAACGTGAGGGTAGGTTTACCATCGGCAGGCAATCAGAGTCTGTGATGTTTACCACACGCCCATCCGCCTCTGGTTAGCTTTTGCCCAGCGCCGCCAGGGCGTCGATGAGCTCATCGGCCTGGCTAAGCTTTCGCGCCAGCTTCTCCCTGGCCTCTCGCGCCTGATCCAGGTACCGACCGGAGTCCTCGGCGGGAGAAGCACCCTCGAGCAAGGCAAGGATCTCCGCAGCATCCTCCAGACTGAATCCCAACGGGGTAATCCGTCGGACATGATTGAGTCGTTCCACGTCGTCCTCGGTGTACAACCGGAACCCGCCCTCGGTTCGAGCCGAGGGTGGCACCAAGCCGACTTGGTCGTAGTGACGGATAGTACGCAGGGACAGCTGCGTGCGTTCGGCGACCTCGCCGATCTGCATCGTGCCGACACTGGCACCCGTGACCTGGGCCTCATGCTGCTTCATCTACGTCCAACCTTCCTCTGGCACTGCGCCCCGGGGCGCAGGGACCCTAGTCTTCCAGACCGACCGGCCAAACACCCGCCGCCACTACAACTATACCGTCACGTTAGAGTAGGGTTTGGGGTGTGGACCATGAACAGCTCTCCTTCGACGGGCACCGCATCCCGCTGGCCGACCTCGCCGAGGCAACCGGCGTTCCCGCCGCAGCAATCTGCCGCTACATCGACCTGAACTTGCTCCCTGCGCACACTTCGCCCCGCGGCCAGCAGCTCATCGGAGCCGAGCGGGCCCAGACCGTCGTGGTCCTGCGAATCCTGGAACTACTGGACCAGGACCCCCAGCACATCAGGCCCATCATGGAACGCCGCGCCAAGAACGCGATCGAAGTGGACCGGGCGCTACGCGACCAGGTCCGCAAGCATGCCCCACACCCGGAGCTGTCTCCCCTGCTCCGCCAACTCCCGGATAGTTGATTCCGGCCCTGACCGTCGACATCATGCGCCCCCCGACTGCGTCATCACCATCCGCTTACGGAATGTGGGTTCCGAAGTCGGCGTCCGCATCATCTGCCCTGGACTCCAGACGGCGTTCGTCAGTGGTCAGATATCGCGCCGTTCAACCTGCGCGGTGGCTATTGCTCGTCCGATGACGCGTGCCGCGTCGGGGAATGCTCCGGGGTTGGGGCCGGAGTAGTTGAGGCGCAGATAGCGGCCTGGTGGTTCTGCTGGGAACCAGTCGTCTCCGGCGGCGATGGTGACGCCTTGAGCTTCGCAGTCGCGGGCGAGCTGGGTCAGGTCGGTGTCGTCGGCCAGGCGTAGCCAAAGGTTCAGGCCGCCGCGGGGTACCGCTTCGAGGTGTGCGGTCGGAGCGTGTTCGCGCACTGCCTCAATAAGGAGATCTCGGCGGGCGGCGAGCTGCCCGCGGAGCGAGCGGAGATGCGTGCGCCAGGCCGGTTGCGTGACCACATCGAGCGCGACCGCTTGCAGTGCCTGACTGACGTACATCGCCTGTGCTTGGGTATCGGCGAGGATGCGGTCACGCGCGGGTCCGCGCGCGATGAGCCCGGCCACCCGAACGGAGGGGGACACGCTCTTGGTGAGCGACCGCAAGTAGACGACGTGGCCGTTGTCGTCACGGGCGGCGACGGGTGCTGACTCGTTTGTGATGCCGAAGTCGTGCGCCCAGTCGTCTTCGATCAGGAACGCGCCTCGCTCCCTCACGATGTCGAGAACCTGCTCGGCGAGGTTGGCCGACCATTGCCCGCCGGTGGGGTTGGCGAAGTTCGGTTGCGCGTAGAACGCGCGTGCGCCGGTCTGTGCGAACGCGCGGTCGACCTCGTCCGGATCGGGGCCGTGGGGGCCGGCTGGGATCGGGATGAGCCGCACGCCGACTTGTGCGGCCGCGAGGATCGCACCCCAGTAGGTCGGTGACTCGATCAGCAGCGGCCGCCCCGCCCCGACCAAGGTGCGAAAGAGGGTGCTCAGCCCGCTTTGACTACCGGGCAGGATCACCACGTCACTTGCGGCCGGGGGTGTGAGTCCGGTGGCGGTGACAGTGCCGAGTTCGGTAGCGAACCACGACTGCAGCTCGGGCATCCCCGCGGTCGGCGGGCGGCTGACCGTCGCCTCGCCTCGTGCGGTGCGCGTGAACGCGGCCCGCACGAGGCGTTCGGGCAGCAGCTCCTTGTCCGGGTATCCGGAGTGCAGCGCGATCACGTCATTCGGCGTCGTGCGCAGCGCGGTCGATACAGGCGGTATCCGGTGCTGCGGCGAACCGAGTGCGGCGGTCTGCCACCCGTAATCGTTCGGCCGGGCCGCGCGGATCGCCCGCGCGAACGTGCCGACCCCTGGCCGCGACTCGATGACTCCCTGGACGATCAACGTTTGAAGCGCTTTCTGCACCGTCACCGGGCTTGCCGCGAACTGCGCGACGAGGGAGCGCGTGGACGGAAGCTGCGCACCAGCAGGAGCCGACGTCACCCACTCGCGCAGCGCTCCAACAATGCGGTCACTGCTACTATTGGACATGACAGTACATAATAGCGCTACTCTAATTCCTGCGACGCCGCTACCGAGGTCTCGAGCCGGCCTGTGGTGGGGACTACTCGGTGTCACCGCGTTCTCGTTCACCGTGCCGTTCACCCGCGTCGCGGTCGAGAACGGGCATATGACTCCGCTGTTCGTCGGTTCGGGCCGTGCGGTCATCGCGGCGCTGCTCGCGGCTGCTGCGCTGTGGCTGACCCGGCAGAAGCTCCCGCGAGGCAAGCAATGGGTACAGGTCGCTGTCGTGGCCGGAGGCGCGGTCGTCGGCTTCCCGCTGCTCACTTCGTTCGCGCTCACCACTGCCCCCGCGAGCCACGGGGCCGTCGTGATCGGCCTATTGCCGGCCGCGACCGCGGTAATGGCCGTGATCCGTGGCCACGAGCGGCCCGGACGGGCGTTCTGGGTCACCGCGGTGATGGGCGCGATGGCGGCCGTCGTGTTCGCCGCGATCCAAGGCGGCGGCCTCGCCGGGCTCCATTGGTCAGACCTGCTGTTGTTCGCCGCCGTCATCGTCTGCGCAATCGGCTACGCCGAGGGCGGCCTGCTCTCCCGCAAACTGGGGTCCTGGCAAACCATCTCCTGGGCGCTGGTACTGGCCTCCCCGCTGATGATCGTGCTCACCGGCATCGCCGTGGCGCAGCAACCACCGACAGGCACCCTGATCGAGTGGGGTGCGTTCGCCTACCTCGCTGTGGTCAGCATGTTCCTGGGCTTCTTCGCCTGGTATCGAGGCCTCGCGATCGGCCCGATGGCACAGGTCAGCCAGGTGCAGCTCACCCAGCCGGTGATGAGCATCTGCTGGGCCGGGCTGTTCCTCCACGAGTCCATCGGCTGGCCCACGGTCCTCGGTGGCATCGCCGTCATCGGCTGCGCACTCCTGGCCGTCAGGGCACGCAACCGCAACTGAACCGCGAACAAGACGCACGTCGACAGATCTGCCCCTGCCAAAAACGACCGCTATCCGGATCACCAGGTACGGCGATGATGGCTGTCGCCCTAAGGAGTCGGCTGCGCAGAACAGCAGCCGGCCGCACTGCGAGGTCGTCCCGTAAGAGGAAGGCGTTGCGGGACGGGGACACGCTGCTGGTGTGGAAGCTGGACCGGCTCGGGCGGGACCTGCGCCACCTGGTCAACATCGTCCATGACCTCACCGAGCGGGGCGTGGGCCTGAAGGTACTCACCGGTCAGGGCGCGGCGATCGACACCACCACCGCCTCGGGCAAGTTGGTGTTCGGGATCTTCGCCGCCCTGGCCGAGTTCGAACGCGAGCTGATCTCCGAACGCACCAAGGCCGGCCTGGCCTCGGCCCGGGCCAGGGGCCGCAAGGGCGGCCGGCCCTACAAGATGACCCCGGCGAAGATTCGCCTCGCGATGGCCTCGATGGGCAAGAAAGACACGAACGTCAGCGCGCTGTGCAAGGAGTTGGGTATCACCCGCCAGACGCTCTACCGCCACGTCTCACCCACCGGGGAACTGCGCTCCGACGGGGAAAAGCTGCTCACTGGACACTAGATGCTCTTCGGTGGCGGAAGACGTCGTGCGATTCAGCCGGCCAGACGTTTCCGCACACGGTGAATCTGCGGCGCCCCTGGACCGAACGGGCGGTGGCTCCAACGGCGCTATCGAACAGGTCTCCTAAGCCCAGGGACGGGTCAGGACCGGCCCTGAAGGGCCGGCCCTGACCGGCTCCTAGCTGCGGGGCAGGACCGGTTCCGGCAGGTAGACCTTCCCGCCGGATTCGCGGAATTCGGTGGACTTGGCCTCCATTCCTGCGATGGCTTCCTGTTCGGACATGCCCCCGAACTGGTCGCGGATGTCCTGGGAGAGCCGCATGGAGCAGAACTTTGGTCCGCACATGGAGCAGAAGTGCGCGGTCTTGGCCGGCTCGGCGGGCAGGGTCTCGTCGTGGAAGGACTCGGCCGTGGCCGGGTCCAGGGAGAGGGCGAACTGGTCGCGCCAGCGGAACTCGAAGCGTGCCT
Organism: Citricoccus sp. NPDC079358; assembly: GCF_040702545.1. Classification (NCBI taxonomy): domain Bacteria; kingdom Bacillati; phylum Actinomycetota; class Actinomycetes; order Micrococcales; family Micrococcaceae; genus Citricoccus; species Citricoccus sp. NPDC079358. The sequence continues at coordinate 15,119 of NZ_JBFBLI010000023.1, forward strand.
TGGACAGGGCATCATCGCGTTCGTGGGCTCCGGGGTGGCCTTTGGCGAGATCTGCCGCGTGGGCGGCGATCTTGTAGGTGATGACTCCGGTCTTCACGTCGTCCTTGTTCGGCAGCCCGAGGTGTTCCTTGGGCGTGACGTAGCAGAGCATGGCGGTGCCGTAGCGGGCGATCTCGGTGGCGCCGATGGCCGAGGTGATGTGGTCGTAGCCGGGCGCAATGTCGGTCACCAGCGGGCCGAGGGTGTAGAAGGGAGCGCCGTCGCAGAGCTCCTGCTGGCGTTCGACGTTTTCGCGGACGAGGTGGAAGGGGATGTGCCCGGGGCCTTCGACCATGACCTGCACGTCGTACTTCCAGGCGCGCTTGGTCAGTTCGGCCAGGGTGTCCAGTTCGGCGAACTGGGCGGCGTCGTTGGCATCAGCGATTGATCCCGGGCGCAGCCCGTCGCCCAGCGAGAAGGCGACGTCGTACTTGGCGAAGATCTCACAGAGCTCATCGAAGTGAGTGTAGAGGAAGCTCTCCTTGTGGTGGGCCAGGCACCAGCCGGCCATGATGGACCCGCCGCGGGACACGATGCCGGTCACTCGGTTCGCCGTCAACGGCACGTAGCGCAGCAGCACCCCGGCGTGGACGGTCATGTAATCCACCCCCTGCTCGCACTGCTCGATCACTGTATCCCGGTAAATCTCCCAGGTCAGGTCATTGGCCTCGCCGTTAACCTTCTCCAGCGCCTGGTAGATCGGCACGGTCCCGATCGGGACAGGCGAGTTGCGAATGATCCATTCACGGGTGGTGTGGATGTCATCCCCGGTGGAAAGGTCCATCACGGTGTCGGCGCCCCACTGGGCCGCCCACTGCAGCTTGTCCACTTCCTCGGCAATGGAACTTGTCACGGCAGAGTTGCCAATGTTGGCGTTGATTTTCACCAGGAAGGCCTTGCCGATAATCATCGGCTCGGATTCGGGGTGGTTGATGTTGTTCGGGATGATGGCCCGGCCAGCGGCCACTTCGCTGCGCACCAGCTCGACGTCACAGTTTTCCCGCACTGCCACGAACCGCATCTCGGGGGTGATGATGCCCTGACGGGCGTAGTGCATCTGCGTTACGGTCTTGCCGTCGAGGGCGCGGCGGGGCACCGGCTGCGCGCCCTTCCACTCCGCGGACGCCGCGCCCCGGCGCACGGCGGACTTACCGTCGTCAAGCAGGTTCCGTTCCCGGCCGCCGTAAGCCTCGGTGTCACCCCGGGACTCTATCCATCCGGACCGGAACGGCTCCAGGCCGACCACAGGATCACTTCCGGGCCCGGCCGTCCGATACGCCGTAAACGGTGGATTCTTCACCCCGTTCGGAGAGTCCTCCAATGCGATCTCCGTGACAGGGACGCTAATGCCGTGTTCCGGGTCGCGAGCATACGCGAGCAAATGTGAATTCATGGAGCTCATAACTGGTTTCCTACTTCCTTCGCCGGCATGACCCGGACAGGTTCAACGGTCGCGGACGGCATAAGTCCGATCTCAGCCCCTGCATAGGGCACCCGTGTGGATAAAAAAACCCTAGCACCCGGCGTGCCGGTACCACCGGTATGGATGATGACTGGTGTCCCCCTACGGCCCCCTCCTCGGAAGCAGGCCCTCCCAGCGACGCGGTGCATGAGGAATCACTGGCAGCTGACGAGCCCTGTCCGCAACTGCCGAGGCGGACGCACTCCCTGGGCCAACCAACAGCCCAGCGAACGAACAGCACCCCGGACTGGTGC
>NZ_JBFBLI010000024.1:0-12156 GCF_040702545.1 Citricoccus sp. NPDC079358
CGCCCCCTTGGAGATGAAGATTCCGCCGTGGCGCCGCGGGAGTGTCAGGGCGAACGGTCGGGCGTCGTCGATGACGAGCACGCTGTGACCGAGGACCTGTCGGGGCTCGGCCCAGACTCGCAGCCGGTGCGCGGTGCGCGTGGTCGCCCGGCGTTGCCGGTAGGCCTCGGCGCCGACCATGATGGCAAGGCCGGCAGCACCCAGTGCAGACAGGGCCAGCAACACCGCAGCGGGAATCCCGGTGTCGATGGTTGCGGTGGGGAACGGGTTGGCGGCGGCGAGGCAGCGCTGGCAGACGTCGGCGGCGCTGCCGGGTAAGAGCACCGGGCCGGAGGTGATCCACGCCAGCAGTGGCCCGAGGGCGAGGGCGGTGATGACCCAGCTGACAACGCTGCCGGTGAGTAGCGCCGCGGAGGTCCGGGGTGCGCGGACCAGTGCGGGAGCAGCCCGTCTGAGCACCCACGGGCCGGCCAGCGCCGAGACGGTCAGTGCGAGGACCAGCATTACGGTGAGACTCTCCGCGATCACCGCCCCCCTCCGTCCGCTCCATCCGTGCGCGCACGGAGGTAGTTGCGCAGCAGGTCGAGGTCGGTGGGTGGGATCGTGTCGATGAAGTGCAGCATGGACGCGGTACGGTCGCGGCTGGATTCCAGGGCGTGCCTCATCACGGAGGCGACATGCTCCTCCCGGGGGATCCTCGCCTCGTAGCGCGTGGAGTGGCCCTGCCGCAGGGCGGTGACCAGCTTCTTGCCGTCGAGGTTGCGGAGCACGGTGGCGATCGTGGTGTAGGCCGGGTCGTGAGACAGCCGGTTGATGATGTCCCTGATGGTGCCGGGACCGTGGTCCCAGAGCGCGTCCATCACTTGTGCTTCCAGGGCACCCAGGCGGGGTGGTTCTGCTGCGAGTCCAGGCGTGGTCATCGGGCGGCCTCCATCCTCGGGGTAGGGACTGGGCAGGCGAGCTGTCCTCGGAGCCGGGCCAGCAGGGCGATGCCGGTCAGCAGCAGGGCGCCGAGGGCGAGGTACGGCTGGATGGGGGCGAACCAGGTGATGGCCCCGGAGTAGCCCAGCGCTAGCAGGGCGAGCTTGTTGCACACCGGGCATCCCACGGCGAACCATGCCAGCAGGCCCCCGGCGACACCGAGCCGGCTCGTGCGCTGTTCCGCAGCATCACTGCCGTCCTCCACCCTAACGCGGCTCGTCGGGGCGGCCGCGCCGGCGGTGTCGACGCGCCCGCGCACGTAGGTGGCCACGAGCATCCCGGACAGTACGGAGGTGAGGACCCATACCGGGTAGTTCCACCACACCGGGGGGATCTCGCGGGTGAAGAACGTGTTGGGGATCAATACCGTCGCCAGCCCCAGCACCAGGCCGAACACCAGTGCCGCTGCTGTCGCGACCAGCACCTGGCGCCCCGTCCATGATCGGAGCGCCTGAACGGCCTCGGTGATGGACCGGGTCGCGAATGTCGGTTGGCGCGGTGCAGTCCTCATGGCTCCATCCTGCCCGAGGATGACTATGAATCATAGTCGACTATGTAAGATAGTCGATCGTGGCATCAAAGCGTCAGCGAGGAAAGGGCCCCGAGGCATGAACGCACAGAACGGTTCAACGAAGAAGAGAGCCTGGATGGTGCCCGCCGTCCTGGTGGCCGTCGCGGTCCTCCTGGTCGGGACAGTGATGATGTCCGCCCTGGGCGGTTCAGGCTCCGACGGCGCTGCTGCACCATCGACACCGGTGGAGTCGGCGCCGACACAGGTCGAGGGACCGCCGGATCTATCCGAGGCCGAACGCCACGACCCCGACGACCTGCTCGCAGCCGGCCCGGTGGAAGCGCCGGTGACGCTCGTGGTCTTCTCTGACTACCAGTGCCCGTTCTGTGCGCGCTGGAGCGAGGAGACCCTTCCGCTGATGATGGAGCACGTTCAGGCCGGTGACCTGCGCATCGAATGGCGGGACGTCAATGTGTTTGGTCCGGCCTCGGAGCGGGCCGCCCGCGCCTCCTATGCGGCCGCACTGCAGGGGGCGTTCTGGGAGTACCACGACGCCCTGTTCCAGGACGGGCAGAAGCGGTCCGAGGGGCAGCTGAGCGAGGAGGCGCTGACCGCCCTGGCCGAGGAACTCGGGTTGGATCCCGACCAGTTCGCCGAGGACATGGACTCGGCTCAGACGGCCGAGCAGATCGCCACCAATGAACAGCTGGGGCTGGGGCTGGGCGCCTACTCGACCCCGACGTTTGTGCTGGGAGGCCAACCCATCGTCGGCGCCCAGCCCTCGCAGGTGTTCCAGGACGCCTTCGACCAGGCCCTGACCGGATCGGAGTGAGTCCGTATGGATATTGGATTGCTCAGCGCCTTCCTGGGCGGGGTCCTGGCCCTGCTCAGCCCGTGCGCGGCCCTGTTGATGCCCGCGTTCTTCGCCTCCACCGTCGGGGCCGGGCCCCGGTTGCTCGCCCATGGGGCGGTCTTCTACGTCGGATTGTTGCTCGTGCTGGTGCCCCTGGGCGTGGGCGCGGGGGCCATTGGGACTCTTTTCGCCACGCACCGCGAGGTGATCGTGCTCAGTGCCTCGGTGCTGCTGGTGGTGCTGGGCGTAGTGCAGTTGCTCGGGTTCGGGTTCGACCCGGCCCGGCTGTTGCCCGGCGCGGCCCATCTGCAAGAGCGGGCGACCACGGCCACCGGATGGGCCAAGACGCTGCTGCTGGGCGCCGCCAGCGGCGTCGCCGGGTTCTGCGCCGGCCCGATCCTTGGCGCCGTGCTCACTCTGGCCGCCGCCCGAGGTGACATGGTCTCCGCCGGGACACTGCTGGCCGTCTACGGGGCCGGTATGGTCGCCCCGTTGCTGCTGATCGCCGCACTCTGGGGCCGCTTGGGGGCCCGGGGCCGGCGGGTGCTGCGTGGCCGGGCCTTCACGGTCTTCGGCCGCGAACTGCACAGCACCTCCATGCTCACCGGGTTCATCCTCATCGGAGTGGGCGTCGTCTTCTGGACCACCAACGGCCTGGTCACCGCCCCGGAGTTGCTGCCTTTGGAGGCCCAGGCCTGGTTGCAGGAGGGGTCGGCGGTCCTGGCCAATCCGGTCGTGGACATCCTTGCCATCCTGGTCCTGGTCTGCGCGGTGCTCATCGTGTGGGCGCGGCGACGACGGCGCGACCGCTCCACGGCAGGCACCCGCCCAGTGGGCGGATCATGATCCGTGGCCTCCGGGCCCTGGCTCTCATCATGGCCGTGGTTCTGGCCTTGACCGGGTGCGCTGGTGGGCTACCGGAGCCGGTGCGGGACCCGCATCCGGCCGAGGAGCCGCTGCCCGCGGTGGATACCCGTGCCCTGCGGCTGCCCACACCCTTCACGGGGTTGAGGGTGGTGGACCCCGGGTGGACCAGCGCCCCGCAATACGCTGACGGCATCTTCGTGGGGGTCGCAGAACAGGAGGCTCTGTGGCGGTTCTCCGCTGTCGATGTCCACGGTCAAGTGCGGTGGGTGGCCGAGCGCCCCGCTGAGGACACCGGGTTCGCGCTCACCGCCGACGCCGACGGGCGTTCACTGGCCGTGCTCACGGACGCCCACCAGGGATCCGGCACCGAGCCCGACACGGTCACCGCGACGGCCTACGTGTTGGCTACCGGGGAACACGTGTGGGGTCCCGTGGAGGTTCCCGGTCCCCAGGTGGGGCCCGGCCTCGTCTTCGCTCGACCATCCGAGGATCCGGCGGCGAGGGTGAGGTCGCGCACGGTCCTGGATTCAACCACCGGCCGCGCCGTGCCCTCGATATCCGACTCCTCCGACCGGGTCGTCGGCGAATACCACGGGACGGTGCTCGTCAGCGGAGACCACACCCTCACCGCACTGGACATCGCCGATGACCAAGAACTCTGGAGCATCCCGTTGGCCGAGCACGGTGAGGTCATCGCCGCCGTGGACTCCTCCGGGACTGCAGCCGCCGCGAACGGGCTGGTCCTGCTGGAGACCGAGCACTCCCGGGGTTTGCTCATTGATCTGCGTAACGGCGCCATCCTCAGCGACACGGCCCGCGACGCCGCCGCGGACCCTGGTACGGGCGCCGTCGTCATTCTGGACGAGGCCGGCCTGCATGCGACCCGGGACGGTCAGCAATTGTGGTCATTCACCGTCGCCAGCGACACTCGTCTCGCCGCGCTTGGCGGGGCCCTGGTTTACCTGCGGGACGACGAAGCAGTCCGGGTGCACAACGTCATCACCGGCGAGGTCGCCGACGCCTACGACCCCACCGGGACCGGCACCATCCTCGTCCCGGCGCACCTCACCGCAGAGGGGGCCGCGCTGTTTGTGGGCAAGGGGTCACGTCACCTCATCGTCACCCTCGTCCCTGAACCGGGCGCCTCTGGTTGAAAGTGACCGGGGGCACCCTGCCCGCCGATAGGCATCTTTTCACCGGGTACACCACGGGTTCTTCGGCGACTGAGGCCCTACCGGACACAGCCGGTAGGGCCTCAGCCGCGGGCGGCATGGGTGCTGGGGGGCGTCAGCGCCCGAACAGGCGGGCCAGGAGGCCGGGGCGCCGGGTGCTGGTCGGCGCTTCGGTGCGGTCGTGGCCAGGGCACCAGTTCCCGGCCGGGACGGTGCGCCTGACCTGGTCGATGTGCTGGCCGCAGCCGGCCCAGGTGGTCTTGCCGCAGACGCGGCAGGTGACGGATCGGCACATGGTCGGTTCCTTTCGAAGCGGGCGCTCCTGCCCGGCGGAAGGCACGGGGTCGGGCGGGGAGGATCGGTGACCCAGATGAAGACGGTGGGCCCGGCCGCGGGGGCGATGAAGGGGGGCGTGCCCCCGCGGTCGGGGGTCTAGGGGTGAGGGTCTGGAAGGGATGGGTAGAACCTTCCGGACCTCGGCTCAGCGGGCTTGCAGGGCGGTGGGGACCTGGTCGAAGAAGGAGGTCAGGGATGGAACCGCCTCGACGCGGTTCCACGGCATGCGGGACAGTATCGAGGCCATCGCGCAGGAGTCAGAGGCGGCGGAGTAGGCCAGGCCGGCGCCGATCGCCCCTGCCACCAGGCCCAGGCGGCGGTGCACCAGCTGGCCGGCCAGGGTGCCGGCCAGCACCAGGGTGCCGGCAGTCAGGCGGACCTGGCGGTCCATGGCCCACCGGTTGCCCCGGCGCACGACGTCGTCTCCGCCGGCCGCCTCGTAGGCGGCGACACCGCCCTCGAGCACCTCTGCGGATTCGAAACCGACGGCCTGCAGCTTCTGCCGGGCCTGGCCGGCGCGGGTGCCGGACTGGCACACCAGCACGACGTGTCCGGCCAGACGCTCTGCGAGGTCATCGGTGTGCTCGGTGAGCAGGTCCAGCGGCACGTTGTAGGAGCCGCGGATGTGCACGGTCTCGAACTCGCCCGGGGTGCGAACGTCGACGACCATCAGGTCCTGGTCCTGGTTCAGTCTTTGGCGCAGCTCGTCCGGGGTGACCGAACGGGTCTTAGGTGCGGTGGCGGTTACGGTCATCGGGCGGCTCCTGAGGTTTCGTTCTGCACTGTGGTGGTGTTCTGGGCGGTGTCCTGTCCGGTGTTCCAGGCGGACCAGGCGGCGTAGCTGCCCTCAAGCTCGACGACGTCGTAACCGGTCCGGCGCAGGGCGGCGGCGGCCACGGCGTTGCGCACCCCGGACTGGCAGTAGGTCACCAGCGGGCCGGTGTCCTTCGCGGGCAGCTCGTCCTGGTAGAAGAGCACCTTGCCGGCGTTGAGCTGTCGGGAGCCGGGAACATGGCCCTCGGAGTGCTCGGTGCGGTTGCGCACGTCCACCAGCACGGCGGAGTCATGCTCAGCCAGGAAGGCGTCCAGTTCGGCCGGGGCGACGGTCTGCGGGATGGATGCCGGCAGGCCTTCCAGGGTCGGGGTGTAGCCGACCAGACCATCCACGCCCACGCGCACGAAGTGGTCGCCGTACTCGGCGGCGGCCTGCGCATCCTCGGCCAGCACGACCAGGCCGGCGTCATCGGCCTCCGGGTCGTACGCCCAACCGATGTGGGTGGCGGCCTTACCCAGCGACGGGACGCTCAAGGCTCCGGGCACGGTGCCGGCGTGCACTTGATCCACCGGGCGGGTATCCACGAGTGCCAAGGTGCCATCGGACAGGCCTCGGGCCAGTTCGTCGGCGGTGAAGGAGCGCGGGGCCGAGCGCTCACCGAGCAGGGCCGGGCCGACCTTGTTCTGCCGCTTCATCCGGGCGAAGTAGGCATGCGCGTCCGGCTGGCCCTCGAGCAGTTCGTCGATGAAGCCCTGCTCGTCGTTGTTGGCCAGGTAGGTGGCCCACCAGGCGAACTTGCGCTCATAGCCCACCGTGGTGGACGGCAGGGCGCCCAGGGCCTTGCCGCACGCCGAGCCCGCCCCGTGGCCGGGGTAGACCTGCACGTGGTCCGGCAGGGTCAGGAAGGCCTCCTTCAGGGAGGCGAACAGGTCCTTGGCCCCGGCGAAGCGGGTGTCCTGGGCCCCGGCGGCCTCGTCCAGCAGATCCGGGCGACCCACGTCACCGGAGAACACGAAGTCCCCGGTCAGGTAGTAGCCGGGCTCGTCGGTGAAGGCCCCATCGGTGACCAGGTAAGACAGGTGCTCGGGGGTGTGGCCGGGGGTGTGGCGGGCGCTGACGGTGATGTTGCCCAGAGCGATGGTGTCGCCCTCACGCAGCAGCTCGGCGTCAAAGCCATACGCCCAGTCCTCCCCGCCCTCGCCGGAAACGTAGAGGGTGGCGCCGGTGGCCGCGGCGAGTTCGCGGGTGCCGGAGAGGAAGTCGGCGTGGATGTGGGTCTCGGCCACGACGGTAATCCGCATGCCGTGGTGGGCGGCCAGCTCCAGGTACTGCCGGATGTCGCGGCGGGGGTCGACGACGAGGGCCTCGCCGGTGGCCTGGCAGCCGATCAGGTAGCTGGCCTGGGCCAGGTCCTCGTCGTAGATGCGCTCGAGAAGCATGATTCCTCCTGCGGGTCGGGAGCGAAAGTTCGGGTTCCGGCGTTCCGGATACCCCCTACCGTATTGCATACCCCCCTGGGTATGCAAGTGGGGGCGTGCGGTCGAACGCGCGTCTTAGCGGGCGTGCCCCGTTCGCCAGGGATTTGCTGGTGACCGGGAGTTCACCCGGGAGGAGCCGGTGGGTAGGGTGGCCGATACCTGACGTTACGAGGCGGTAGCGGTGCTGAAGCTCTCCCGACCCCGTAATTGCGATCTCCGTCAAGTCCCACCCAAGCGAAGGGCGATGATCGAGTGAAAGGACGGCCATGGCGGATCAGCACACGCCCCTTGAGATGTCCGACCCGGTGCGCGCAGTCACTCCGGAGGGCACCCAGGTCGGCCTGGACCGGAAGATCAAGCAGCGCGTGGAGTCCTACGCCGAGGCGTCCGCCGGGGAAATCTCCGTGCGCATCGACGAACTGGAACGCGAATGGGACATCGAGCGAGTGCTGGAGCTCAATGCCTCGTCCCTGGCCTTCGTGGGCACCGTGCTCGGCGCTACCGTCAGCCGGAAGTGGCTGCTGCTGCCTGGTGTTGTCTTACCGTTCCTTTTCCAGCATGCCATCCAGGGGTGGTGCCCGCCTGTGTTCCTTTTCCGCCGCCTGAGGGTACGCACCCGTAAGGAGATCGAGCTGGAAAAGTATGCCCTCAAAGCCCTCCGCGGGGACTTCGTGGCGTCCACCAAAGAAGTGAACCCCGAGGATGCCCTGCGCGGGGCGACGCGTTGAGCGCGGCCATGCGCAGGGGAGTGAAGAAGCGATGGAGTTGTTGAGGGGCCCACTGGTAAGGGAAACAATGGCCACAGGGGCCGCGATGCTGGGAGGTCTGGATGTCTGCTGCTGAGACGAGTGCAGGCCGGGGTGCAGCACCCGAGGCGCGCCGGGGATCCGGGACCACCCTGGACCGGCGCACGGTGGCCTCGGGGTTCCTGTTCGGATGTGGGATCGCGGCGTCGATGATCGACCTGTTCATCTTTCACCTGGGCCTGCAGTGGCATCACTTCTACGATCTGTCCACCACGCAGGTGGCGTTGACCGCAGATGGGTTCTTCCACGCCTTCGGGTGGTTCATCACCATCTGGGGACTGTTTCTGCTGGCCGACGTTCGACGTCGGACCGAGGTGGTCTGGAAGCGTTGGACAGGGGCAGTGATTGCCGGGGTCGGGTTCTTTCAGCTCTTCGATGGGGTAGTCGATCACAAGGTGCTGCGAATCCACCAGGTCCGCTACGGAGTGGACCTGCTGCCCTATGACATCGCGTGGATCGGCTCGGCGGTGTTGTTGTTGATGATCGGGGTTCTCATCCTTTGGCGCACCCGGCCGACCGGCGTCACGGACTGAGTGTCTGGTGAGGGATCACGACCACAGTAGCGGGCACAGTGGCGCCGGTCATGGCCCGGTCCTGGGGACCGAGGCCTGGGGGTGGGCGCTCTTTGATGCTGTGGTCGTCCTCGCCCTGGTGACAGCCGCGGTTGGTTATGCGGCCTGCCTGTGGGCGGCCCGGGGCCGCAGCCCGTGGCCGGTGCGCCGGACCGTGGCCTGGTACGCCGGTCTGGTCTGCGCCGGGGCCGGGCTCCTCGGCCCGGTCGCCGCGGCCGCTCACACCAGTTTCACTGCCCACATGCTGGGGCATCTGTTGCTTGGGATGCTAGCCCCGTTGCTGCTGGTCCTGGGCGCGCCTGTCACCCTGATCTTGCGGGCTGTGCCGGTGGCCCGGGCCCGGTCACTGACTCGGCTGCTGCGCAGCCGCTACGTCCGGATCATCACCCACCCGATGGTCGCGGCCGTGCTCAACGCCGGTGGGCTGTGGGTGCTCTACAGCACCGAGCTGTATCAACTGATGCATACCTCGGCACTGATCCACGGGCTGGTGCACGCCCACATCTTCCTAGCTGGTTACCTCTTCACCGCCTCCCTGGTGGGGGTGGACCCGGACCCGCACCGGGCCTCGGTTCCCGTGCGCTCAGCGGTGCTGATCGCCTTCATCGCCGCTCACCCGATCCTGGCCAAATGGCTCTACGCCCATCCGCCGGCCGGAGTCGAGGTCACGGACGGCCAGGCAGGGGCGCAACTGATGTACTACGGCGGGGATGCCGTCGACGTGGTGTTGATCGTGCTGCTCTTCGCCGGGTGGTACTCAGCCACCCGACCCAAATCCGTAGCGGACTCTCCATCCGGACCCCAGAGCACTCGAGATCTCCAGGTAGACAGAGAACACTGAACGAAGCGGAGGAATGAGCATGTCATCACGACTCAGCGGCATCCTGCAGGCGGCTGGCACCGGTGCGGCGGCCGGCCTGGCCGGAGGGGTAGTGATGGTGGTGGGTGAGAAGATCGAACAGGCCATCACCCACCGACCGAACTCCTACGTGCCAGCCCGGGCACTCTTGACCCTGGTCGGGCAGCACCCCGGCGACACGGACCGGCCGGTGGTGTGGAACCATTTGATGCACTATTCCACCGCCGCCACCCTCGGTGCCCTGCGCGGAATCTGGGCGGTCACCGGGATCCGCGGGGCCCATGCCAATGCCTGGCATACCGTCGTGAGACTGGGCTTCGACCAGACCATCGAGAACGCCACCGGGGTCGGTGCCCCGCCGACCACCTGGCCGGTGCGTGAGCAGGTGGTCGACGTCCTGCACAAAGCCGTGTTCTCCGTGGCCACCGGCATGATCGCCGACCGCGCCCTGGCCCCGGTGCTCACCTCCACCCGAGGGCGCACCAGCCACTAGTTCTCCCAGCCCAGCCCGGTGCGGTCAACAAGGACTAGACACCGGCGCAACAGCCCGTCGCACAGGACCGGCTCGCAGCGGCCAAGGCCGCACCCGATGACGCCATCACCGGGCCCGGCTTACGGATGCAGATAGGACCACCCCTCACTCTGGCGGATTACCAGATGGGCCATCCCGGAGGGCACGACAGTGGCCTGAGGGTGAATCCGATCTGGCGTAAGGCCGCGGGCGGTAAGAGTGTTCTGGCAAACGCGCACCTGTAGGCCGGCCTCCAACAGGCCGGGCAACAGCTCGCCGACCGGCTCGGTGGCCACGGCGATGCCGGGACCGTGGGCCACCAGCTCCACCCGCAGATCGGGGCCCAGCGCCGTATAGAGGTTGGTGACGTTCTGCAATACAGCTTGAATCTTCGTCGGATCGGCGTCGTTGAGATGTACGACGGTGCGATGCATGAGCACTCCTTCGCTACGGGCATGAGGCTGCGGCCAGGTGGTGGGCCCGCCTGATCTCACCTTAGGCGTCTCGATATACCTCCTGTGGACCTCGAGGGGCAGCGACCCGTCCGCAAAGGCGGCGGCAGGGGTCTCAGTGACTGGCGCGGCTCAGGCCGAGAAGGACAAGCGTGGCGGCGATGACCAACAGAGCGGCCAGGGCGCTGACACCGGGGTAGCCGATCAAGCCCATGGCCGGCCCGGCGGCCGCAGCCCCGACGGCCCCGGCCAGGGACATGGTGGCGTCGGAGAAGCCCTGGGCCGGGACCCGCTGGGCCGGGGCCAGGGAGGACACCAACAGGGTGGAGCCGGCCACGGTGACTGCGGACCAACCCAGACCCAGCAGGACCAGTCCGGCGGTGACCGCCCCCATGTGCCCCGGCGCCAGTCCGGTCAGGGCGACGGCGGTGATGAGGGTGCCCATGCCGGTCAGCACGGTGGGGGTGGGACCGAGGCGGTCGGTGAGCCATCCCATCACCGGGGACAGGGCGTACATGCCGGCGATGTGCAGAGAGATGGTGAACCCGATCAGCGCGATGGTGTCCAGGTGCCCGGCCGTGGCCCCGGCCTGGTGCTGCATGTGCAGCGGGGTCATCGACATCACCGCGACCATCACCGCGTGGGCGGCGACCACGGCGGTCACCGCCGCGGCCGCGGTGGGATGGGCACGCAGGATCTGCCAACCGGCCCGCCACGGGTTCCTGCTGGCGGTGGGCCCCGAGCGCGCGGGGGCGCCCCCGTCCAGGGTCCGGGAGGTCAGCAGCGGATCCGGACGCAAAAACACCGCGATGATGCCCGCACCCAGGACCATGCCGGCCGCGGAGATCACGAACGGGCCGGCCTGGGCGGGGATGCCCAGCCAACCGGCCAGGACGGCTCCGGGGCCGACCATGTTCGGCCCGGCGACCGCCCCGATGGTGATCGCCCAGACCACCAGGGACAAATCCCGGCCGCGGCGAGCCGGGACGGCCAGATCGGTGACCGCGAAGCGGGCCTGCAGGTTGACCGCCGAGCCGAGACCGACGAGGAAGGCTCCGCCCAGCAACAGGGGAAACCCGGAAGTGAGGACGGCGGCGACCATCAGCCCGGCCCCGATGATGGCCGCACTCAGCCCCGTGGTCAGGGCCGCTCGGCGTCCGCGCGCCAGGGCCAATTGCGATAGCGGGATCGCGGTGGCGGCGGTGCCCAGGGTCAGGGCGGTGTTCACCGATCCGGCCCAGGCCTCGGAGCCGGCCAGGTCCACGGCCAGGATCGAACCCAGGGCCAGGGTCGAGCCGTTGCCCAGTCCGGAGAAGACCTGCGCGATCGACAGGGCGCGCACGGTCCGGGATTGGACGGCGTGCAGATCCGGGACGGTGGTGGTCATGGGCGAGGGCTCCTGAGATGGCGGGTGGCGGCGGGCAGGGAAAGTCCGGGGGTGTGGTCGCGCCCCCGCATGCGCACTGCCACCACGGTGCCGGAGGCCGCGGTCATCACCGCGACGACGGTGACCGCTGTGGGGATACCGAAGGCGTCGGCGACCAGGCCGGCGATCACGGCGCCGGCGGCGAAGCCCCCGTCACGCCAGAGCCGGTAGATGCCCACCGACCGGGCCCGCCAGGCCGGGTGGGCGACGTCGCCGATGGCGGCCAGCAGGGTGGGGTAGACCATCGCCGTTCCCGCCCCGAGCAGCACCATGGCCACCAACCATGCCCCGAATCCGGAGCCGGCAGCGATCAGGGCCAGGGCCAGGGCCTGGGTGAGCATCCCGGCCACGATGAACCCCTTGCGGCCCCACCGGTCCGACAGGGCACCGGTGGCCAACTGTCCGGCACCCCACACGGCCGGATAGACCGCGGCGAGGATTCCGATCTGGCCCAGGGACAGCCCGGCCGCGGCGAACAGCACCGGGAACAGCCCCCAGGCCAGCCCGTCGTTGAGATTGTTGACCATCCCCGCCTGGCTGACCGAGGACAGGGATCG
>NZ_JBFBLI010000025.1:0-11720 GCF_040702545.1 Citricoccus sp. NPDC079358
GATTCACTTTTTAACAAGGGCTGCGCCTATCCTCCTGGACGCCACGCCGGGACACGGGTTGACATCACCCTGCCGACCCTAACCAAACGGCATTGCCCCTAACCGGGCCCGGGCACTATCAAATGACCATTGACGCTACCGCTCGGCCGAGTTGCGGCGTGAAGCCCAGCGCCGTTCAAAGCGCATGCAATAGGGTCGTCACCGATAGGATCACTCTGCGGCGCTGCGCAGCGCGTCTTACTCCAAATCGGTCCACACATCCGGGCCGCCATTTCTCGGGCCGGCCCGTAAACCACACGGGCAACCAATATCCGGCCTCGTCGAAAGGGGACAGATGTGCCCCGTCATGGCTGGCGCTGCACTTTTTCCTTCCCGCCAGTCTGTATGTGTTCATAAACGACCGATTGTGATCCGGCGGATTCTGACACCATGTGTCAGGTTCAGAGGTCGACGGCACTGATGTCAGAAGTGGGCTTCACGGATTCCTAGGTGACGTCAGAGGTGTTCCGTAAGGGGATCCCTGATCGGCGATGTCGAGTCACAGCTATTGCATCCTCTGCCGTGAAGTGCTGTTGGACGTATCTCCGCAGACAATCTGCGGCCTGTCGCCGTGCCTGGAGCTGATCCTTCGTGGCGGGCAGAATGGCGTCATGCTCAACACCCGACGTGTCCATCACGACCTTGTGTCGGCTTCGCTCGCCGCCCGCGACGACGACGAGCTGGCCGCGCTCCTTCATGCTGTACCCATCAGTGCTGTGGGCGCGGGCGGTGATACCTCGGTGCTCGACGTCGACGACGTCACGGTGTTCGCTAAACGTGTTCCGATCACTGACCGTGAACTGGCGCATCCGCACAGCACCGCAAACCTGTTTGACCTGGCGGCCTCCTGTCAGTACGGCATGCACCGCCTCGCAGGCCCAGGCTTCAACGCGTGGCGTGAGCTGGCCGCGAACGTCACTGTCACCGAGGGAGTCCTCTGTGGTGAGTCCGAGGCCTTCGCCCTGCTGCATCACTGGCGGGTACTTCCGGGCCGCCCGCCCACCGCACCAGAGCATCAGGACATCGAGGCGGTGGTTGCCCAGTTCGGAGGGGACCCGGCGGTCCGGACCCGCTTCGAGGAGTTGGCCGACGCAAGTTTCAGCCTTGTGCTCTTTCTTGAGCACCTCCCTGACCGCTTGGTCGACTGGCTGAATGACCCGCTGGCCAGCGCCGAGACGATCGAGCGCCAGCTATTCGAGGCTGTCGCGTTCCTGCGTCGCCGCCAGATGCTGCACATGGACGGACACTTCGGCAATATGCGGGCCGACGACGATCAGATCTACCTCGTTGACCTCGGGCTGGCCACATCGCCGCGATTTGACCTCTCCAACGCGGAGCGTGACTTCGTTGCGAGCAACGTCGACCACGATGCCGACTACGCGGCGATGCGAATCGTGAATTGGATAGTCACCACGGTGTGTGAGTTGCCTGTGTCGACCAGAGGCGATCTAGCTGCACGCAATGCCTACGTGCGTCGGTGCGCGAGCGGTGACATCCCGCACGACATGCCGGCGGTAGTGGCGGGCATCCTCGCTGAACATGCTCCCGCTGCGGCCGAGATGAATGACTTTTGCTGGCGCCTGGTCGATGGAGATATCCACACGCAGTATTCCGGGGTACGGCCAAGCCCCGCATCTGCCCCATAGAGCTCTCCATCCCCTTGCGGGCGCGAACCATGGCCCATATGCCCGCGCTGGCACGTTCGAGCCGATGGTCGTGGCCAAGCGTCAGCGCCGGCTGGAACGGAGATGCGCGACTGGAATCAGATCAAGCTAGCGGTACGGAGAGATGAGCGATGCCGAAGGAGACATGGTGGAGCCCCGAGTGCGCCTTATTGACGCTCGCTTCACTCATGTTCGGCACGAGGGTGAAGTCGCCTCCACCTGAGGTTGGCCACGCTGATTAAGGCAGCTTGTCGGGCGGGCCGTGCATGAGAGTTGAGGCACTTCTCCAGACTCCATGGTGAGTCCGTCCTTTCGAGGATCGTTGTTCGAAGAGGCCCCCTCAATCCCGGCTGAGCGTCGTACTTAAGCGTCCGGTTCACCTTGGCAAGGTGGTGGTGTGAGTCAATCGTCGAGAAGCGCCATCAGCCGAGTGACCGTTGCCCAGTTGCGCATCGTGTTGACCACGTCCGTGGCCGTAGCGGCCGGTGGTCGGGACAGTTCGGTCGCCAGCACACTACGACCCAGGCCATCCGGGGTACGGAGGTACAGGGAGCTACCGATCACGGTGGCGTCGTCGCGACTGCCCTTGTCCCGGGCTCGCTGCACAGCTGCGGTCACGGTCTCGGCTGTGGCGGGGCTGATCTCGTCTCGATGGAACACCACGTGCAGGAACTTCGGGTTGGTCTCTTGCGGGTAGGGGTTGTCCGCCACCACTGACCTCAGCTGCGGTCGAGACAGCACGACCACACCGGTTCGCACGTTTGACCGATCAGCAATCGCGTCTTCGAGCGTGGTGGCCAGTTTCGTGCCATCAGCCTCGGCGCAGCTGAACACCACGTTTCCGCTCTGTATGTAGGTCACGACATCACTGAAGCCGAGTCCTCTCACGATCTCGCGCAGATCCGACATCGCCAACCGGTTGCGCCCTCCGACGTTGATGCCGCGCAGGAGACCGACATGGGTGCGCATGGCCACATCCTGTCAAATTCCAGAGGGGACCACTAGTTGGGAAGACCGTCCTCAGCCGAGTCATCATGGGCTCGTTTCACGAGGAGGACGCCATGCCGCACCCATGGGGTCAGAGGACGTCGTAGGTGATATGAACGGCGCTGGTCGAGACGGAGACGTCGGCCTGTTTGAGCTGTCGCGGCGACATCCCATCGAAGAGTGGGATGCCCACGCCCATGATGATCGGCGACAGATGGAGGCGCAGCTGGTCGAGCAGCCCGGCTTCGAGACAGCCCCTCACCGCCGCGCCCCCACCCATGACGTATACGTCTCGACCTTGAGCGGCCGCACGCGCCTGATCCACGGCAGCCCGGAGGCCGGCGGTGACAAAGGTGACCTCGTACAGGGATGCGATCCGGGGAGGATCGGGCTGGGTACTGGTGACGACGAAGAGGGGCGGTCGAGCGTCACGGTCGGCACCGTACGCCATGCCCTCTTTCCAGCCGTCCGGCGCGTTGACAACGTCAAACACGTTGCGTCCCATGATGACCGCTCCGGCCTCGGCGGCGCGGTTCAAAGCCTGTTGGTCGGCTTCCTCGCCCGCGAACACCCAGGCATGAATCTGATCTCCGCCGTCGCCCAGACCGGCGTGAGGGCCGGCATCGGGGCCGGCCACAAAGCCGTCGATGCTGACACTGATATCTCCGATGACCTTGGCCATGTCATTCGACTCCTCGATTGATGCCAGCGCACGACGCCATGGGTCTTCAACGGCTCACCCGGCGGCCACGTCCGAGCCTCATATTTTCCACCGCAGCAGGGAGACATGTCTACCCAGGGCCCGCTGGGCCGCCCTCTTCCGCGATGGCTTGGCCCTCATCCTCCGCGGACTGCAACCGGCCTCGTAGGAGCAGGGAGACATGCCCCACCGCATGCCCCGAGTAGTGTTCTGCCATGACCGACTCTGCACGTGAGACTCGCCAGCCCAGTGACATCGACGCGTTGGCCAACCGCTATTTCGCCGACCTCCTCGCCCTGCACCCCGAGGAGGCCACCGCGCTGGGCCACCCCGGCCACGAGACCGAGTACGCGGACTACTCCCCCGCGGGCTCGGCCACCGAGGACGAGCTGAACCGGGTACTGCTGGAGGACCTGGACCGGCTCTCCCCGGCCGATGACGTGGACCGGGTCACCGTCGACGCGCTGCACGAGCGGGTGGGGCTGCAACGCCGGATCCATGCCACCGGCCGCACTGAGCTGAACAACCTGGCCTCCCCGGCCCAGGAGATCCGCAGCATCCTGGACCTGATGCCGATGGAGACCGAGCAGGACTGGGCCCAGATCACCGGTAGGCTGGCCAATCTGCCCGCTGCCCTGGCCGGATACGCCGAGTCCCTGCGGGCATCGCGCGACGCCGGCCAGGTCGCCGCCCAGCGCCAGGTCGACATCGTCATCGAGCAGGCTGAGGCCCACTCCGCTCCCGGCGGCTTCTTCCCGGGGCTGGTCGAGCGCGCGTCCGCGGTCGGCGTCGTTCCCTCCTCCCTGCTCAGCGAACTGAAGGCCCAGGCGTTCCGGGCCGGGACCGCCTACCAGGGGCTGGCGGACGTCTTGAAGGAGGAGGTGCGGGGCAGCGCACCGGAACGGGACGCCGTCGGGCGGGAGCTCTACGAGCTGTACTCGCAGGAGTTCCTGGGCGCCCGGATCGACCTGGAGGAGACGTACGCGTGGGGGCAGGAGGACCTCGCGCGGATTGTCGAGGCCCAGCAGGCCGATGCCGAGCGGATTCAGCCCGGCGCCACCATCGACGAGGCCCGCGCGATCCTGAACGCGGATCCGGCCCGCCGGCTGCAGGGCACCGCGGCGCTGCGGGACTGGATGCAGGGCGTCACCGACACCGCGCTGCAGGAGATGACCCGCTACTTCGAGATCCCCGCCCCGATGGACCGGGTCGAGTGCATGATCGCCCCCACGCAGGAGGGCGGCGTCTACTACACGGGCCCCTCGGACGACTTCTCCCGGCCCGGCCGCATGTGGTGGTCCGTGCCCGCCGGGGAGGACTCCTTCACCACCTGGCAGGAGACCACCACCGTCTACCACGAGGGCGTGCCGGGCCATCATCTGCAGATCGGCACCGCCATGCTGGCCCAGGACGAGCTGAACGACTGGCGGCGCAACGGGCTGTGGACCTCCGGGCACGGTGAGGGCTGGGCCCTGTACGCCGAGAAGCTCATGGACGAGTTCGGTTTCCTCACGGATCCGGGCGACCACCTCGGCATGCTGGACGCCCAGCGGATGCGGGCGGCCCGGGTGGTGTTCGACATCGGCGTGCACTGCGGCTTCGAGGCCCCGGCGTCCGAGGGCGGCGGCGTGTGGACCCCGGAGCAGGGGTTCGCGTTCCTGACGAAGCACCTCAACGACTCCCCGGGTCAGATCCGGTTCGAGTTCGTCCGGTACCTCGGCTGGCCGGGGCAGGCACCCTCCTACAAGGTGGGCCAGCGCATCTGGGAGCAGATCCGCGCCGAGCACGCCGACCGCGCCGCCGCGCAGGGTCACGCGTTCGACCTCAAGGCCTTCCACACCCGGGCCCTGCGCCTGGGCTCCATGGGGCTGGACACCCTGCGCCAGGCGATGGCATGAGCGGTGAAGCGGGCGCTCGGGTGAGCGGTGATGCGGGCACTCGGGTGAGCGCTGCTCCGGCGCCCGGACCTGAGGCCATTGACCGTCAGGAGCACGACGGCGGGGCGCCGGTACCGCGGCTGGTGCTGGCCTCGGCCTCGCCGTCCCGGGCCCGGATCCTCGAGGCCGCCGGTCTCCCGTTCACCGTGGTGGTCTCCGACGTGGACGAGGACGCGATCGCCGCGGAGTATCCGCTGGCCAGCCCGGCTGAGACCGCGCAGTTGCTGGCCCGGGCCAAGTCCGAGGACGTCGCCGGACATCCCGAGGCGTCCGGCGCCCTGGTGATCGGCTGCGACTCGGTGTTCGAGCTGGACGGCGTGGCCTACGGCAAGCCCTGGGAACCCGAGGTCGCCCTGGAGCGCTGGCGGGCGCAGTCCGGTCGCACCGGCCACCTGCACACGGGCCACTGGGTCGTGGACAACCGCGGCATCTCCAGCCGTGATGTTGGCGAGTCCGGCCCCCTGTCCGGGACCGACGGCGGCGCCCCGCTCGCACGTCCGGCCACCGGGGCGCTGTCGAGCGCGGCGGTGAGCTTCGCCGACGTCGACGAGGAGGAGATCGCCGCGTACGTGGCCACGGGCGAGCCCCTGCAGTGCGCCGGGGCCTTCACGATCGACGGCCGCGGAGCCGCCTTCGTCACCGCGGTGGAGGGGGACCCGAATGCCGTGATCGGCCTGTCCGTCTCCACCCTGCGCAGCCTGCTGGCGGAGTTCGGGGTCTCGCTGGCCTCCCTGTGGGAGGCAGGCCGCGCCTGAGCTTGCGGTGTGCCTGTTCTCACACGGCCTGGTCCCCTTTTCGGATGAGGCGAGCCACGCGGTGTCCCTCTACGCGATCGGCGTGGTCATCGGCGCACCCCTCATCGACGCCCTAACCGCCCGCATGGAACGCCGGCGCCTGCTGCTGGGGCTGGCCGCCCTGTTCGTGATCGGCAGTATCGGCAGCACCCTGACACCGTCGCTGCCGTGGATGCTGGTCTCCCGCTTCATCACCGGGCTGCCCCACGGGGCCTTCCTCGGCATCGGCGCCGACGATGACCGATCTCACCGGGTTGTCCGAGTCCGCCGTCCCCTGGGTGCTCGTCTGCTTCGGTGTCGGCATGACCCTCGGTTCCCTCATCGCCGGCCCGCTCGTGGACCGCTCGATCGAGAAGTCCGCCGTGGGCGGCGTCATCAGCCTGGGGCTGGTCCTGCTGGCCTTCGCCACCCTGGCGCACGTCCCCGCCGTCACCATCGCCTGCGTGCTGCTGCTCGGCGTCGCCGGCTCCCTCTTCACCACCGCCCTGCAGGTGCGCCTGCTGCGCGAGAGCGGCGATGCCCCCTCGGTCAGCGCGGCCATGAACCATGCCGCCTTCAACTTCGCCAACGCCCTCGGCGCCTTCCTCGGTGCCGTGGTGGTGGACGCCGGGCTCGGCTACCGCTCGCCGGCGTTGCTCGGGACGGCACTGACCGTGGTGGGCCTGGCGATCATGATCCTGGCGGTGGTGACGCACCGGCGCGCTCGCACCGGGCCCGTACCCTCCCCTGGCCGGTAACCTGCGGATGGTTGTGGGATTCCTACAACCGATGCCGTGCGGCGCGGGGAAAACGCCCCGGATCCTGTAGGAAACCCACCGCCACGTCTAGGCTCGGCAGGTGGGCTGCCCCGGCATCAGGTCGGGTCCGGCCCCTCGCAGACCGCCTGCGCCGACGCTCATGAAGGAGTCCCGCCCCGATGTCCCAGCCGACGCCGACCGCCACCACCGCAGCCCGCCCGTTCTCGCGGGTGCTCGTGGCCAACCGCGGGGAGATTGCCGTC
This sequence comes from Citricoccus sp. NPDC079358, assembly GCF_040702545.1. Taxonomy (NCBI): domain Bacteria; kingdom Bacillati; phylum Actinomycetota; class Actinomycetes; order Micrococcales; family Micrococcaceae; genus Citricoccus; species Citricoccus sp. NPDC079358. The sequence continues at coordinate 7,122 of NZ_JBFBLI010000025.1, forward strand.
CGCATCATCCGCGCGGCACATGACGAGGGACTCAGCGCCGTGGCCGTCTACGCGGAGCCGGACCGCGAATCCCTGCACGTGCGGATGGCGGACGACGCCATTGCCCTGGGCGGGGCCTCCGCTGCCGACTCCTACCTCGTGGTGGACAAGATCCTCGCTGCCGCCCAGGCCTCCGGCGCCGATGCCGTCCACCCCGGCTACGGCTTCCTGTCCGAGAACGCCGACTTCGCCCGCACGGTCGAGGCCGCCGGGCTGGTGTGGATCGGCCCGCCGGCCGCCGCCATCGAGCAACTGGGGGACAAGGTCTCCGCCCGCCACCTAGCCCAGAAGGTCGGCGCCCCACTGGTGCCCGGCACCGCCGATCCGGTGGCGAACGCGGACGAGGTCCTCGCCTTCGCCGACACCCACGGGCTCCCCCTGGCCATCAAGGCCGCCCACGGTGGCGGCGGCCGCGGCATCAAGGTGGTCCGCAGCCGCGAGGACATTCCCGAGATGTTCGACTCCGCCGTCCGGGAGGCCACCGCCGCCTTCGGCCGTGGGGAGTGCTTCGTGGAACGCTTCCTGGACGCCCCGCGCCACGTGGAGACCCAGTGCCTGGCCGATGCCGCCGGCAATGTGGTGGTGGTGTCCACTCGCGACTGCTCGCTGCAGCGCCGCAACCAGAAGCTCGTCGAGGAGGCACCGGCCCCCTTCCTGACGGCCGAGCAGCAGCAGCGGCTGTACGACTCCTCCAAGGCACTGCTGGTGGAGGCCGGCTACGTGGGCGCGGGCACGTGCGAGTTCCTCGTGGGCACGGACGGCACCATCTCCTTCCTCGAGGTCAACACCCGTCTGCAGGTGGAGCACCCCGTCTCCGAGGAGGTCACCGGGCTGGACCTGGTGCGGGAGCAGTTCCGCATCGCCCGCGGCGAGGACCTGGGCTACGGCGATCCGGAAGTGCGGGGTCATTCCTTCGAGTTCCGCATCAACGGCGAGGACGCCGGCAAGAGCTTCATGCCCTCCCCCGGCACCCTGACCCGCTTCCGCCTGCCCTCCGGCCCGGGCGTCCGCGTGGACGCCGGCGTGGAGGAAGGCGAGACCATCACCGGCGCCTTCGACTCCATGGTGGCCAAGCTGATCGTCACCGGCGCCACTCGGGAGCAGGCCCTGCAGCGCTCCCGCCGCGCCCTGGCCGAGATGCAGGTCGCCGGCATGCCCACCGTCCTGCCGTTCCACCGCGCCGTGGTCTCGGACCCGGCCTTCGCACCGGAGGACGGAGGCCCGTTCACCGTGCACACCCGGTGGATCGAGACCGGTTTCGAGAACACCATCGCCCCGTTCTCCGGGACTCCGGGCACTCCCGGAGACGCGGAGGAGGAGCATGAGGACCGCCGCTCCGTGACCGTGGAGGTCAACGGCAAGCGAGTCGAGGTCACCCTGCCCGCCATCCTGGGTGCCATCTCCACCGTGGCCACCGGCGCCAAGGCCGGATCCCGCCGCCGCAAGTCCCGCGGCACCCGGGGCGCCACCGCTGCGGGAGCCAATGGGGACACCCTGACCTCACCGATGCAGGGCACGATCGTCAAGGTCGCGGCCGGCGTCGGGGATGCCGTGGCCGAAGGCGACCTGATCGTGGTGCTCGAGGCGATGAAGATGGAGCAGCCCTTGACCGCGCACAAGTCCGGGACCATCACCGAGTTGAGCGCCGAGGTGGGCGCCACGGTCACCGCCGGCGCGGCGATCGCCGCCATCACGGACTAGGACTCGCAGGACCGCTCCTCCTGCAAGCAAGACCGTCTCACCATGTGGACTCGATGTCCGCATGGTGGCGCCCGCGCGTAGAGTCGTCGGGTCGCATTTCGCACCGGCCAAGAGCCGGCACACCACTGACGTTGCATTGCATGAGGAGCAACCATGTCCACTGACCTGTCACAAGACAGCTCAACCCCGGATCCCGGGACCGACGCGGTCCATGTCAAGGATGATGGCACCAAGGAGCTGGGCGTCCCCCGGTCCCGCGTGGTGATCGCCTCCCTGATGGGCACCACGATCGAGTTCTACGACTTCTACGTCTACGCCACCGCGGCGGTCTCGGTCTTCCCGCTGATCTTCTTCGCCGCCGGTGACGAGGGTGCAGCCCTGCTGGCCTCCATGGCCACCTTCGGTGCTGCCTTCGTCGCCCGCCCGGTCGGCTCGATCCTGTTCGGCCATTACGGTGACCGCGTCGGCCGCAAGGTCACTCTGATCGGCTCCCTGCTGACCATGGGCATTGCCACGTTCCTCATCGGCCTGCTGCCGACGTACTTCCAGATCGGCCTGTGGGCCCCGGTGATGCTGACCATCCTGCGCTTCTGCCAGGGCCTCGGGCTCGGCGGCGAGTGGTCCGGTGCGGCCCTGCTGGCCACCGAGACCGCAGCCAAGGGCAAGCGCGCCTGGGCGGCCATGTGGCCCCAGCTCGGTGCCCCGATCGGCTTCCTGCTGGCCAACGGCCTCTTCCTGATCCTGACCCTCAGCTTCAACCACGACTCCACGAACCCTGACATGGAGGGCCCGTTCCTCACCTGGGTGTGGCGCCTGCCGTTCCTGCTGTCCCTGGTCATGGTGGCTGTGGGCCTCTACGTCCGCATGCGCCTGCAGGAGACCCCGGTGTTCCAGCGCGCGGTGGACAATGACGAGCGCGTCAAGGCACCCCTGAGCGAGGTCTTCCGCAAGAACTGGCGCGAGCTCATCCTGGGCACCTTCATCATGCTGGCCACGTATGTGCTCTTCTACCTGATGACCACGTGGATCCTCTCCTACTCCATCAGTTCCCCCGACGCCAGCGGGCTGGGCGTGCCCTACGCGGACTTCCTGGTGCTGCAGCTGATCGGCATCCTGTTCTTCGCCGCCTTCGTGCCGGTGGCCGGCTGGCTGGCGGACAAGTTCGGCCGCAAGCCCACCCTGATCGTCATCACCTCCCTGCTGATCCTCTTCGGTCTGACCTTCGGCTGGTGGCTCAGCGCCAGCTCGATCGGCGAGGGCTCCGAGTTGAACACCACGCAGATGATGATCTTCCTGATCGTCGGCATGGCGCTCATGGGCCTGACCTTCGGTCCGATGTCCGCCGTGTTGCCCGAGCTGTTCCCCACGAACACCCGCTACACCGGATCCGGCATCGCCTACAACGTCTCCTCGATCCTCGGCGCCGCCCTGACCCCGTTCGTGGCCCAGTGGCTCGTGCTGAACTTCTCGGTGGCCCACGTCGGCTACTACCTGTCCTTCGCCTCCGTGCTCACGCTGATCGCCCTGATCATCGCCCCGGAGACCAAGACGAAGTCCCTGGACACCGAAGCAGAGACGGTCACGCTGCCCTGACATGAGTTGACCCGATCTGACCGGCCATGCCGGTCAGAATGTACGACGCCGGCCCGGCACCCCCGCGAGGAATCGCACCGGGGTGCCGGGCCGGCGTCGTCCGCCGGAGCACTGCCCCCGCCGGGACGGAACATGGTAGACCGGAGAGAACACACACGACGAAGGAGCAGCTGTGAAAACTTGGGTGATGGACGGAGTCGACGCTGACTTGAGGTTCGAGGAGCGCGAGAAGCCGACGCCGGGACCGGGTGAGGTCCTGATCAAGGTCGTTGCCGCCGGGCTGTGCCACAGCGACGTCGGCTACCGGGAAGGCGTCATCCCCATCATCGTGGACCTGCCGATCGTCCTGGGCCATGAGGTTTCCGGGACCATCGAAGAGGTCGGCGAGGGCGTCACCGAGTTCAAGGTCGGGGACGAGGTGGCCCAGGCCGTCAAGGCCACGGACGCCCCGGGTGTCTCCCGCGACGGCGGCTACGGAGAATACGTGATCGGCAACGTCGAGATGCTCGTGCACAAGCCGGCCGGCGTCGAGTGGTCCCAGGCCTCGGCGGCCACCGATGCCGGGGTGACCTCCTACTCCGGCGTGGTCGTCCACGGCGGAGTCGAGAGGGGCATGCGCGTCGGGATCCTGGGCCTGGGCGGCTTGGGCATGACAGGCGCCCGGATCGCGGTGGTGCAGGGGGCCGAGGTCATCGGCATCGAACCGCGCGAGGAGGCCTGGCAGGAGGCCAGGGACCGGGGCGTCTCCCGCGTAGTGAAGGACGTCAGTGAGCTGGCCGGTGAGGACCTGGACGTGGTCATCGACTTCGCCGGCTTCGGCGAGACGACCATCAAGGCCCTGGACGCCGTGAAGTTCGGCGGCAAGGTCGTCCTGGTCGGCATGGGCAAGCTCGAGTTCGACTTCCCGTCCTTCGACTTCATCACCCGGGCCATCACGCTCCAGGGGTCCACGACCCTGGGTAAGCGCGAGCACCTTGACGCGGTGCTGAAGATGATCGCCGACGGGGATCTCACGATCACCTCGGCGGACATCGGCTTCGACGACATCCCCGAGGGGCTCGATCGACTGGCCAAGGGCGGGGTCGTGGGGCGGCTGGTCGCCCGCTACGACCGCTGAGCCCTCCGCCAGCGCATCACGACGCCGGCCCGGCACCCCCGCGAGGAATCGCACCCATCGACACGTCACAGTTCCACATCATCTTAGACCGCAACCGGGCTGCGGCTGATCCTGCCGTCCCGGACGCTACCAGCGGGCGCGGCGCGGAA
>NZ_JBFBLI010000026.1:0-10573 GCF_040702545.1 Citricoccus sp. NPDC079358
GGCACCACGACGGGTCCTGGACTGGACACATCCGCCCGCAGCACACCATGTCGCTGGACACTCCTGCGGGACGGGTATCCGGTGGTGAACCTGTCTGCGGAGAACGCTTGAAGGGCGGGTTCTCACACGACCGGGTGCACCGCCATTCAGATTCAACAACCCAGGTCAGCACGGAGGGCCACCGGTAGAGGCTCCGCTAACGGAGAGCCCTGGCGACACCTAGGTGATTAGTGCAGGCCACTCCTGACATCCGTGTCGTCGACTTTTGAAACTGACAGCCGGAGCGTCTCCGACCCGGCTGACCCAAACGCCGATAACAGAGATTATGTAAACTAGTAGTCTGCGTATTGCATCAGATGAATCAACTCTGCAAGCCTGGCGCCTCTGCCCTGCCGACCGTGAGGAACAGGCATCTGACTTGGAATAACACTGCAGCGACACGGCGCCTCAAGCGTGTCAGCACCGGCTTGGAGTGGCCGTGTTGGTACTCATGGCGGCATCGTCGACACGCCGCTGACCTGCATAAACAACCGTGGTATCTCATTGGATGCATCATTGAATCATTGGGTGTACCGAGAATCATGGGGAGATTCGATGCACATTGACGGATCGGGACGCGTCCAGCTGGTGCAGTCGCTGCCGGTACTGCGTCCCGATGAGCAAGTGCTCCAGCTGATGCTCGACGGCTGGCGCAACCAGCAGCTCTCACGCAACCTCCAGTTCGCCACGATCGACCAGCGGCTACGCTGCGTGCGGAGGTTCTTGGATCACGTCAACGAAGACCCGTGGAACTGGACCCCGGCGATGGTCGAGGAGTTCTCGGCCGACCTGCGAACGGTTAAGCGGGTCTCCCACTCGACGCTCCGCAGTTACCATTCCGCGCTCCGCGCCTTCAGCAGTTACATCAGCAACCCTGATTACGGCTGGGATCGGATCTGCGAGAAGTACTTCGGCACGCACCCTGCCCAGGTCTTCTTCGACTGGAACACCGCTGCCCACGTCCAGGAGTACGACGGCCGCCCCACGAAACGTCCCTACACCCGCGAAGAGATCAGCACGCTCTTCGACCACGCCGACGATGAGGTCGAGCGCGCCGGCGGGTCCGGCCGCAAGGGCTGGCAGGCCGCCTACCGCGACGCGGTCATGATGAAGGTTGCCTACGCCTACGGCCTCCGGTTCAACGAACTGCGGCACCTGCAGACCGTCGACTTCGCCCGCAACCCGCACGCTCGCGAGTTCGGGGCCTTCGGCGTCTGCAAGGTCCGCTACGGCAAGGCGCGACGAGGCTCCCCGCCCAAGCCGCGCAGCGTGCTGACCGTGTGGCGGTGGACGCCCGGCGTCCTCGAGGACTGGCTCGCCAACGGCCGCGGCGAGCCCGGCACGCTGGACCTCTTCCCCAGCGAACGTGGTGGCCTGGTGGTTGAGTCGACGGTGATCCGTCGCGTGCGCCGCTACTGCCAGGAGCTGGGCTTGTCGGACGGACTCGACCTCCACTCGTTTCGACGCTCGTACGCCACTCACCTTCTCGAATCCGGCTGGGACCCTCGATTCGTCCAAGACCAGATGGGCCACGAGCACGCATCGACTACCGGGATCTACCAGTTCGTCTCCGACGAGTTCCGACGCTCCACGCTCAGAAGCGCTCTGGACCGTACGGTGAAGGAATCAATGGCCCGCGGGATCGAGGACGGAGCATCATGAAGCGCAAGGTCGACTACACGTGGCGGCTGGCCGAGCTGATGGCGGCCCGAGGCCTCCACAACACGACGGACCTCATCCCGCTACTGGCCGAACGCGACATCACCCTGTCCCGTCCGCAGGTCTACAGGCTGGTGAACCAGCGGCCGGAACGAATGTCGCTGCAGGTCGTTGCTGCGTTGTGCGACATCTTCGAGTGCACCCCCGCGGACTTGCTCACCACCACGGCTGCCGACGCGCGTACCCGCAAGACCGGCACCGCTGCAACGCCGAACGTGGTCTCGCTCAACCGCAGCGTGCGACCGCGCCGCGCCAACATCCTCGACGAGTAACGGCCTAGGAGCAGCGATGGATCCCGAACCGGTCGGCCTCTCCCCTCGTTCCACCGTGCGCGGGCGACCGCGTACCACCAGCACCCGCAACGACCCCTGCGCGCGTTGCGGCCGGAACATCCCGCGACTCGCGGCGACTTGGCCGGAAGGTCGCCTCTGCAACGTCTGTCACTTCGACGCGATCCACACCCGCGGCACCTGCCCCGAGTGTCTCCAAGAACGCCTGTTGCCGGGGCCGGCTAATGCCGATGGCCACCCGATCTGCTCTACCTGTGCTGCGATCCCCGATGACTTCCACTGCGAACGCTGCGACGTCGAAGCCGGGCACTATCGCGGTCGACTCTGCGCACGCTGCGCCCTGCACGACGACCTCCACGGATTGCTCGGCGGTGAACCGACCGACCCCGTGCTGGTCGGCTTGATTGACGCGCTATGTGACTCGGACCGGCCCGAATCGATCATCGCCTGGAAACGCTCTGCCAAAGTCCAAACCCTCCTGCGTGAACTGGGCGAAGGAACCATCCCCGTCACCCACGAGGGGCTCGACACCGTCCCCGGCAAGACTACAGAGCACCTGCGGGCCCTCCTTCAGTACCACGGCCTGCTCCCCCAACGTGACCCCTACCTGCCCCGATTCGAACAATGGATAACCGCGAAGCTTGACGGCCTCCCGGACGAGGTACGCCAGCCCGTGCAGCACTTCGCCACCTGGCACCACCTTCGCCGGATCCGCGCCAAATCGGCTTCCGGCGCAACCACCCGAGGCCCGGTCCACTCCGCCAAGCAGGAGATCACCGAAACGGTGAAGTTTTTACTCTGGCTGCACGAGACCCATCAACGAACCGCCGCGTCGTGCACCCAACAAGACGTCGAAGAGTGGCTAGCCACCGGGCCGACAACCCGCACGGCAATCAGGACGTTCTTCGTAGTCGCGAAGAAGTCGCACCTCAACACCGCAGTCACGATCCAGCACCGGTCAGCCAAGACCAGTCCGTCGCTGAGCCAGGACCAGCGGCTCGCCTGGATCCACGAGCTCCTCACCGGCACCAGCGAGTCACTCCCCTACCGAGTCGCCGGGATACTCCTGCTGCTCTACGCCCAGCCGCTCGTCAAGGTCGTCACCTTCCCGACCACCATCTTCGACGACGGCAACACGGGCATGAGTATCACTCTCGGCGCGCACCCGACCGACGTTCCCGAACCGTTCGCCTCACTCATTCGCGAGCACCTCGCAGCGCTGCCAAACCTCCGAACCGGCGCCGGGCCCGAGAGCCCCTGGCTCTTCCCCAGCACACTGGCCGGCCGTCACCTGCACCCCAACACCGTCATGGACCGGCTGCGCGACCTGGGCATCAACCTCCTGGGCGCCCGCAACCGAGCCATCGGTGAGCTCGTCCTCGAATGCCCGCCCTCGCTCGTCGCCGAGGTCCTCGGCTACAGCACGCAGGTGGCGTTCCTCCACGCAAGCAAGGCTGCCGAGCCATGGGCCCGCTATGCCGGCCGATCCGTCAGGTCGCCCTGAGCGTCCCGAAAGACGATCCTCATGCGGGTGCTCAACCGGGTCGATGGAGTGATCATCGCGATTCGGGTTGTGATCCGTAGACTCCTACTTATGGACCTTCTAGACCTGGGGCGGATCATTGTCGGGTTGGTGCTGCTGGTGCTGGGCGGGGAGGTACTGGTGCGAGGGGCCTCCGCCTTGGCTCGTCGAGCGGGGGTTTCCTCCCTGGTGGTCGGGCTCACCGTGGTCTCGGCGGCCACGTCGGCGCCCGAGCTTTCGGTGAGTATCGGTGCGGTCCTGCGCGACGAACCCGGACTGGCGGTGGGCAATGTGGTCGGCAGCAACATTGCTAACGTCTTGCTCATTCTCGGCCTCTCCGCTCTAGTTCTGCCGCTGGCCGCGACACAACGGTTGGTGCGCTTTGATCTCCCCCTGATGCTTTCTCTGTCCGCGGCGCTGCTGCTGGTCTGCCTCGACGGGGTGATCAGCGCGGTAGACGGGCTAATCCTGTTCGGTGCCGTGGTCGCTCACACCGTGCTGACCGTCACCATCGGCCGCAGAAGGACACAGTCCAAGGCCCCTGTTATGCAGCTGGCTGAGGGTTCCCCGGGTATCGGCACCTCCGCCCAGGCCCAGAAACTGCCTGTGGCCTCGAGCGGAAAGTCGATTCTGCTCGTGGTGTTCGGAGTTGCTCTCCTGGTAACCGGGGCCACGCTCCTCGTCGAGGGCGCGGTGAACACCGCCACCACGCTCGGGGTGAGCAGCCTAGTGGTCGGTTTAACCGTCGTGGCCATCGGCACATCTCTGCCTGAGCTGGCGACTTCCCTCATCGCCGTGCGCCGTGGCGAACGTGACTTGGCGATTGGCAACGTGGTCGGCAGCAACCTCTTCAACATCGGAGTCGTGCTGGGGGTGCCAGCCATGATCTCCCTCGAGGGCATTCCCGTATCCAGCGCCGCCCTGGCCTTCGATATCCCGGTAATGTTGGCGGCCGCGATCGCCTTGCTGCCCGTAGCCTTCACCGGCTTCACGGTGGCGCGATGGGAAGGCGCCCTGTTCGTAGCCCTGTATCTGGTTTACCTCGGGTATCTCATCCTGGCTGCCACCGCACACGACGCACTGGAAGGATTTACCGCCGTGATGGCATGGTTTGTCCTCCCATTGATCACGGTGACGCTGATCGCCTTCATCGCATACGAAATCGGGCTGCGTAAGGGCCGACAAGGCAGCGGCACAACCCCCCGTCCGTCCTGACCACGAGCCGCTGACTAGATCAACCCGGGCCTGTCAATACCGCGCGCCCCCCCAGGCACCAGATAGTCGCCCCCCCCCCCCCGATCAGCGCCAGACCCAGTGTCTAGTGGCCACCTGCATGGACACCCGGCCTGTAATTCAGATGACGTCACGAGGTGGCCTGAGTATTGGATCAGAGGAATCAACTCTGCAAGCCTCCCCAGCACACTGGCCGGCCATCACCTGCACCCCAACACCGTCATAGAGCGGCTGCGCGACCTGGGCGTCAACCCCTCAGCGCCCGCAACCGAGCCATCGGTGAGCTCGTCCTCGAATGCCCGCCCTCGCTCGTTGCCGAGGTCCTCGGCTACAGCACGCAGGTGGCTTTCCTCCACGCGAGCAAGGCTGCTGAGCCATGGGCCCGATGTGCCGGCCGATCCGTCAGGTCGCCCTGAGCGTCCCGAAAGACGATCCCCATTCGGGACAGCGCCCCCAACCTTTCAGTGGTCGACCATTGCATGGGCGGCATCGGCGATAGTAGCGGCGGACACTTCAGCATGGAGAGTTGACGGAGAATGGGCACTATGAGCGACGACACAAACATCATTGAGATTCCCACTGCCCCAGCAGAACGAGTCGTCACGCCGGCGGAATACATGGCGCGCTTCCACCAGGTGCTCCAGGCACTGGACCTGCCAGCCGAACTGGACGGCACTCACGTGCGGTATGGCGAGATGAGCGACACCGAAGGGGACATGGTGAAGCCCCTGATGCACCTCATTGACGCTCGATTCACTCACGTCCGGCACGAGGGTGCGGTCACGTCCGCCTGAGGACGACCACGCTGATCAAGGCAGCTTGTCGTGTGGACCCCACATAAGAGTTGAGGCCTTTCTCGAGACTCATGGTGAGCCCGTCCTTTCGAGGATCCCGAATCGGACAGCCTCCACGGCTCATGCGCGTGAACGTAACGTTGCTGGTTGAACCACTGCGTGGGATGAATCCACAAAATTTTAGCTGTGGAGGGCATCGACTTCGTCGCGGATCTGCTGCCCTCTTAACTTCGTCATCGAGATGAACTGCATATTGACGGCCGCCCTCGCTTGCTCTTCGTTCAGACCGAACTGTTCTTGCAGAGCTTGGCGAGCAACCGTGCTCATCGGCAGACGAGAGAACGACGTCTAGGAATTTGTGAGGGTCGTCGATCGCCCGAAGAAGTCCTTCCAAGACGCGCAGTTGGCCTGCGCGCTGGAACTCCCGCTCAGCGTCATCCGTTTTGGACCTCCTCGAGTTTTCCGTGGGTATGCTCCACACCGCCATATGGACATTGTCAGCTCCGCAAGCCTTCGCAACAGACACCGGGAGCTGCCGGAATGTCTGAAAGTTGATGAGCGCTGACTTTGTCCGAGGGGGGGGCTCCGTTGATGGGAAGACCAAACGCTGAGTCTGCCGAGAAGCCAGCTCACCTGCCGCGGGGTAGATGTTAGATACTGCACACGCAGGAATACTCGCCCTGACACTTTTTCGGTGGCGATCAGTGTCGTCGATCAGCAAGGATGCCGTCATTGATCTCTGCTCGTTCAGCCGCGCACACTTGGGATGCGGTCGAAAGGGAAGGAATCCGCGGTAGAGGACGTCTTCAGGCGTCGACGACCACCGTGGTGATCAGCGGGGAGCGCCGGTAGTTGCGCTCCAGGTGGCGGCCCACGGTGTCCGTGATGAGCTTCTCCAGCTCATCCAGGTCATCGATGTCCTGGCCAGCGATCTTGCCCAGGGCGGTCTTGACCTTCTCCGCAGCGGCATGGAAGATCTGCTTGTCCTGGATGAAGCCCTTGGTGACGAACTCCAACGGCTCGGCGAGCTGGTTGGAGTCGGGATCCACGAGGGCCACGATGGTGATGGCGCCGCCCTCCTGGAGCAGGGTGCGCTCCTTGAGGGTCTCCTCGGTGACCTTGCCGACGGTGTGGCCGTCCACGTAGACCAGCCCTGCCTCCACCTGGCCGGAGACCTTCGCCTGGCCGTTGACCAGGTCCACTGTGGTGCCGTCCTTGACCACGAGCACGCGCTTGGGGTCCACACCGGTCTTCACGGCCAGCTCGGCGTTGGCGTGCAGGTGCTTGGACTCGCCGTGCACGGGCATCACGTGGGTGGGCTTGACGATGTTGTAGCAGTAGACCAGCTCGCCGGCCGAGGCGTGGCCGGAGACGTGCACCTTGGCGTTGCCCTTGTGCACCACCTTGACGCCGAGGTCAGTGAACTTGTTGATGATGCCGTAGATGGCGTTCTCGTTGCCCGGGATCAGCGAGCTGGCCATCAGCACGGTGTCGTCGGCGCTGAGCTTGATCTGGTGGGTGCCGCTGGCCATGCGGGACAGCGCGGCCATCGGCTCGCCCTGGGAGCCGGTGCAGATCAGGGTGATCTTGTTGTCCGGCATGGACTGCAGCTTCTTGAAGTCCACCACCAGGCCGCGGGGGATCTTCAGGTACTCGAGCTCGCGGGCGATCCCCATGTTCTTGACCATGGAGCGGCCCACGAAGGCGACCTTGCGGCCGGCGGCGTGCGCGGAGTCCAGGACCTGCTGGATGCGGTGCACGTGGCTGGCGAAGCTGGAGACGATGATCCGCTTCGGGGCGGTGGCGAAGACCTGGTCGATGGCCGGGGTCAGGTCCCGCTCGGAGATCGTGAAGCCGGGGACCTCGGCGTTGGTGGAGTCGGTGAGGAACAGGTCCACGCCCTCCTCACCCAGGCGGGCGAAGTGGCGCAGATCGGTGATGCGGCCGTCCAGCGGGAACTGGTCCATCTTGAAGTCGCCGGTGTGCAGGATCAGCCCGGCGGGGGTGCGGATCGCCACGGCGAGGCCGTCCGGGATGGAGTGGTTCACGGCCACGAACTCGAGCTCGAACGGACCGGCCTGGTGCTTGTCCTCGGCCTCCACGTGGATGGTGGTCGGGCTGATCTTGTGCTCGGTGAGCTTGGCGGAGATGAACGCCAGGGTCAACTGCGAGCCGATCAGGGGGATGTCCGGGCGTTCCTTGAGCAGGTACGGCACGCCGCCGATGTGGTCCTCGTGACCGTGGGTCAGCACGATGCCGACCACGTCATCCCAGCGGCCCTGCAGGGAGGTGAAGTCCGGCAGGATCACGTCGATGCCGGGCTGGTGCTCCTCCGGGAACAGCACGCCGCAGTCCACGATGAGGAGCTTGCCCTCGTACTCGAAGACGGTCATGTTGCGACCGACCTCGCCCAACCCGCCCAGGGGTGTAACGCGTAGGCCCCCGGAGGGCAGGGAGGTCGAGGACGTGGACTTACGGGGCGAACGGGGCAACTGATCACGCTTTCATCATTGGGACGGTAGTGCAGGGAGCAGGGCCAGCTTCGAGCCCCAAGCCACACCAGAGAGACTCGCAAGGAAACGGCACCACAGACCTCGGCTCCCGCGGCCAGGGTGATGCTCCAACAGGATGACCACCCTTCCCTTACGTACGGGTAGAGTCAGGCTAGCAGGCGATTCCACGTGGACACGACACGGATCCCTAGTCGCTCCATCGGTCTCATCGTTGGCCGGCGCAGCGCCCTGGGTTCTGCCGACCTTTCGGTCCCCGTGGTCTCACAGTTCCAGGCACTGCACATCGTCACGAGGATCGGGAGAGTACCGCCATGCCCGCTTCCCCACGACGACGTGCAAGCCCTAACGCTCTTGGGGTTGCATCGGTTCTAAGCCAGCAGCACACCCGCGTCTACCGATCCGCCGATGGAGGAACCCTTTGACACGTGTTGATGTCATGCCCCGCAGCAGTCAGATCCGCCCGGTTTTCGAGGTGATGCGGATGGCCTCGCGGCTGCGGCTGGCCGAACCGGAGCTATTGGGCTTGAAGGCTCTCATCCGGGCAGGGGACCACGTCTTCGACATTGGTGCCGCCTACGGCATGTACACTTTTCCGCTCGCGCACCTGGTGGGGCCAGGCGGCAGCGTGCATTCCTTCGAGCCACAGCTCGAACATCATAGATGGCTGAAGCTGGCCCTACGGTTTCTGCGCACCCGGCACGTCTCCGTGAACTTAGCAGCACTGGGAGCCACACCGGGAGAGCACCCCTTAGCCTCGATCCACCGACGCGGGTTCAGGCCGGAGTGTGATTCCGGAAGCACCGGGTGAATCGATTTTGGGCGTGAGGAAGTAACCGGCCTCGCTGCCGGTGGTGTTCCACTGTTGGTCCTTCGGTCGTGCCGGGGCGCGGCGTTCGGTCGGTTGGCTATGCCGATTGTGGTGGCGGGTGGATGGCGGTGAAGAGCCGTTCGAGTCCCTGTTGCCAGGGCCAGGCCTCGGGCAGTCTGATTCGAATTTTGCGGGCGCTGGAGGCGATTCGGGCCGGGATGTTCACGAGTCTGGCCCGGATGGTGCCGGTGCGGGCTTTGGTGAAGGTGCCGGCGGCGAGGATCCCGGCGGTGCGGGTGAGGTTGTAGGCCATCACCGCGCAGACCAGCCAGGCGCTGTTGGCCCCGAAGTGGCCGGAGGGCAGGTGGGCCAGGGCGCTGTCTTTCAGGTCGGCGTTGACTTGCTCGATGATCGCGTGTTGCCGGTGGGTCCGGTCCGCGGCCACCGTGTCCAACACTTCCGGATCCACGGTGGTGAAGAAGGCGTGGAACCGGTGCGTGTCGAACAACGTCGGCTGCCCGTCGTCCTGCCTGAGGTTCAGTTCTGGGATGCGGCGCACCACCAGCCGTCCGGGGATCCGTTCGGCTTTCTTCCTCGAGGTGAACGCGGTGAAGGACACCTCGGCGACCTCGGCTTTGGAGGCCCAGGTGCCGGTGGTCTCGTCGTAGATCGCCTCGGGGTATTCGATGCCGGTCCAGGCATCGTCGGCGATGGTGGCGATGGCGGCCTTGACCGCCAGATTCATCCGCACGGTGACCGAGACGTCGGCACCGGCTTTCAACGCGGTGGCCACGGTGGCGTGCCCGTAGAAAGCCGAGTCGGCACGGACCAACATCCGGGCGCCAGAGTCCGGAGGCAGTCGCTTGAGCGTGGCCAGCGCGTCGGCGATCAACCGGCAGGCCCCGCGTGGGGAGCCCACCGCTCCGCGACGCAGACGCTGACCCAAGATCACCGGGGCCGCAGTCTCGGTGCTCGCCGTGGCCAGCAAGGCGTTGAGTCCACGCACGCCCGAGTATCCGTACCCGGAGCCCTGCTTCTGATAGCCGTGGACCTCGATGATCGTGTCGTCCACATCCACATAGACGAACTGTCCGGCGCCGGGGCTTCCCAGCACCGATGCACTGACGGAGAGGTTGGCCAACAGCCGGGAGGCGACCGCGTCGAGCTGGCGGACGTGCCCGAAGGTGAACGCACGCAGGAACGAACCCAGGGTCGAGGGCGCGTAGCAGGCGTTGAAGATTCGTTTCATCGCCCCGTGGCGCAGGATGGCCATGTCGTCGATCGAGTCGGCTCCGGCGCACATGCCGGCCACCAGGGCCGCGATCTTGGCCCCGGCGTTGGCGCCCTTGTCGGTCGGCACCGTCAATCGCCCCTTGGCCAGCTGGTGCAGGCCGGCCTCGGCGGCCAGCTCCATCATCGGCACCAGTCCGGCGGAGCCGATGAGGTTCGGCTCGTCGAAGGAAGCTGACAGTGCGGAACGGGTGTGGGAAACTTGCATCTGCGAGATGCCCTCTCATCGCGGTGGAACGGAACCTTAGACAAGTGCCATTCTTCCCGGTCAGGGTCAAGTCCCGGGCAGTGGTGTAACGGTCTGATCCTTCGTTGGGGTTGTCAGGCGCTGAGTTCGAGGGTGGTTTCCGGTTCGGTGGTCACCT
>NZ_JBFBLI010000027.1:0-8084 GCF_040702545.1 Citricoccus sp. NPDC079358
GAGAGTTTCCTCGACGGATCACACGGTGGCCGCGCTTTACGTCGCGAGCGACGAACTGGCCACCGTGGGCTACACCACTTTAGGGGGCACTACTTGACCTGACTACGTGCATTCGCACGAACCTGGATTGCGCCGACATCTGCGTAACGACCGGAAATGTTCTCTCACGGCGCACCGGCTATAACGCCGATGTCACTCGCTCCGTACTGGAGACGTGTCAGAAGGTGTGCCAGACGTGCGCTGAGGAGTGTGAGAAGCACGCTGAGATGCACGATCATTGCCGCGTTTGTGCGGAGGCATGCCGCCGGTGTGAGCAGGCTTGCGCCGATTTACTGACATCCCTGGGCTGATCCTGGTACGGAATGGTTGTGGGTGGCAGGAACCACGTTCCTGCCACCCACATGAGAAGCCCGGCTCTCCCCACCACTAGATGTTGTGGTGATGTCTGTGACGTCTACTGCATGGCAAGTCCCGAAGTACCAGGGGCTATCCAAGGTATTGGGCTGTCATCGTTAGAACAGCACAGGCCCTTCCAACGCAGCCCATAGGAAACCGGCCAGGATGCCGAGTGCCAGGCTGGCTGTGGCGGCCGCACCGGCGGTGGTCGCCGGCCAAGTGGCCGCCCCGCCGGGGCGGGGGAAGCCAGGAGAATTCTTGGGTGGTCGGGCGTAAACGGGACCGAACCAGCGCAGGTAGTAGAAGAGGCTGAGCACGCTGTTAAGCATCACCACCAGGGCTAGCCAGCCGTGCCCGCCGTCCCAGGCGGCGGTGGCGGTGGTGAGCTTGCCGACGAACACGGCCAGCGGTGGGGTACCTACCAGTCCGAGCAGCGCGATAAGCAGTGTCAGTGCCAGCCCGGGGCGGGCGCGAGCCAGACCCCGATAAGCAGTCAGTTCTCGGTGTTCGGGCAGCGCTGCGGTGACGGCGAAAGCGGCAACGTTGGTCAGGGCGTAGGCGGCGAGGTAGAACAGCAGTGCGGGCAGTGCGAGGTCGCTGCGCCCGGCGGCGGCTACGGGCACGAGCAGGAACCCGACCTGGGCCACCGTCGACCAGCCCAGCAGCCGGCGAGGATCGCGCTGCCAATAGGCGGCGAGGTTGCCCAGGAACATCGAGACTGTGGCCAGTATCGCCGCGACGATCAGCCAGGAATCGTTCCCGGCCGAGACCGTGGCCACGAGCCGGTAGATGGCGACTAGTGCTCCGATCTTGGGCACGGTGGTGAGGAATGTCGCGGCGGTGGCGCCGGTGCCTTGTGCGGCGTCGGGCACCCAGAAGTGGGCAGGTGCCCCGCCGGCTTTGAAGAGCAACCCGGCGAGTACACACAGCACGCCGACGCCCACGGCTGCGGCTGGTGCTGCAGGCAGCTCGTTGGCGAGTCGGTCGTAGTTGGTGCCACCGGCCAGGGCGTAGAGCACGGTGACTCCGAGCATGAGCACAATCCCGGACAGCGCCCCCATGAAGTAGGTTTTCATGGCAGCTTCGGCCCCAGCGGCGCCGCCGGTGAGTCCCACGATGGCGTACAGGGGGATGCTGGCAAGCAGGAATCCGACGATGAGTACGAGGAGGTCGGTGGTCCCGGCCAGGACCATGACTCCGGTGGTGGCGAAGAGTAGCAGCGCGTAGGTGTCAGATTCCCGGGGGGAGCCGGCGATCTCTCCGGAGGCCACGCCCAACACCAACAGGGTGGTGATGGCGGCGATCACTCGAGCGGCACCGGTGGCGGTGTCCACGGCGAAGGTGCCGGCGAACGCGGCTTGTGGGGGACCGGCCATGGCCAGGGCGGCGGCGGTCGCGGCGCCCAGCAGGGCTAAGGCGGCTACGGCGCGGGCGATCCACTGTCGGTGGCGGGGTAGGAATGATCCGCCCAGCAGGACGACGAGGCCGCCGACGAAGATGATGATTTCGGGTAGTAACAGTGCGGGTTGCATCTGCATCGAGACGTCCACCGGCTACCTCCCGACCAGGTTCACGAGGGTTGCCGAGGCCGGTTCGATCACTTCGAGCAACACCTGGGGCAGTACTCCGATAAGCAGGGATAGGGCCAGTAACGGGCCGATCGACCACAGTTCCCGGCCGCGCAGGTCTCCGAACCCGGGCGACTGGCCCCGCATGGGACCGGTGAAGACGCGCTGCAGCGCCAGCAGGAACAAAGCGGCGGTGACCAGGATGCCCGGCAGCGCAATCGCGGTGACCGGGGCGACTGCGATGCTGCCGGCAAAGATCTGGAACTCGGCGATGAACCCGGATAACCCGGGCAGGCCCAGGGAGGCGAACGCTGCGACGGCGAACAGTGCCGCATAGCGCGGGGCAGCGGTTGCTAGGCCCCCGTAGGAGCCCATGTCGTAGGTACCGGCCCGGGCGTGCATCACCCCGGCCAGTAAGAAGAGCGCGGCGGTGATCAGCCCGTGGCTGACCATTTGCACAACCGCGCCGGTGACTGCCACAGAACGGGCTTGGGCGGTGTCATCGACAATGAGGCCGACCGCGCCCAGGGCCAGGATGATATAGCCCATGTGGTTGACCGAGGTGTAAGCGATCATCCGTTTGAGGTTGGTCTGGGCCAGTGCCACGAACGCTCCGTACAGCACCGAGACGATACCGATTGCCACGATTACCCAGGCCCAGGACTGCCACGCCTCGGGCAGGATCGGCATGGCAATGCGCACGAACCCATACGTACCCATCTTGAGCAGCACGCCTGCCAGCACGGCCGAGCCGGTGGCCGGGGCATCGGTGTGAGCCGGGGGCAGCCAAGTGTGGAAGGGCACAGTGGGCGTCTTCACGGCCAACCCCACCAGGATCGCTGCCAACACCAACCCGCCGGCCAGTGGATTGCCCTCCAACGGGGTGGCTGCGACAAGCTCGGGAATGTCGAAGGTATGTGGATCCGAGGCCACGTAGAGCCCGATGAAGCCCAGCAGCAGGGCCAGGGAACCCAGGAACGTGTAGAGGAAGAACTTCAGCGCCGAACGAGCAGCGTTACCGTGGCCCCACCCGGCGATGACGAAGTACATGCCCACGATGGACAGATCGAAGAACACGAAGAACAAGATGAGGTCGGCGGCCACGAACAGCCCGAGGCTCACACCTTGGAGGAACAAGAACAGTGCCGTTTGTGCGCGGGGTCGTTCGGAGTCTCTCAGCGCGTAGATGGCACACGCTAGGAACACGATCGCTGTCATGGCTAGCAGGGGCAATGACAGCCCGTCGACACCGACGTGGTAGCTACTGTTGACTCCCGGGATCCATGGCACCTGCTCTTCGAACGCCAACCTGCCCAGCCCCGGATCCTCGTAACGGGCCCAGAGTACGCCGATGAGCACCAATTCCACAGCACTCACGGCCACCCACACCCACCGGGCGGCCGCGGGACCGATCGCGGGCACCGCGGCGACGACGGCGGCGACAGCCACGGGCAGGAAGACGATCAGACTGAGCATGTTCATCCCATCACGGCGTAGACAGACCAGATCACGGCGCCGACGGCGAGCACCGCGACGGTCTGGAGGAAGTACTGGTGGACGGCCCCGGTTTGCGGGACCCGGGCCAGCTGTCCGAGCCGGCGAACCCGGCCGGCGATGACGGCAACACCCCGATCGACCCCGTCGTCGTCAGCCCGGCTGGCAGCCCGCGCCAGCACGGGCATCGTCCCAGCCAGGGCGTTCACGGCCCGGTCCAAGACGCGGTCATCGAACCGCGCCAGGGCGCGTGCTAGGGCCAGCGACGGGCGGACGATCACGGCGTGTGCGGCCGTCTCCAGTCCTAGCCACCCGAGAGCCCACCCCGGCTCAGGGGCAGGCAGCCTGAGCATCAGCAGCACTACGGCCGCAGCGATCCCGGCCGAGACGGCCAGTTCGGCAACCGAGACTTCACCATGTCCACCCAGGGCGTCGGTGAGTATGCGGCTGAGCGGGGGCAGGGCGAGCACACCGAGCACGGCCGCCGCGACAGCGAGCACGACCAGCGGGGCCTGTTCCAGGGCACTGACTTTGCCAGTGCCCTCAGCCCGGACTTCCGTGTGGGTACGGCGGCGCCAGATCGCCCACAGGATCTTGCCGGCATAGGCCGCCGACAGTGCAGCAGCTACCAGTCCGGCAGCGTAGAGCCACGGGGAAGCCTCGAGCGCGGCGGTGAGCACGGCGTCCTTCGTGGCCCACAGGGACAACGGAGCAACCCCCGCCAAGGCCAGCGCCGCCACAGTCGCGGCCACACCCACAACCGGCCACCGACGGGCCACACCCCGCAATTTCGCGATCTCCTCGGTGCCCAATGCCGTCAACCACGCACCGGCAGCCAGAAACAACAGAGCCTTGACCGAAGCGTGTGCGACCAGGTGGGCGGCGCCACCGCTGACGGCACCCACACCGGCTGCAAGCACCACGAAGCCCAGTTGGGCAACCGTGGAGGCCGCCAACAGCTGCTTGAGCTCCCGCTGCCCCAATGCCACGACCCCCATGAGTACCGCTGTGAGCACCCCGATCCAGGCTGCCGCAGGCCCGGCCCACCCGGTCGAGGCCAGCAACGGCTCCACACGCAACAACAAGTATCCGCCCATGGCGACCATCGCCGCCGAGTGCAGCAGCGCACTCACCGGACTGGGGCCCTTCATCGCCCCAGAAAGCCAGAAAGAGAACGGCAATTGCGCAGCCTTGCCCAAGGCCGCCACCAGGATCCCGGCTGCGGCGACGTGGCGCCACGGGTCTTGCGCGGCCGGCAGGTCGGCCAGGGCCATGCCCGCCCCACCAGCCAGCGCGGCGCCAGCGGCAACATAGAGACCCAAATCAGCGGTGCGAGTCGTGATGAAGGCCGTCAGTCCCGCCGAAACGCGGCCAGAGTCCCGCCACCAGAACCCGATTAAGGCATACGAGGTCGCCCCCATCACCTCCCAAGCGAACAGCAGCGCCGGGAGGCTGGCAGCTGTCGCGGTGGCCAGAGCAACCGCCGAGAAGATCAGCATCAGCCCATGGAAACGAGCCCGTGACTGCCGGATGCTCCTGGCCGCGAACACCAGCACCAGGAAGGTCACCGCGGAGACCATCGGCACGGTCAACGCTGCAAGAGCGTCGACTTCCAACACGAAGTCGGCCCCGGCCACGAACGGGTACGACACCGCCGGCCGTGCCAACGCAGTGCCCAACGCCAGAACAGTCGTCAGCCCGGCAGTCACCACCGCGATCGGGGCCGCGAACCGGCCTGCCCGGGTCAGGGCGAGCACAACACCCACGGCAGCCGGAAGCACAACCATGGCCAAGAGGGCTGCCTGCGCCCCGGTCACCGGGACAACTCCTCGGCCATATCGGTCATATCCGTCTGCCGCCGGCGGTGTAACAACGTGGCCACGGCAAAACCCATAGCCATCTCCACAGTCATCGCCGCCAGCACCACCAACAGCAGAACCTGCCCAGACGGATCTGGGGCCAGGAACCACCAGAACCCGGCGGCAGCCAACAACACCCCGTTGATCATCAGCTCCAGGCCCATCATCACCATTACGACGACCTGCTGAGACAAGGCCCCGTAAAGACCCACCGCGAACAACGCGGCAGCGACCACCAACACAGCTTCGAGAGTCACCGGCCCACACCCCCCGACTGGGGATCATCAGCCGGACGCCGGCGCAGATCATCACCGAACCGGTCATAACGGGTGCGATGGGCGGCCAGGACCACCCCGGCGACGATAGTCGCGACCATGACAGGACCCACCACAGCCATGACCAACATCTTCTCGCCCATGATTTCCAAACCGAGTACGTGCGTGAGGTCGTCGGGCGGCCCGCCGCGGCGCTGCGGCCACGGGATGAGCACGGCACCGCCTGCCAACAGCACGAAAACACCAACCGAGGCGCCGATCGCCGTCTTCTTCCCGTGGGTCATATCCATCGGCATCAGCGCCGGATTCATGCCCATGAACATCACCATGTAGACCGCCATCACCGCCATCTCCATGACCATCATCAAGATCGTGATCAGCCCAAGATAGTTCTGCTGCAGCAGCAGAATCTGCACACCCACAGCAATGAACGACACAGCCAGCGCATAGGTAGCTCGGGCCATGGAATCCACCACGAACACCACCACACCAGCGGCGACAGCGACCCCGGCCAGCACCCAGAACGCGATTCCGATCAGCATGGTTCAGCCTTCCCAGACAACAACGAGAGACACGACCAGATCCTGGACCACAGCGGCCGGGAGCAGCACCATCCACCCGATCTCCATGAACCGATCCGGGCGCAACAGGGGAACCTTGCGGCGCAGCCACACCAGCACGGCCAACACCGCCACGGCCTTGACCAACACCCAGGCCCAACCCGGCAACCACGGCCCGGCACCCCCACCTAAGAACAGCGGCACCGAAAACGCAGCCCCGGCGGCCAGGAACATATAACGCCCGGCCTGGAAGACCAGACGGTCCACCGCCGAAAGCTCAGCTAACACCCCACCGGCGATGTCTGCGGCAAGGGCCGGGGCGAACGGGCCCCACACGGAAAAACCCATCACACCGACCAAGTAGACAAGAAACGCCACGGGCATCCACACCACGAACCACAGGCCCTCCTGAGCGGCAGCCACATCCCCGACCGCGAGACTGCCAGCAGCGATCGCCGGGGCCACCAGCGCAAACATCAACGGCAGCTCGTAGGCCAACCCGTGAGCCAGGAACCGGTAACCACCCACCAGGCTGTGCGTCGAATTCGCTCCCCACCCCGCCAGCCACACCAAGGCCCAGACCATGACATCGACGGCGTTGAACCACACAACACCCACATCGAGATCAGCCAACGTCCACCGGCCAAACGGGATCACCGCGACGATCAAGAACGCGCCCACAAACATCCCAGCGCCACCGACGCGCCACAGCAGAGTGTCCGCGGCCACGGTTGTGCGCCGGCGCTGCCGCAACAACCGGGCAGTACGACTCAACGGCGCAGCCCACCCCCCGCCGACGCCCTGCGCCCGGGCCGATAGCACCGCATCAAGAGCTACCGCGAAGAAAGCCAGGCCGCACAAGATCACCCCGGCCAACACCGCCCACACAGCAGGAACGGCCACCACCGCATCCTCAGGCATGCCTCACCTCCTGGGCGACTGGGAACGGCCCCAGACTCAAACTAGCCACGGCCAGCCGTACAGTGGCCAGCTCCAACCCAGTCACCAAGTGCGGCACCATCTGCCACGGAAATACGCCATCGTCCACCAGCACCGGACCCGTACCGCCGACCTCAACCCGGACCCGCTGCACCATTGACAACAGCCGGTCGTAGGCGTCGCCCCGACAACCCTCCGGCAGACCATGACGTTCCAGATCAGACTGACCGAGCACCAGCACCCCCCGCAGAGACCAGCGCAACAACCAAGACCTCCGGACCGTGCGGTACAACCGCTCGACGCCATCCCGGGCGGCAACCTGATCACCACGCAACAAAGCGTCGCGAACCTGGCGGGCACGAGCCGCCAGATCATCGGCTCCGGCCAGCGCCAACAGCGCCATGACGTCGTCACACCGAACCGCAAGCATAAGACCAGGCTGCGAGTCATGCGCTCTGGACCCATGGTCGGAACCGTCAACAACGGACGCCGCAGCATCGACTACGACATCACCCTGCAGCGAGCAGTCCAGCACCAGACCAGCCGGCCAGAACGGAAGCACAGGACCAAGCGGTAGGTGCAACACATCCATCTCAAGACCGTCCCGATCCTGCCCACCCTGCGCCAAAGAAATCCCCTCAGGAGCCATATCCATCCCACCATGTCCCCCGTGGCCGCTGTGGCCACTGTGGTCCATGCCCCCGTGACTGCCGTGGCCACTGTGGTCCATGCCCCCGTGACTGCCGTGGCCACTGTGGTCCATCTGGCTGTGGTCTTCGTGACCGTTGTGACTTTCGTGGTCGCTGTGGTCGGGATCTTCGTGGCCGGCATGGTCGCCGTGGTTCATCTGGCCGTGGCCGCTATGGTCCTCGTGGCCGCTGTGGTCCTCCTGATTGTGGCCACTGTGGTCCATGCCCCCGTGACTGCCGTGGCCACTGTGGTCCATCTGGCTGTGGTCTTCGTGACCGTTGTGACTTTCGTGGTCGCTGTGGT
>NZ_JBFBLI010000027.1:8180-9311 GCF_040702545.1 Citricoccus sp. NPDC079358
TGGTCGGGATCTTCGTGGCCGGCATGGTCGCCGTGGTTCATCTGGCCGTGGCCGCTATGGTCCTCGTGGCCGTTGTTTTCTGGAATTCGAGGTTTCTGTGCCCGCTCCCGGGCGTCTGTCCTGTGATGCGGGGTGTCGAGAAGGAGAACTGCGGCGTCGTCGAGAGCAGGGCTCGCAATTTCGGGTGAGGTGATGTCGGCGCGAACCCGGGGGCCAGGCATCTGCTCCCAGAGACGGTCCACGATTTCTGCGAGTTCGGGCTCGGGCACGCCGCATACCGCGAGCACGTCCGCAGCCGCTGGCGTCCACGCCTGGCGCCAACCTCGGCGCAGCATCTGTTGTTCGAGCTCTACCCGCGTCAGCCATTGGCCCGAGACCTCAACAACGAGGACCCGAGTGGCGCGGACCGCCAGACGGTCGATGATCCTGGTCAGGCCCACCGGAAGACTCCCTCCCGCCAGGCCCACGCCACAGCGACGAGTAGTGCCCCGAGGAAGAGGAACATCTCCACCACGGCCGAGACCCCCTTCTCAGCCACGACCACCGCCCACGGGTACATGAACAGCATCTCGACGTCAAAGGCGAGGAAGACGATCGAGGCGAGATACCAGCGGGCATGGAACCGGGATAGGGCATGTTCCTGGGGCAACCACCCCGACTGGGCAGGAAGCGCTGTCAGCGGATTAGCTAACACACTGACAGCCCGGTGAAGGGCATAGAGGAGGGCCACAGCGAATATTGCTACCAGCGCCATGGCCACGATCCCGTACACGTGATCCGTCCTTCCCAGTCGTTGAAGCAACGAAATTTGCATTCACCGGCGGGGGTAGATGGACCCCTATCGCGAGTCCCCTTCCCGCCACTCTACTGTGTTAAATCAGTGCTGCTCTGCCCTCCGGCGTCACTGAGTAGGTTCGATCTCGCTTTCGACGACCCACTTGTGGTTGGTCATCTCCATGCCATTCATCTCGAAGTCGTGGGCTGTGTCAAGGTTCTTGGACACGGTCTCGGTTGGTTTCGTTGGTCACGCGGCAGCGGTCAAGCCCCGTGGAGTGGTGTAGTGATCGGTGATCCTTCTGTTGTTGGTGTTGGTCAGGCGCTGAGTTCGAGGGTGGTGTCGGCCGCCTCCTC
>NZ_JBFBLI010000028.1:0-7019 GCF_040702545.1 Citricoccus sp. NPDC079358
GGGCCCCGGACTGGACCATTTCGGCAAAGAATCCGCCGATGCTCATGCTGCCCTCCCGAGGGGCGTCCTCCGGAGACCACGATAAAGTGGGGGGCGTCGGTGACAAGCTGTCACGTACGGTCCTCTCTGTTACGGCGTGCGGGGCTCCGCATCGTCCGGGCCCCGCACGACACTACACCAGAGGATGTATAGTTCATCGCATGCTGACTATTGCCACGCGACTGGATGTGATGCACCGGCTGGGCCGGGCGATGGCCGACCCCACCCGGTCCCGGATCCTGCTGTCCCTGCTGGAGTGCCCGGGATATCCGGCGGAACTGGCCCGGGACCTGGGATTGAGCCGCTCGAACGTGTCCAACCACCTGACCTGCCTGCGGGACTGCGGGATCGTGACCGCCGAGCCCGAGGGACGCCGCACCCGGTACGAGATCGCCGATGCACACCTGACCCGCGCGCTGACCGCCCTGGTCGAGGTGACCCTCGCCGTGGACGCCTCCGCCCCCTGCCTGGACCCAGGCTGCCCGGTGCCCGGGTGCTGCGACACGGTGCAGGTGGCCTCATGAGCGCCGCCTGCGGCTGCGACGCCCCGAACCCCATGAGTAGCGCATCTGAGGAGCCCGAGGCGCATCGGCCGTGGTGGCGAGAAGCGGCCATCCTGGTCCCGGTGCTCTCCGGAGTGGCATTTCTGACCGGGCTGGTCCTGGAATGGTCCGGGGCAGGCTTCGCGGCCACGGTGGTGTTCTGGGCCGGGCTGGTGCTGGGCGCCTGGACCTTTGTGCCCGGTGCACTGCGCGGGCTCTTCACTCGGGGCCGGCTCGGGATTGGACTGCTGATGACGATCAGCGCCATCGGCGCGGTGATCCTGGGCTACATCGAGGAGGCCGCCGCCCTGGCGTTCTTGTACTCCATCGCCGAGGCCCTGGAAGACAAGGCCATGGACCGGGCCCGGGCCGGGCTGCGGGCTCTGTTGAAGCTCGTGCCCGAGACCGCCACTATCCGGGCCGGCGAGGCCACAGTCGAGGTCGAGGCCCGGGACCTGCAACCCGGGCAGGTACTTCTGGTGCGGCCCGGGGAACGGGTCGCCACCGACGGAATCGTGCGCGCCGGACGTAGCTCCCTGGATACCTCCGCGATCACCGGGGAATCCATCCCGGTCGAGGTGGCCCCCGGAGAAGCGGTCTCGGCCGGATCGATCAACACCTCCGGGGCCCTGGAGATCGAGGCCACCGCCGCCGGCACCGACAACTCCCTGACCACCATCGTGCACCTGGTCGAACAGGCCCAGGCCGAAAAGGGCGCCCGGGCCCGCCTGGCCGACCGGATCGCAAAGCCCCTGGTGCCCGGGGTGCT
This sequence comes from Citricoccus sp. NPDC079358, assembly GCF_040702545.1. Lineage (NCBI taxonomy): Bacteria > Bacillati > Actinomycetota > Actinomycetes > Micrococcales > Micrococcaceae > Citricoccus > Citricoccus sp. NPDC079358. The sequence goes on from NZ_JBFBLI010000028.1 coordinate 1,351, forward strand.
CATCCTGGCCGTGCTCGTCGCGGCCCTGGGGTCCCTGTTCGGAGACCCGGAACTGTGGATCACCCGCGCACTGGTGGTCCTGGTGGCCGCCTCCCCCTGCGCCCTGGCCATCGCGGTCCCGGTCACCGTGGTCTCCGCGATCGGGGCGGCCAGCCGGTTCGGGGTCGTCATCAAATCCGGGGCGGCCTTCGAACGCCTCGGCGGGATCCGCCACCTCGCCGTGGACAAGACCGGCACCCTAACCCGCAACCAGCCCACCGTCACCGCAATCCTCACCACCGAACAAGCCTCCGAGCAGGATGTGCTGGGCTGGGCTGCCGCCCTGGAACGGCACAGCACCCACCCGCTGGCCGCCGCGATCACCGCAGCTGCTCCCACCACGCCTGCGGCCGCCGACATCACTGAGACCGCTGGACACGGCATCACCGGCCGCCTCGATGGCGCCACGGTCACCGTGGGCAGCCCCCGCTGGCTCAGCCCCGGGTCCCTCGCCGAAGAGGTCCAGGCCTTGGAAGGGCAGGGCATGACCGTCGTTATCGTCCACCGCGACGGGTCGCCGGCCGGAGCGATCGGTGTCCGTGACGAGCTGCGCCCCGAGGTTCCGGATGTCGTGACCACCCTGGCCGGCCAGGGCATCGGACTGACGATGCTCACCGGCGACAACGACCGCACCGGTCAGGCGATCGCTGCCCAGGCCGGCATCGAGGATGTGCGCGCCGAACTACGCCCCGAGGACAAGGCGGCCGCCGTCAATCAGCTCTCTGGTGCCGGGCCGACCGCGATGATCGGCGACGGCATCAACGACGCTCCGGCCCTGGCCGCCGCCGATGTCGGCATCGCCATGGGAGCCACCGGCTCGGATGCGGCTATCGAGTCTGCCGACGTCGCCTTCACCGGCCATGACCTGCGCCTGATTCCTCAGGCCCTGGCGCATGCCCGCCGCGGTCGGGCCATCATCAACCAGAATATCGTCCTGTCACTGCTGATCATCGCCGTCCTGTTGCCGCTGGCTATCACCGGCGTCCTGGGTTTGGCCGCCGTGGTGCTGGTCCACGAGGTTGCCGAGGTCATCGTCATCCTCAACGGCCTGCGCGCTGCCGCCAGCCGGCGCACCACCCTGGAGCCCCTTGCTGACCGGCAGGCTCAGCCCGCCACCGTGGGATGAGCTCCCACCGTGCCTGCGGAACAGAGACTCCGCAGGCACGGTGGGAGCTGACATGCCGGGCCATCCGGAACCCTCCAGTGACTCCACAGGTCGCGCGGAGGTCAGCAGATCCACTGAGGCGCCGGGAAACGGGCGCATCGCGAAAGGACACGAATGAACCACCAGCGCAGGTACCCCCTGGTGCTCTTGACCATTGCGATCGGGGTCGGCGTAGTGGTCCTGGATCAGGGGACCAAGTGGTGGGCGGTAAACACTCTGTCCCTGCGTGAGCGAGTTCCGGTCCTCGGAGACTTGCTCGGGCTCCAGTTGATCTACAACCCTGGCGCGGCCTTCTCGCTCGGCACCGACGCGACCTGGATCTTCACCATCATCTCAGCTGTGGCCGTCGGGGTGGCGATCTGGTTCACCCTCCGGGTCCGAATCCTGCCCTGGGCCATTGTGATTGGGTGCCTCGGTGGCGCGGCGGTGTCCCACCTGGGTGACCGGCTCCTGCGCCCACCATCATTCGGGCAAGGACATATCGTGGACTTCATCGCCTACGGAGACTGGTTCATCGGCAACATCGCGGACATCTTCATCGTTGGCGGGGTGGTGGCCGTGCTCATCTTGGCCGCCACGGAGCACGACCGCGACACCGCAGAAGCCCCGCAGTAACTGCCACCAGGACACCTGCGCCGCCTGCATCGGCCGGCAAGCCCTACGGAGCAGCCCGTTGATGCCGGACGGGACCACAGGGATGCAGCGCTGCCTTGCACACGGCGACCAAGATCTTCGCGGTGGCTGCCTGCGGCATATGACTGTCTCTTCGAGGTCGTTCGATAACCTGACCTCATGGAGATGTCATGTACTGATTGTGGATGCAGGGTCAAACGGGGCGAAATCGTGCGCGCTTGCAATCGCCATCCGGCTTGTTGTTGCCGGGGTGTGCCGGTCGCGCATCTCAGAGAAACACGGGGCGAATAGCGCACATCGCGGAAGGATCTCAGGACCCCGTGAGCGCGGCGTAAGCCCAGCTGGCGGTCACCGGGATATCCCGAGTCAGACCCGGAGCTCCTGGTTGGGGCCGATTCCAACGTCAGCCGCATTACAACCCGTGACGGACATGGCCGCGTTGCCCTCGGCCGTTGAAGCACCCGACCTCTGATCTGGTATCAGCCTAGCCCGGCTCGAACCGTTCCCACCGGAGCGGTGAAAACGGCCACGGCACGCGAGGGCCCTATGAGGGCCGAGTACGGGCCGAGACCGAGATGAGTTGATGTGTCCACCACGAGAAGGCGGCAAATATGGAGGGTTTCGTCCTCGTTCTTGCCCTGGCCGCTCTGCCGGCGGCCGGCAACTTCCTCGGCGGACTGACCGCCGAGCTGCTCACGGTCTCCGGACGGGCTCTGTCCCTGTCCCTGCACCTGGCCGCGGGCATCGTGATGGCCGTGGTCGGGCTCGAGCTGATGCCCGAGGCGCTGACCGCCTCGGACCCATGGGTGCCGATCCTGGCCTTCATTGGCGGCGGAGCCCTGTTCGTGGGCATCGAGTGGCTCATCGGCTCGATTCGGAAACGCCTCGGCGCCGGTGGCGAGGCCAGCGGGCCGCTGGCGATCTTCACCGGGGTGTCACTCGACCTGTTCAGCGACGGGGTGATGATCGGCACCGCAACCGTCCTGAACCCCTCTTTGGGCCTGCTGCTGGCCATCGGCCAGGTCCCGGCCGACGTGCCCGAGGGCTTCGCGGCGATCGCCACCTTGCGACGGGCCGGCATCCGCCGCCGCACCCGCATCCTCATGGCCGCCGCCTTCGCGGCCCCCATCCTGATGGGGGCCACTCTGGGCTATTTCGCCCTGCGCCAGGCCCCGGAGATCTTCACCCTGGCCGTACTGGCCCTGACTGGCGGGGCTCTGACCAGCGTGGTGGTCGAGGAAATGATCACCGAAGCCCACGAAAACCCCACCAGCAAATGGGAACCTATCGCCCTCACTGGCGGCTTCGCCCTCTTCGCCGCCATCTCCGCCTACACCTAGGCCCGCATCAACGGGACGGCGGCCAGACACTTTGCCGGCTGTGGTTGGTGCCGGTCTGGCGGGACGGTACCGCCCCGGTGGCGGCACATTTGTCGGCGCAGTCCAGGTTCTTGCGGATGCACTCTCAACTCGGCGACGCTGTCCTCGGCCAGGCAGGCATCCGCGCAGGCGGTGCAGGTCTGGGCGCATTCGAGGCAGGCGGCGATGCACTCGGCCAGTTTCTGCCGGTCGATCCTGCCGCCGACCGTAGGCCGTTGGCACCGGCCGGATGAAGACCTCACCCGCGGCCATATCGGCCATCGCTCAGCCAATCCCCCCAAAAGTTCGTGTAGCTTAACTTTTATGCGGGCATCATCGAGGATGACGACAGGGGCCGAAACCGTCTCGGAAGCGGCGGCCGGGCAGCGCTGGGTCCGGCGCCAGCCGGTGCCGTGGCTGTTGGGGCCGGCCTTCGTGGCGGCGGTGGCCTACGTGGACCCGGGCAATGTGGCGGCCAACCTCACCGCGGGGGCCCAGTACGGGTACCTGCTGGTGTGGGTGCTGGTGGCCGCGAATCTCATGGCCGTGCTAGTGCAGTACCTCTCAGCCAAGCTCGGGCTGGTCACCGGGTCCTCGCTGCCCGAGCTGCTGGGCAAGCGGCTGCCACCGGGCCGGCGGCTGGCCTACTGGGTACAGGCTGAGGGCGTGGCCGCGGCCACCGACCTGGCCGAGGTGTTGGGCGGGGCGATCGCCCTGCACATCCTCTTCGGGATCCCCCTGCTCCTAGGTGGGCTGATCATCGGGGTGGTCTCGATGCTGTTGCTGGTCATCCAGTCCCGGCACGGCCAGCGGCCCTTCGAATTCGTCGTGATCGGCCTGCTGGTGATCGTAACCCTCGGCTTCGTCGCCGGCCTGTTCTTCGGCCCGGTCTCCTGGGGTGCGGCGGCGGCCGGGATCGTGCCGCGCTTCGAAGGCGTCCAGACCGTGCTGTTGGCCGCCGGCATGCTCGGGGCCACGGTGATGCCGCACGCGATCTACGCCCATTCGTCCCTGGCCCGGGACCGGCACGGCAGCGCTCTCCCCACCGCGGCGCTGCCGCGGCTGCTGACCGCGACCCGCTGGGACGTGGTGCTGTCCCTGCTGGTGGCCGGGTCCGTTAATATCGCCATGCTGCTGCTGGCCGCTGGCAACCTGGCCGGGGTTCCCGGCACCGACAGCATCGAGGGTGCCCATGCGGCGATCACCGCCGCGCTGGGCCCGGTGGTGGGGATCGCCTTCGGCCTAGGACTGCTGGCCTCCGGGCTGGCCTCGACCTCGGTGGGCTGTTACGCCGGCTCGACCATCATGGCCGGACTGCTGCACAAGAACATCCCGCAGGCGGCCCGCCGGGCCGTCACCCTGATCCCGGCGCTGGCGGTCATTGCCACCGGGGTGGAGCCGACCTGGGCGCTGGTGCTCTCCCAGGTGGTGCTGAGCCTGGGCATCCCCTTCGCCTTGATCCCCCTGGTCGCCCTGACCGGCAACCCCACGGTAATGGGGTCCTTCACCAATCGGGCGCCGTTGCAAGTGGCGGCCTGGGTGGTCGTGGGCCTGATCGTGGCACTGAATCTGGCCCTGATCGGGCTGATGGCCACCGGCCAAGGCTGATGATCATCGGCAAGATTGAGACGCCGGGGGTTGGGTAGCGTGGCCGGCATGGACCCGAGCGAACTCACCCCGGTGGCTCAGGACTACCTCAAGGTCATCTGGTCGGCCACCGAATGGGGAGATCCGCCCATCACCACCACCGCCCTGGCCGCCCGCCTCGGCACCACGGCCCCGAACGTCGCCGACACCGTCAAACGCCTGGCCGCTCAGGGGCTGGTGGAGTACCGCCCGTACAAACCGGTCAACCTCACCCCTGCCGGACGCGACTACGCCGTGGCCATGGTCCGCCGCCACCGGCTACTCGAGACTTTCCTGGTCATCACCCTGGGCTACTCCTGGGACCAGGTCCACGACGAGGCCGATCGGCTCGAGCATGCCGCCTCCCAAACGCTCATCGAACACATCGACGCCCTGCTCGGCCACCCCGACCGCGACCCGCACGGAGACCCCATCCCGACCGTGGAGGGACACACCCACCGACCGGCCCACGCCATCCGCCTGGCCGACGCTGCCCCCGACATCTACCGCATCGCGCGGGTCTCGGATGCCGATCCCTCCCGCCTGAATCGCTTCAGCGGTCACGGCCTGCGGCCCGGTCAGACGGTCCGGGTGGGTGAGCGTGAGGCCGGTGGCCTCACTCTCAGCATCCCGGGCAACGACCATGCCCCGCTGGTCCTGGCCCCGGAGGAAGCCAAGGCGATCTGGGTCAGCCCGGCGGGATCCGACGTCCTTCGGGGACCGGTGTCCATCTAGGCGGAACCCGGGTTACGGGCAACGCCGTTCGGTTAGTCGTCGGGGTCCGGTGTCAAGATTCTCGTGGTGAGTGTCGCGGGATAGGTGCGGCGGTCGATGTCTCGGCCTTTGGC
>NZ_JBFBLI010000029.1:0-4667 GCF_040702545.1 Citricoccus sp. NPDC079358
TCCGGCCCGACTGGGCCTCCTCGGCCCGGATGGCCCGCAGGTTGTCTTCTTGACTCAAATCGGCAGCCTCACTTCGTTGGCGAACCAGGTCTGCAGTTCGGTGCCCCAGACGTTCCAGGGCCCGCTGACCGCCGGCAATCCCGACACGATCAGCGCCCAGGCCAGGGTGCTGGGCCGGAAGGTTTGACGGACCATGGGGGCGCTCAGGCCTGCTCGTCCAACACGGTGGTGATCAGGCTCTCGAGCGTGGAGCGCTCGGCGATCCCCAGAATGCGTGCCGAGACCCTGCTGGACCGGTCCAGCACGATCGTCGTGGGCACGGCCTGCGGCGGGACGTAGTCGGTCATGGCCAGCAACACCTGGCCGTTCAGGTCCTCCACGGAGGGGTAGGTGATGCCGAAGTTGCGTTCGAAGGCCCGGGCCGTGGCCACCGTGTCGCGAACGTTGATGCCCAGGAATCGCACTCCGGCGGGGGCGAACTGCTCGTGCAGGGCCTGCAGATCGGGGGCCTCCACCCGGCACGGCGCGCAGGCGGCATACCAGAAGTTCAGCACCGCTGGGTCCCCGACCAGGTCCTGCGTGCCGATCGGCTCCCCGGAGAACAGGGTGGAACTGAACTGCACCGGCTCGCCGCGCTCGGTCGGGGCGATCTCCATGACGGAACCGTCGCCGGCGATGTAGTTCTTGCCGTCGGTGTTCCCGGCCTGGGCGGCCAGCGGGTCATCCGAGCTGCAGGCCGCCAGCAGCGGCAGGGACACGACCCCGGCCAGGCCGGCCAGCAACCGACGCCGTCCCGGCCGTCCGAGGGAGACAAACGTCGGGGGATAGGGCTTGCGGGAATGCTGGGCGCAGGACATGGCGTACTTCCGGTCTCTCTCCATCGGGGCAGGACGTCACTGGAATTCTACAGCCCGTAGAAGACTGGGCGGAATCCGCAGCACACCATCCCCGTCGAGGCAAGGTGACAGGCCGGGCGGCACGTGCGCGGCGCTGCTGGCGTCGGCGACGAGAGGTCCGTCCGGACTTGCTCAGTGTGTTCAACTGTTGGTCCACGGTTCGGCCTGAATGGTGGTGGGCTTCTGCGCGATGAAGCGCAGGATACGGTCGCTGCGGGAGAAACGGAGGCGCACCGGATCGAGGCGCGTGTCGCAGGGTCGGTGCGAACACGGCCGGTTCGATGAGCCGGTGCGCCGAGCGGTTAACCACATGCTGCCAGGATGCTGCGCGCGAGGCGAACAGGTCGTATCCCACGAATAACCCGCCCGGCCGCAGGACCCGGGCCGCCTCAGTCACCGTCTATTCCCAGTGGACCACGTGGTAGAGCATGAGAGAGTTCAGTACCTGTTGAAGCGCTTCTCGGAGAAGGGCAGCGCGGTCTCAGCCAACTCGCATGAACCACGTCACGGGCATCCACAAATCAAAGACGAACAGCGGATAATGATCGGATGACTTCCACGATCGATTCCACCTCCACGACCCCCGCCGTCTCAGATCGCCGCGACGGAGAGACAACTTGTGGCGGGTGCGGCACATCCCGCAGGACCTTCCTGAGGCGCGGTACGGTCATCGGTGCGGTGGGAGTAGCCACCACGGTGGGTCTGACAGGCTGCACTGGCGACCTCCAGACCGAGGCCAGCGCACCGTCACAGCACCCCGGCGGCTCCCCCACCCCGGCCCTTCCTGTCCGAGACCTGCCGGTCGGCAGCCAGGCGTCCGTGGCCATCGACGGCCGCACCCTGTTGCTGCACCGCGAATCCGAGGACACGGTGCGCGCCTTCTCCGCCGAGTGCACACACCAGGGGTGCACGGTGGCACCGGACCAGGACCGGGGCCGGCCCACATTCGCCTGCCCCTGCCACGGGTCGCACTTCGACGTGGCAACGGGCGTGCCCTACGGCGGCCCGGCCCAGAAACCGCTGACCGAGTTCACCGCCACCGTGGAGGACGACATGGTGGTGGTGAGGATCTAAGCCCAATACCCTTAAGTTAGTGGTGTGATGATTGGATGGGGTGGCGGTATCGATGTGGCTCGACGGTGGTGCCGTTTCTTCACCGGCCACTTCGACATCTTGCGTTTGATCACTCGCGGGTTTCGACGTGAACGTCGGGCCGGATTGAGGTGTCGGGCCAGCCAGCGCAGTGCGCGCTGCCACGCTGCTGGCTGGCCGTTGTGCTCAGGGGGGAAAATCGCCCTGGGTCAGCGACCGGCGACAGAGGCGAAGTGCTTTGACGAATGACACCCGGCCGGGATCAGCCCCTGAGTGCGAGGCTGTATCGGCCATCAGTGACCGGATCGCGTAATGGCAGCACAGATGCCCCCAGATCTCCTGTCGGACCAGGTCAGGTGATTTCGACCGGAGCACGATTCGCGGACCACGTTGATGGGTTTTGAGTTCGTCGAAGACGGACTCGATCTCCCACCGACGGTGATAGGCAGCAGCAAGGTCCTCGGCACGGGCCTCGCCCGGGTCGGTCAACGTTGTCAGTAGCCGGTACCCGTTGCTGGTGTTCTCACCGGTGCTGATCTCGTAGTCGATGACACGCACCCTGACCGGTTGGACCTCGCGCCATCCAGGGCCCGAGGACGGCGAGATATCAGCCAACCATGTGCCATCGGGAAGAGTCTGGACATGGCGGGGCTTCACATTGGCCCGGATCCGCCACAGCAGGTCCGCCCCCGTGTCCTGGGCACGCCGCCAGAGCCGGAAGCTGTAGAAGCCTCGATCGGCCATCAGGACAACACCAGGGCGCAGGCGGTCGATCAGCTGCCCGGCCAGCGTGGTCTCTCCCGTTCCCGTGTCACCGATAACTGCGTCAACGACGGCATGTGTGCCAGTCTCAGCCACCGCGACGACCCGCGCCTGAGGGTAAGCCGCCTGCTCGCCTCGACCCACACCAGGCCGCCCGAACTCGGCGTCATTGACCGGCGTGTCAGCAATATCGACGGTGGTGCCATCGATCGCGAGCAATCTCCGCCCAGCCAGCCACGAATCATCCCATTCCGGCCGGGCCAGGGGCATCGCGACGGTGCGAAACAAGGCCTCGACCGGATCTGCGCCCAGGCGGGCACGGGCCTGGAAGATCGCCGACGGCGACGGGGACGGCGAGGCCGCCTGGTCTTCCCACCCCGATGCCCAGGACAGGCCCTCGACGAGATCGGCGAAGACATCCTCATAGGAGTCCTGAGCGTTCAACGCCATCGCGATCGTGAAGTACGCGACAACCCGGGCAGGCAACACCCGAGACCGCTGCTCTGTTCGCCCTGCCCGGGCGATGACCTCATCGACGACACCCGGCGGGAACACCCGCGTCAGCAAACCCACCGACACCAGGTCGGAGAGGCGACGATCAGTGACCGGTTTTCTCCATCCGCTACGAGGCATACCCCCAGCCTACCCAAAAAGCCACTAACTTAAGGGTATTGGGCTAAGTCCGGATCCTGTCGCCGCACCCTATGGGTAGTTCGTCACGTCTCCGCCGTGGTTTTCTACTACAGATTGTAGAAGAAAGGTGGCCACTATCTGCTTAAGGAAGCGCCATGCCTCGTCTCACCATCGGACTCAGCGTCCTACTCATCGCCATCGGCTCCATCGCCTATATCGCCACGTCGTTCGCCAGCTGGACGGCACTGATCCCGGCACTGCTCGGGGCCGTGATGTTGGTCGCGGGTCTTATTGGCTTGAAGAAGCAGAAGATCGGAGTCCACCTTGCCCTGGCCGTCGCCGTGCTCGGCGTTCTCGGAACATCGATGAACGTCATGCAACTCGGCGCACTGATCGCCGGCGACGCGGAGCGTCCGACGGCTGTGCTCATCAGCACGATCACCTTCGCCCTGCTCATCCTCTACGTGGCGCTCGGAATCCACTCGTTCGTCACCGCTCGCCGCTGGAAAGCCGCGGAGGCCTGAACCACCAGCACGGTGAGGGCATCGCCGGCGTTCCTTGCCTGAGCTGTAGAAGCCCCCAGCTCTACCGCCAGAAGGATGCTGCCGCAACCGGGACCTCGTGCTCCGTACGGAGGGTCAACTGGTTGGTGAGGCTGCGGAAGTTGGCAGTTTCCGTCAGGCCCGGTTAGGGGCCGGTGAAGGCGGGGAGGAACTGGATGAAGACGGAGCCGGCGACGCCGACGTAGACGACGGCGATGAGGGTTCCGGCCCACTCGGTCGCGAGCCGGACGAGGGTTGATGGGGCAGGGATCACGCCGTGGGTGAGGTTGCGGGCGGTGAGCAGGATGAACAGCGGGATCATGGCCGCCCAGACGATCATGCAGTACAGGCACAGGATGTAGATCTCGTACAGGGCTTGGAACCAGAGCCAGGTCACGAAGGCCATCCCGAGGGTCACCCCGGTCTGCAGCCCGAGCCAGTACCACCGGCCGGGCCGGGCCCCGGAGAGTACCGCCATTGCGGTGGCCAGGACCACGGCGAAGGAGACGATGCCGATCAGCGGGTTGGGGAATCCGAACAGCTCGGACTGCCAGGTGCCCATCACTCGCCCGCAGGACACCCAGGGGTTGATGTCACAACTGGTGACGTGGCCAGGGTTCTCGTACAGGGCTAGGCGCTCGAGCACCAGGATGGCCGAGGCGATCCAGCCCACGGCTCCGGTGACTAGCAACACCAGGCCGAAGGCCTGGCGCCCGGTGAACCACGCCGGGGCTAGCGTCGA
>NZ_JBFBLI010000030.1:0-3316 GCF_040702545.1 Citricoccus sp. NPDC079358
CCACCCCATGTGGCCGACCCGCGAGTAGAGGTGGCCTACCACCATTCGGCTTGAACCCTCGGCCGCACACTTCCGAGTGTCCCGCATGCCGATCCTCTACCGGTCACTCACACCCCTCGATGATCATCGCTGGGTGTCATCGGGAGAGCAGCGGCGGTGCTTGTTCTGAGCCAGGTGGAGGCGCTGAGAGCTTAGCGCTCAGACCACCGAGGTCGGTGCGCCACGTAGTCGGTCACTGGTTGCCGGCCGGGGGTTCCTCGAAATTGCGCAAGAGCCGGCGAAGGGTGCGGGCCAGGACGTCCTCTTCATTACCGCTCAGCCCGTCCAGCATCTCTCGCTCCCGGGCGAGCAGACCGCGAAAGGCCTTCTCCACCACCGTTTGGCCGGCGGCGGTGAGACGCACCCGCACGGCCCTGCCGTCGCCCTGACCGGCGTGGCGGGTCACCAGCCCCCGATCGGCCAGACGGGTGATGCGGTTGGTCATCGTGCCCGAGGTGACCAGAGTCTCTCGGATCAGCTCGCCCGGAGACAGCTCGTGCGGCGGAGCGGTCCGTCGAAGGGCCGAGAGCACATCGAACTCCCACGTCTGCAGGTTCAACGGCGCAAAGGCCTCACGGCGGGCAGCATCCAGTTGATGCGCAATCCTGCTGATGCGGCTGAACACCTGCAGGGGGCCGGGATCAACGTCGCTGAGCGATTGCGCCCAACCCGCCACCAGGGCGTCGATGCTGTCAGGAGCGGTGTGGTGGGGTTCCTGGGCCATGCGGTGATTATATCTTGATGTCAAGAGAGTTAGGGCATAGCGTGATCCTTGCAGGTCATCAGCTAGTCCCAGGGAGGGGTTTGTCATGCCGATCGATTTCACTAGCCCGACCAACCGCAACACCTACGCGCTGAGAACCGCCGATGCCTCGTGGAAAGTCGCCATGAGGAGCCTGATCGACCCGGTGGGGCTTCGTGTCGCCGACGTGGGGTGCGGCGGGGGCATCTATTCCACCTCATGGCTTGAACTGGGAGCCGAGTCGGTGGCGGGAATCGACTCATCCCCGCAGATGATCGAGGACGCCACCGCCCGGGCCGATGAGCATCCGACACTGAGTTTTTGCGTGGCCGAGGCCGCCGCCACGGGGCTTCCGGACGGCACCATTGACCTCGTCTTCCAACGCGCCCTGATCCACCATCTGGATGACCTGCGACAAGTGTTCGAGGAGGCGTGGAGGATCCTGGCGCCCGGTGGCAGGCTGATGATCCAGGACCGCACGATGGACGACGTGCTGCAGCCTGGCAGCCCACAACACTTCCGCGGATACTTTTTTGAGCTTTATCCCCGACTCGTGGACTTTGAAGCAGCCCGACGCCCGAACGCCGACTCCATCGACGCCGCCGTGCGTGCGGCCGGCTTCGTCGATGTTCGTATCGCCCCCGTTGCAGAACGACGCCGGGCCTATGACCGTTTTGAGGACCTTGCCAGCGACCTGAAGGCAAGGACGGGCCGATCCATCCTTCACGAGCTCAGCGACCCCGAGCTCCTCAATCTGGTCGACTTCATCGACCACAAGATCGGCGCAGAGGGCACTATCGACGAGATCGACTACTGGACGATCTGGACGGCCAGCAAGCCCGCCCTTTGATGTCTTGGTCGTCCGGCTCCCTGCGCATGAGTCAACCTGACCCTGCTGTTCCGTCCACGCTGACCCCCCCAATATGGGGATCGGTTGCACCGCCCCGCAAGCCGATCCACGTACGGGTGCTTCATCCGAAGATCGACCGGGCGGACACTTGCACCGGCGTGGGTGGTGATGGAAGGTCGGGAGATGAGCCAGATCGTGATCGTCAATGGTGAGACCTTCCAGGTAGGGCGGCGGGACTCCCGGACCTACGATTACGACTGGGTTACTGGGCCGAATGAGGGATACGGATTCACTATCGGGAGTTTCGTCGATGTGACACGATCCAGCGGGGAACATGAGGAAGCCATCCGAGGATTTCTCGCAGGAATCGATCCAAACACGGGATACCTCTACGACGACTGAGCGATGCCGTGCCGATGACGGGTCCCCCGGTGGACGCGCCTGAGCCCCTGGTCAGAGCTGCCATGCGATTACAGAAGACAGGATGTGACCATGAAGGCAATGATCAGAAGTCCCGAGAGGCAATGCCGGATCGCGGCCCTCGGTGCAGTACTGCTGTTCTCCACCGCAGCCGCTGGCGGTTGCGCTTCAACCGAGGGGGAAACCTGCGATGGTGGATCGTCGCCGTCAACGGTGGACGAAGCGGTCCGCGGACTCATCGAGGCCGCTGAGACTAGCGATCCGGACCTGGCTTGCAAAGTCGTCTCCAACGCTGCGGACGACAACGAGATGGTCGAAGCCTTGGCCGAGCTTCGAGAACGGCTTGACGGGTTGGAAGTGGACGCCACCACCGCTGACGTCATCGAAGGGGACCAAGGGGGCAGCCTGATCCCGGTAGAGATCCATCAGCCAGGATCATCAGCGACACCCATCGAACTTGGCGTGCTATCGATTCGAGAGGAAGGCTACCGCGTCCTTTTTCCCTGAGAACCGACGCCCGGTGGGCCGGACAATTCCGCTCCCGGGGCCGCCCCCACCGGTGCAGTTTGAGCTTTCATAGGCGCAGGCGGCAGGCCGACCCTAGAGGTACCGAAACTGTGTCAGTTGAGGAACCCCCACCAGACATTTCCGCTCGCGACATGGTGTCACTTTCAGAAGTCGACGGCACTCTCAGAGCAGTTATCTTGCGGGTAGTGCCGTCGGCTTCCGAACTCCGATTGTTCAAGAGTCCTGTGCACGAACGTCGCTCTTGCTTGGTAGTCCTGTTCTCGAGAGGGAGTCGGGAACGACGAAGGCCGTGTAGCAAGTCCGAGACGATTTTGTCGGGCTCGCCGTCCCTAAGATTTTCTGTCACATTAATCGTCACGGCCACCGTCTGCGTCACTTAGAATGCTTGACGGGTTAAGTGACAGTTTTTCCAGAGCGTCCGCTGTGCGGGTTCTTTGTCACGTAAACGATCGAATAAATGACAGCGGAGGTGCAGGGTGCTCGTCGGGTACATGCGAGTGTCGAAAGCTGACGGATCCCAGACCACCGACCTGCAACGCGATGCCCTCCTCGAAGCCGGCGTGAAGCCGAAGGCCCTGTACGAGGACAAGGCTTCCGGCAAGACCGACGAGCGCCCCCACCTCGCAGCCTGCCTGAAGGCGCTGCGGGACGGGGACACGCTGCTGGTGTGGAAGCTGGACCGGCTCGGGCGGGACCTGCGCCACCTGGTCAACATCGTCCATGACCTCACCGAGCGG
>NZ_JBFBLI010000031.1:0-2559 GCF_040702545.1 Citricoccus sp. NPDC079358
AGGGGTGACGGCGTGCCTTTTGAAGAATGAGCCTGCGAGTTAGTGCTGTGTCGCAAGGTTAACCCGTGTGGGGAAGCCGTAGCGAAAGCGAGTCTGAATAGGGCGTTTGAGTGGCACGGTCTAGACCCGAAGCGGAGTGATCTACCCATGGCCAGGTTGAAGCGCGTGTAAGAGCGCGTGGAGGACCGAACCCACTTCAGTTGAAAATGGAGGGGATGAGCTGTGGGTAGGGGTGAAAGGCCAATCAAACTCCGTGATAGCTGGTTCTCCCCGAAATGCATTTAGGTGCAGCGTCACGTGTTTCTTCCCGGAGGTAGAGCTACTGGATGGCAGATGGGCCCTACAAGGTTACTGACGTCAGCCAAACTCCGAATGCCGGGAAGTGAGAGCGTGGCAGTGAGACCGTGGGGGATAAGCTTCATGGTCGAGAGGGAAACAGCCCAGACCACCGGTTAAGGCCCCTAAGCGTGTGCTAAGTGGGAAAGGATGTGGAGTTGCTGTGACAACCAGGAGGTTGGCTTAGAAGCAGCCACCCTTGAAAGAGTGCGTAATAGCTCACTGGTCAAGTGATTCCGCGCCGACAATGTAGCGGGGCTCAAGCACACCGCCGAAACCGTGGCATTCAACGCAAGTTGGATGGGTAGGGGAGCGTCGTGTACGAGGTGAAGCCGGGGCGTAAGCGTCGGTGGATTGTGCACGAGTGAGAATGCAGGCATGAGTAGCGAAAGACGGGTGAGAAACCCGTCCGCCGGATGACCAAGGGTTCCAGGGTCAAGCTAATCTGCCCTGGGTAAGTCGGGACCTAAGGCGAGGCCGACAGGCGTAGTCGATGGACAACGGGTTGATATTCCCGTACCGGCGAAGAACCGCCCATGCTGAGTCGGTGATACTAACCGCCCGAACCTGTCTAGATCCCCTTCGGGGGACGTGGCAGGGGAGCGCGGGACCTGAACCGATAAGGCAAGCGTATTAACAGGTGTGACGCAGGAAGGTAGCCGGGCCAGGCAATGGAATTGACCTGGTCCAAGGGTGTAGGGTGTCCGGTTGGCAAATCCGCTGGACGTGTGCCTGAGACCCGATAGGCCCCCACTACGTGGGGGATCCGGTGATCCTATGCTGCCAAGAAAAGCATCGACGCGAGGTTCTAGCCGCCCGTACCCCAAACCGACACAGGTGGTCAGGTAGAGAATACTAAGGCGATCGAGAGAATCATGGTTAAGGAACTCGGCAAAATGCCCCCGTAACTTCGGGAGAAGGGGGGCCCTGAGCCTGAAGCCCACTTGCTGGGTGGAGGGTGTATGGGCCGCAGAGACCAGGGGGAAGCGACTGTTTATCAAAAACACAGGTCCGTGCGAAGTCGCAAGACGATGTATACGGACTGACTCCTGCCCGGTGCTGGAAGGTTAAGAGGACCGGTTAGCTCTCACGAGCGAAGCTGAGAATTTAAGCCCCAGTAAACGGCGGTGGTAACTATAACCATCCTAAGGTAGCGAAATTCCTTGTCGGGTAAGTTCCGACCTGCACGAATGGAGTAACGACTTCCCCGCTGTCTCAACCGTGAACTCGGCGAAATTGCACTACGAGTAAAGATGCTCGTTACGCGCAGAAGGACGGAAAGACCCCGAGACCTTTACTATAGTTTGGTATTGGTGTTCGGTGTGGCTTGTGTAGGATAGGTGGGAGACGTTGAAGCATGGACGCTAGTTCGTGTGGAGTCATCGTTGAAATACCACTCTGGTCACTCTGGACATCTAACTTCGGCCCGTGATCCGGGTCAGGGACAGTGCCTGATGGGTAGTTTAACTGGGGCGGTTGCCTCCCAAAATGTAACGGAGGCGCCCAAAGGTCCCCTCAGCCTGGTTGGCAATCAGGTGTCGAGTGCAAGTGCACAAGGGGGCTTGACTGTGAGAGCGACAGCTCGAGCAGGGACGAAAGTCGGGACTAGTGATCCGGCGGCCCGTTGTGGAACGGCCGTCGCTCAACGGATAAAAGGTACCTCGGGGATAACAGGCTGATCTTGCCCAAGAGTCCATATCGACGGCATGGTTTGGCACCTCGATGTCGGCTCGTCGCATCCTGGGGCTGGAGTAGGTCCCAAGGGTTGGGCTGTTCGCCCATTAAAGCGGTACGCGAGCTGGGTTCAGAACGTCGTGAGACAGTTCGGTCCCTATCCTCTGCGCGCGCAGGAAATTTGAGAAGGTCTGTCCTTAGTACGAGAGGACCGGGACGGACGAACCTCTGGTATGTCAGTTGTACCGCCAGGTGCACCGCTGATTAGCTACGTTCGGGAAGGATAACCGCTGAAAGCATCTAAGCGGGAAGCCAGCTTCGAGATGAGATTTCCACGACCTTCGGGTCGGGAGGCCCCCAGCAGATCACTGGGTTGATAGGCCGGACGTGGAAGCAAGGACTAACGACTTGTGAAGCCGACCGGTACTAATAGGCCGATAACTTATACACACAAGCATCTCTCATACACGCTTCAAAGGGTATGAGAGGGCCAGATGCGTAGCGTCCACTATGCGGTTGCGGAACAACAACCAACCGAACCACCACCCC
>NZ_JBFBLI010000032.1:0-2296 GCF_040702545.1 Citricoccus sp. NPDC079358
GAACGCGAGCTGATCTCCGAACGCACCAAGGCCGGCCTGGCCTCGGCCCGGGCCAGGGGCCGCAAGGGCGGCCGGCCCTACAAGATGACCCCGGCCAAGATCCGCCTGGCGATGGCCTCGATGGGCAAGAAGGACACCAACGTCAGCGCGCTGTGCAAGGAGTTGGGCATCACTCGTCAGACGCTCTACCGCCACGTCTCACCCACCGGTGAACTCCGGGAGGCAGGTAACAAGGTGGTTGCGCAACGTCGATGAGCAGGTGCTGGTACGTATGCACCCCGAAGCGGTCGCGGAGTAGCGGCGGGAGCTGAGCGCCGAGGCGGCAATCAGCAGCCCGATCCCGGACAGGAAGTTCGAGGCGCGCCACAGGTTCCACCCGCGGAACTGGTTGGGCAACGGCCCAGGAGCAGCTATCAGACCGTGCGGGCGACCGGCACGGTGACCGGCATGACAGCTTCGAGGCCCATGGTGATGGGCGGGTTCTAACGGTGGTCGCAACACCCTGATTTTCAGGAGGTTGCGACCACCGTGTCGTTTTTGGAGAAGTCTTCGTCGTTGAAGGCGCAGTTCCTGGGGTTGATGGATGAGATCGGGAGCGTGACGGAGGTCGCGCGTCGTCTTGGCATCAATCGGAACACTGCTTTCACTTGGGCGCGCCAGGCCGGCCTTTCTTCAAGGCGATTGGGGCACCCGCGCAAGACCGAGTATCTGCAGTTGCGCGAGCAGGGCATGACCCGGCGGGAAACCGTGGCGCGCGTCGGCGTCAATGAGCGTTCCGCTCGCGATTGGGAGCACGGGGTCCGCCACTCACGGAACTCGCGGTTCTATCCGGACGGGCGGCGGGTGGACTACACGACTGGACGCACCACCATGGAGTCCATGACGAGTCCATCGCCGCCGGTTCCGGAACAGATCAGCTCCCGGCTGCTGTCGCTGCCTGAGCGGGAGAAGATTGCTGATCTGCGTCGGGCGGGCCTGTCGTTGCGGGCTATCGGCCGAGAGTTGGGACGGCCTGCATCCACGATCATGCGCGAGCTGGCCACACGCACCGTGAACGGCCGGTATCTGCCCCATGGCGCCCATCGCGACGCCGCGAGGGCACGGACCCGCCCCAAGATCGCGAAGCTCGCCGAGGCCGGCCCGCTGCGGGACTACGTGTCTGCAGGACTCAGGGAACAATGGTCTCCGGAGCAGGTCCGTCACCGGATCCGCGAAGACTATCCCGATGATGAGGGCATGCGAGTGAGCACGGAGACGATCTACCAAGCCCTCTACGTCCAAGCGCGCGGCGGTCTCAAGCGAGAGGTCGCGCAGGCCCTGCGCTCGGGACGGACCCGCCGGAAAACACGCCGCTCGGTTGAACAGCGCACGAGCCGTTTCATCGATCCGATGGTGATGATCTCGGACCGCCCCGCAGAGATCGAGGACCGCGCTGTACCCGGCCACTGGGAAGGGGACCTGATCACCGGGGAGCGGAATCAGTCCGCGATCATCACGCTCGTCGAGCGGACCACCCGCTATGTGATGCTCGGCCACCTTCCCCTCGATCACTCCGCGGAAGCCGTCCGCGACGTTCTCGTGACCCTGATCGGCACGCTCCCCGAGCAGCTGCGCGGGTCATTGACCTGGGACCAAGGTGCAGAGATGGCCGCCCACAAGGCGTTCAGGATCGCCACCGACGTCCCGGTCTACTTCTGTGACCCGGCCTCTCCCTGGCAACGGGGATCGAACGAGAACACCAACGGGCTGCTACGGCAATACTTCCCCAAGGGAACCGACCTCTCCGCTCATGGTCCGATGGATCTGGAACACGTCGCCCAGAAACTCAACGGCCGCCCACGCAAAACGCTCGGCTGGAAAACTCCAGCCGAGCGTCTGCTAGAACTTGTCTAGTTCACTTCGGTGTTGCGACGACCCCTTGAATCCAAGATGTCCCGCGGCCGGCTTACTGATTGCCCTTCGCTGTAGTTGGTCAGGCGCATCCGGACAGGGCGGCACCGAGGTAGGGCAGATACACGATCGTGGCCAGTAGGACGAGCGTGGCCAGGTAGGAGGTGGTCGTGAGAGCGGCGAGCAATCCGGCCGGTCCGGTGTGCGGTTGCACGAGGTGACGGATCCGGTCGGGACCGAGGGCGTGCAAGGCACCGTCGAGGGGTGCCTCATGCCCAGCGTGGTGGGCGTGCTCGCCGAGGGTGAGCAGAGCGCTGGCCAGGGCGGGGGTTCCGACGCGGCGGCGGGCGGCGTCGTCGGCGGCGATCTCGAGGTAGTGCCCGAGCGCGTCCTCGACGGCGACCAT
>NZ_JBFBLI010000033.1:0-2264 GCF_040702545.1 Citricoccus sp. NPDC079358
CCAGGCGTCCACGGCCGGCTTGGTGACCGCGCCGAGAGCGAAGGTGCAAATGGTGATGCCCAGTTGAGCGCCGGCCAGCATGACGGTCAGCTCGTTCACGTTGCGCAGCGCGGCGCGCGCCGAGCGGCTGGTGGCCGCTTCGGCCTCGAGCCGGTGGGGCCGGGCACCGAGTAGGGAGAACTCGATGATGACGAACAGGGCACTGAGCACGATCAGCGCCACGGTGGCCACAATAACGATCACGGGGTCGCTCATCGGTTTTCCTCCCCAGTCTTGTGGTTCAGTCCGGCCCGCTGAGGGGGTTGTTGGTCGGTGTCGTTGGTGGTCTGGAGAAGGCGGACGACCAGTTCGCAGGGAACATGCCGGGCCACCTCGATGACCTCGATGTGCAGATGGCGGTGGACTGGTTCGTCCAGGGCCACCTCGCGCGGGTCACCGGGCAATGCGATGACCACCGTCTGTCCGGCCTCGGGTAGCTCGCCGAGCTCGGAGATGACCAGGCCGGACACGGTCTCGACATCGCCGTCCGGCAACGGATGGCCGACGGTGCGTTCCAGCTCGTCGACGTGGACGTTACCGGCCACCCGCCAGACATCGTCCTGTTCCACCGCGATCTCGGGGACCGGGACGCCGTCGTGTTCGTCGGTGAGCTCACCGACCAGTTCCTCGGCCATGTCCTCGACCGTGAGGACCCCGGCGAAGCCGCCGTACTCGTCGATCACGCAGGCCAACTGACTACGGGTGCGGGTGAACTCCACCAAGGCGTCGGGCAGGGGCATCAGGGTGGGAACGAGCAGCGGGTCACGCATGATGGTTTCCACCGGTGCGCTGTCGTGGATGGGCCGGACCAGTACATCGGTCAGGTGCACCACACCGACCGGTTGCAGGTCGGGGGAGATCACCGGGTATCGGGTGTGTTCCCGGGCCATCAAGGCGCGCACCTCACCGATCGTGGTGTCCGGACTGACGGTGTCGACCAGGGACCGGGGGATCATGGCGTGCTCGACGTCCTGATCCGGGAAGTCGAGGACCCGGTCGATGAGCACGGAAAGCTCCTCGGGCAGGTCCCCGCTGTTCCGGGAATCGGCCACCATCCGGTCCAGGTCCTGGGCGGTCGCCGTGGAATCCACGTCATGCACCGGTTCGATCCGCAGCAACCGCAGCAGTGCGTTCGCGGACTTGTCGAAGACCACGATTATCCAGCCGAACACGGCCAGATAGATGCTAGTGGAGCGGGCCAGGCCCCTGGCCAGGGGTTCCGGAGCCGCGATGGCCAGGTTCTTCGGATACAGCTCGCCGAAGATCATCTGCACCACCGTGGCCACCACCAGTGCCAGCACCGTGCCCACCGAGATACTCACGGCCGGCGGGATCCCGGCCCCACCCAGCAACACGCCCAGAGCCTGGCCGACCATCGGCTCGGCCACATAGCCGACCAACAGGCCGGTGACCGTGATGCCCAGCTGGGCACCGGAGAGCATGAACGAGGTCCGGCGGGTGATCTTCAGCGCCCTCTCGGCGGCCGCGTCACCGGCCTTGGCCTGGGCCTGCAAGCGGACCCGGTCCACCGACATATAGGCGAACTCCTGGGCCACGAAATACCCGTTGGCGGCGATGATCAGACCGATCACCACCAGGCCCAGCAATAACAAGAGCACGGCTTCGATCATCGCCGCCTCCCGTTCAGACCGGGAAGGCCGGGGTCAACGCCGCACGCGGCGGACCAGGGAGAGGAAAGGAAAGCGGAACAACAACTGTCTCCCGGGTCGTCGTCAGACGACCCGGAGCTATGTTGGGAACGACTCATGCGCGGATTCACGTACTCCGTGGATCGGGGTCAAGGGGAATGGAAACATCCTAGCGGCTGTCTAGCGGTTGCCCGCCATGACAGTTCCCCTTGCCCGGTCAAGCTCCCGGGAAATTCGGTGGTGTCGGCAGCGCGCGGACAGGCCACCTCCCGCCGGCCGAGGCCTGGCCGTCCTGCAACAGTCCCATAACACCCTTCCCGGCAGGACTCAGACCTGCAGGTTCCCCACTACCGTCAATGGCATGGAGAACCTGGTTGTTGCCGGCGTTGACGGCTCTCCTGAAAGCCGCAGGGCCGCCCAGTGGGCGCTAGCCGAGGCCTCCGCCCGGCGCTGGCCGATACTGTTTGCCACCGTTCGCCCTCCACCCCATGTGGCCGACCCGCGAGTAGAGGTGGCCTACCACCATTCGGCTTGAACCCTCGGCCGCACACTTCCGAGTGTCCCGCATGCCGATCC
>NZ_JBFBLI010000034.1:0-1969 GCF_040702545.1 Citricoccus sp. NPDC079358
CTCAGTCGTGACCGTTTGGGGAACGGCTTACGGCGTGCATTCGTTGAGGCCGCCGGATGCTGCATGCCCGACGGATCTTGCCCGCAAGCGGATCCCCGACCGGAACGGCTCCAGTGGCTCGGCGCCCGCTAACGCCGCAGGTCCGGATACTTTCTCTCCTGCGCGGACTGTTTTCGTTATACGGTTTGTTCATGGTCAGTGACGAGCAGATCCAGAAGTGGGCCGACGAGGCTGAAGCCGGCTATGACGTCGGGGAATTGAAGCGCCGCGGACGCGGCCGCCCCGGTCGCGGTGCTGAGCCGATGCAGGTCGTTGCTGTGCGCCTCACGGCCGAGGAGATTGCGGTCCTGGATGAAGTGGCCGAACGAGAGCACCTGTCACGCTCGGAGGCGATCCGCCGCGCCCTGGCTGACTTCGCAGCGTGAAAGTCCACGCCAGCGCCCTGAAGCACGGAGTACTACCCGAGGATGCAGTCCAGGCGGCCGATTGGTGCCTGTGGATCGAACCCATTGAAGAAGACGACTGGCCGCATCGTGAGTTACGGCTCGGCTTCGACACCCAGGCTCGATTGCTTGAGACCGTTGTACTGGTCTTTGAAAGTGGGGAGCAGATGGTGATTCATGCCATGCCCGCCAGGAGGAAATACTGGGAGCTGCTGCCCTAGTCCCAGTCTGGTTCCTGCCGCGCAGCGGCCGCATGCGCCGTTGGGGTCCCAGAGTGGCGTGGCACCAGTGTCCAGCTTGATTGTGGGGCGCTGGACGCTGGCGCCAACCATGTCTCACCGTCGTGGTGCCGTTTCCGCGGCCCCAGACCCAGCCCCAACCCCAGCCGCGATCCGCTGTCGTTCGATGGCGCGATAGACCGTCGAGCGACCGACGCCGAAGAGTTCACCGACCTCGAGGATGCTGTACTGGCCACTGTGAACCAGCGAGACCAGATGTGCCTCTTGGCGACGGTTCAGCTTCGGTTGCTTGCCCCGTAGACGCCCCTTGGCCCGGGCGACCTTCATCCCCTCACGGGTGCGCAGCCGGACCAGGTCGGATTCAAACTCCGCGACCATGGCCAGCACGTTGAACAGCAGTCGCCCGATGGCGTCGGTGGGGTCATAGACCGACCCGCCCAGCGACAGGCTGATCTGCCGGGCCGTCAGCTCGTCGGCGATCGCCCGGGCATCGGGCACAGACCTGGCCAGACGATCGAGCTTTGTCACCACCAGAGTGTCACCGGCACGACCGGCGGCCAGCGCCTCGCGCAATCCGGGTCGTTCCCGGTTCGTGCCGGTCAGACCGTGGTCAACGTAGACCCGTTCGGGCTCAACGCCCAGGGCGAGTAAAGCATCGCGTTGGGCGGTGAGGTCTTGCTGCTCGGTTGAGCAACGGGCATATCCAATAAGCAGTGCGCCCATGGCGCACCTCCAAAAAGGTTGGCTCGGCCAAGCCCCGAATGGCTGGGCTCGAGGATCGAGCAGCGCTCGACCCTGTCACCCAGCACCTTCCATCACGAGTTCTGCAAGACCCAACGATCCGACCCCCTATGGGGATCCCTCAATGGTGCTGGAATTCTCTACCCGACGACTCCGGCGAACTTTGACCCTGCCCAGGCGGCGTCTCCCAATTCTTTCGGCGTCGCTCTGAAAAACTTGGAGGAAGACACGCATGGCAACGTCGCAGCCTGTGATACGACTGCATGACTGGAGGAGAGCTTATGAGTGACTGGGAGATTGAGATTCCGGAGAATGCGCCGGAGCGCAATCCGGCCGTCGAGGCGATTGAGGCTCGGCTCGAAGCAAGCACGGAGCGGGCGATGCTGGCCCAAGAGTCGATACGTGCGGCCGAACGGGAACTGTCTTCGCTCGTGAAGGAGGCCGTAGCCGCGGGTCAAGTCCCGGGCAGTGGTGTAACGGTCTGATCCTTCGTTGGGGTTGTCAGGCGCTGAGTTCGAGGGTGGTTTCCGGTTCGGTGGTCACCTC
>NZ_JBFBLI010000035.1:0-1848 GCF_040702545.1 Citricoccus sp. NPDC079358
AGCCGGTACGGCCAGGGCACTATTCGTTGATGTTCCACCCATGAGCAACTCGCCGACCCACGAACGGGGCCGCTACGAGCACTACACCTGAACCACACACCCACAAACACAAAGATCTGCGGGCCTGATAGCTAAGGGGCTCCTTAGAAAGGAGGTGATCCAGCCGCACCTTCCGGTACGGCTACCTTGTTACGACTTAGTCCCAATCGCCAGTCCCACCTTCGACGGCTCCCCCCACAAGGGTTGGGCCACCGGCTTCGGGTGTTACCGACTTTCGTGACTTGACGGGCGGTGTGTACAAGGCCCGGGAACGTATTCACCGCAGCGTTGCTGATCTGCGATTACTAGCGACTCCGACTTCATGGGGTCGAGTTGCAGACCCCAATCCGAACTGAGACCGGCTTTTTGGGATTAGCTCCACCTCACAGTATCGCAACCCATTGTACCGGCCATTGTAGCATGCGTGAAGCCCAAGACATAAGGGGCATGATGATTTGACGTCGTCCCCACCTTCCTCCGAGTTGACCCCGGCAGTCTCCCATGAGTCCCCGGCATAACCCGCTGGCAACATGGAACGAGGGTTGCGCTCGTTGCGGGACTTAACCCAACATCTCACGACACGAGCTGACGACAACCATGCACCACCTGTGAACCCGCCCCAAAGGGGAAACCACATCTCTGTGGCGATCGAGAACATGTCAAGCCTTGGTAAGGTTCTTCGCGTTGCATCGAATTAATCCGCATGCTCCGCCGCTTGTGCGGGCCCCCGTCAATTCCTTTGAGTTTTAGCCTTGCGGCCGTACTCCCCAGGCGGGGCACTTAATGCGTTAGCTGCGGCGCGGAAAACGTGGAATGTCCCCCACACCTAGTGCCCAACGTTTACGGCATGGACTACCAGGGTATCTAATCCTGTTCGCTCCCCATGCTTTCGCTCCTCAGCGTCAGTAACAGCCCAGAGACCTGCCTTCGCCATCGGTGTTCCTCCTGATATCTGCGCATTTCACCGCTACACCAGGAATTCCGGTCTCCCCTACTGCACTCTAGTCTGCCCGTACCCACCGCAGATCCGGGGTTAAGCCCCGGACTTTCACGGCAGACGCGACAAACCGCCTACGAGCTCTTTACGCCCAATAATTCCGGATAACGCTCGCGCCCTACGTATTACCGCGGCTGCTGGCACGTAGTTAGCCGGCGCTTCTTCTGCAGGTACCGTCACCCGAAGGCTTCTTCCCTACTGAAAGAGGTTTACAACCCGAAGGCCGTCATCCCTCACGCGGCGTCGCTGCATCAGGCTTGCGCCCATTGTGCAATATTCCCCACTGCTGCCTCCCGTAGGAGTCTGGGCCGTGTCTCAGTCCCAGTGTGGCCGGTCACCCTCTCAGGCCGGCTACCCGTCGTCGCCTTGGTGAGCCATTACCTCACCAACAAGCTGATAGGCCGCGAGTCCATCCAAGACCGATAAATCTTTCCACCCCCCACCATGCGACAGGAGGTCATATCCGGTATTAGACCCAGTTTCCCGGGCTTATCCCAGAGTCAAGGGAAGGTTACTCACGTGTTACTCACCCGTTCGCCACTCATCCACCCCAGCAAGCTGGAGCTTCAGCGTTCGACTTGCATGTGTTAAGCACGCCGCCAGCGTTCATCCTGAGCCAGGATCAAACTCTCCGTAAAAAACAAAAAGCGGACAACACACAGACCCGGCGGAAAACCAGACCCACATGCCACCCAAGAATCCATGGCAAAAAGTCACTGCAAACACACGGGGTGTGTCCCAGCAACCAATCAACCAATTCAAAAAATTGGCATCAACAAACTTGGCACACTATTGAGTTCTCAAACAACAGG
>NZ_JBFBLI010000036.1:0-1531 GCF_040702545.1 Citricoccus sp. NPDC079358
GCAACGCCGTTCGGTTAGTCGTCGGGGTCCGGTGTCAAGATTCTCGTGGTGAGTGTCGCGGGATAGGTGCGGCGGTCGATGTCTCGGCCTTTGGCTCGGTATTTCGAGATCGCTCGTTTGACCACGCGGGGCCGGGTGCGTACCCGACGGGCGGGCATGAGGTCGGCCCGTATCGCGGCGCCGATGGTGCCGACCAGATCGATCGTGGTGGCGGCGATGGTCCCGGCGGCGCGGATGATCTGGTCCCGGGCTGTCCGTAGTGCAGTGGTGAACGAGGCCCGGTCGGGATCGATGTCGGGCCGATCCAGCAGAGCGTCGGCCATCGCGGTACGCAACACCTGGTAGGCCGTCAGCAGGGCCCAGACTTCCTGCTCGACCCCAGCGGGATACCGGCTGCGCAGCACCCGGCCACCCAGGATCGTGGATTTGAGTTCGCAGTACGCCGTCTCGATCTCCCACCGGTGGTGATATAGCTGGATCAGTTGCTTCGCACCGGCTTCGGCGGGGTCCAGCAGCGTGGTGACCAGTCGGTACCGGCCGGTGCGGGCCGAGGCCTCGGTCGTGATCATCACCTCAGCATCGATGACCCTCACCGGCACCCCGGCAGCATTCGAGAGGAACGAGCCATCGGGCAGAGGGCCCAGCACCGGCAGGTTCATCGCCCCATGGCCGGTCTTGGCCCGAATCAGAAAGTCCGCCCGGGCGCGTGAGATCGTGGCGAAGAACCGGTAGGTCGCGAAGTTGCGGTCCCCGAGCAGCAGCATGCCAGGCCGCAGCGCGGTGGCCACACGCTCCGCATAGGTCAGTTCGCCGATCTTGTCGGTGCCGAAGGCCGCCTCAATGACGTGGCGGGTACCGGCGGTGACGATCGCCACCAACCGGATCATCGGGTATCCCGGATCCCCGTTCGGTCCGCTACGCGGTTTGGGAAAGACCATCCGGTTGGCCTCGGTGTCGGCGACCGGGATCTGCGTGCCGTCGATCGCGACCACCAGGCGACCGGCGAACCGGACCCTGTGGCGGGCGGTCGTGACCGCAGAACCCACGAAGAACGTGAACAACTCGCGCAACGGTTTGGGCCCGACACGGCGCATCGCCTCGGTGATCGCCGCGCCCGAGGGCCGCAGTCCCACTGATGGCAGGGCCGTGGTCAGCCGTGACCAGACATGGCCCCACCCATGGCCGGCGAACAGAGCCCCGGCGAGCAACAGATACACCACCACCCGTGAGGGCAGGCGCCGCACACGTTGCTCCGTCCCACCGGCGGTTGCCAGGGCGGCATCGACCATCTCCGGCGGGACGAGCTGGGTGAGTTCCCCCAGGTGTCCCGGTGCGAACACCTCCGAAGACGACCGAGACGACGCAGACGGGTTGGTGGCAGAATGAGACATCGCAGCCCTTGTTGTTGAAGCGGAATCAAAAGTCCGGCAAGACTTGATTCACTTTTTAACAAGGGCTGCGCCTATCCTCCTGGACGCCACGCCGGGACACGGGTTGACATCACCCTGCCGACCCTAACCAAACGGCATTG
>NZ_JBFBLI010000037.1:0-1425 GCF_040702545.1 Citricoccus sp. NPDC079358
AGTAGTGCCCCCTAAAGTGGTGTAGCCCACGGTGGCCAGTTCGTCGCTCGCGACGTAAAGCGCGGCCACCGTGTGATCCGTCGAGGAAACTCTCACATCCCACTCGAAAGGCATCATCACGATGACCGCACCTCATATTGTCGACCCTGCCCGCCTGCTGGGCGAAGCCCTCGCCGATTCCTCGCCGGATTTGATGCGGCAGCTGCTGCAGACCATGATCAACGCGCTGCTGTCCGCCGACGCGGACGCCGTCGTCGGCGCCGAATGGGGGCAGGCGTCCCCCGACCGGGTGGCGCAGCGCAACGGTTACCGGCACCGCGATCTGGACACCCGGGTCGGCACGATCGACGTCGCGATCCCGAAGCTGCGGCAAGGGACTTACTTCCCCGAGTGGCTGCTGGAGCGCCGCAAACGGGCCGAGACCGCGTTGATTACCGTGATCGCGGACTGCTACCTCGCCGGCGTCTCGACCCGCCGGATGGACAAGCTGGTCAAGACCCTCGGGATCCACTCGCTGTCGAAGTCGCAAGTGTCGCGGATGGCGGCTGAGCTCGATGAGCACGTCGACCAGTTCCGCCACCGCCCACTCGAAGATGCCGGGCCGTTCACGTTCGTCGCCGCCGACGCACTGACGATGAAGGTTCGTGAGGGCGGCCGCGTCATCAACGCCGTCGTGCTGATCGCGACCGGCGTCAACGCCGACGGCCGCCGCGAGGTCCTCGGCCTGCGGGTCGCGACCAGCGAGACCGGCTCGGCCTGGAACAGCTTCTTCGCCGACCTCGTCGCGCGCGGCCTATCCGGGGTCCGCCTGGTCACCTCCGACGCCCACCAGGGCCTGGTGGAAGCGATCGCCGCGAACCTGCCCGGCGCGGTCTGGCAACGCTGCCGCACCCACTACGCCGCCAACCTGATGAGCGTGACACCGAAGAGCATGTGGCCAGCCGTCAAGGCGATGCTGCACTCCGTCTACGACCAACCCGACGCCGACAGTGTCCACGCCCAGTTCGACCGGCTCCTGGACTACGTCGACGGCAAGCTCCCCGACGCCCACGACCACCTCGACACCGCACGAGCGGACATCCTCGCGTTCACCGGGTTCCCCGAAGGGCTCTGGCAGCAGATCTGGTCCAACAACCCCAACGAGAGACTGAACCGCGAGATCCGCCGCCGCACCGACTCCGTCGGCATCTTCCCCAACCGCGACGCGATCATCCGCCTCGTCGGCGCCGTGCTCGCCGAGCAGACCGACGAATGGGCCGAAGGACGCCGCTACCTCGGCCTCGACATCCTCGCCAAGTCCCGACTCACCCTCGTCCCCGACAACAGCACCGAGGAGGCGGCCGACACCACCCTCGAACTCAGCGCCTGACCAACACCAACAACAGAAGGATCACCGATCACTACACCACTCCACGGGGCTTGACC
>NZ_JBFBLI010000038.1:0-1272 GCF_040702545.1 Citricoccus sp. NPDC079358
CCACGAGTGCCAAGGTGCCATCGGACAGGCCTCGGGCCAGTTCGTCGGCGGTGAAGGAGCGCGGGGCCGAGCGCTCACCGAGCAGGGCCGGGCCGGTCTTGTTCTGGCGCTTCATTCGGGCGAAGTAGGCATGGGCGTCGGGCTGGCCGGCGAGCAGTTCGTCGATGAAACCCTGCTCGTCGTCGTTGGCCAGGTACTGCGCCCACCAGGAGAACTTGCGCTCATAGCCCACGGTGGTGGCCGGCAGCGCGCCCAGGGCCTTGCCGCAGGCCGAACCGGCCCCATGACCGGGGTAGACCTGCACATGGTCCGGCAGGGTGAGGAAGGCGTCCTTGAGCGAGGCGAACAGCTGCTTGGCCCCGAGGAAGCGGGTGTCCTGGCCCCCCGCGGCCTCGTCCAGCAGGTCCGGGCGGCCCACGTCGCC
This sequence comes from Citricoccus sp. NPDC079358, assembly GCF_040702545.1. Lineage (NCBI taxonomy): Bacteria > Bacillati > Actinomycetota > Actinomycetes > Micrococcales > Micrococcaceae > Citricoccus > Citricoccus sp. NPDC079358. Next base: position 425 of record NZ_JBFBLI010000038.1, read on the forward strand.
GGAGAACACGAAGTCCCCGGTCAGGTAGTACCCCGGCTCATCGGTGAAGGCCCCGTCGGTGACCAGGTAGGACAGGTGCTCGGGGGTATGGCCGGGGGTGTGCCGGGCGGTGATGGTGATGTTGCCCAGGGCGACAGTGTCCCCGTCGTGCAGGAGCGAGGCGTCGAAGCCGTACTGCCAGTCCTCCCCGCCCTCACCGGAGACGTAGGCGGTCGCCCCGGTGGCGGCGGCCAGCTCACGGGTACCGGAGAGGAAGTCGGCATGGATGTGGGTCTCGGCCACCGCGGTGATCCGCATGCCGTGATGGGCGGCCAGCTCCAGGTACTGCCGGATGTCGCGGCGGGGGTCGACGACGAGGGCCTCGCCGTTGGCCTGGCAACCGATGAGATAGCTGGCCTGGGCCAGGTCCTCGTCGTAGATGCGCTCGAGAAGCATGGTTCCTCCTGCGGGTCGGAAGTAGAAGTCTGGACACCGGCGAACCGGATACCCCCTACGGTATTGCATACCCCCTGAGGTATGCAAGTGGCGCGTCGTGGTGACGGAGACCCGGACGGCCGGGGTGGCGGGGAGGCTGGTGGATCTGCCTGATATCTGCACGTCCCCCTCGGGCGTGCTGGCCCGGGCGTTTGCGCTCATGGGCGAGGTCCCCTGGGAGGGAGGGCAGTACCGTGGTCGCGTCCGCGCATGCGCACCGCGACCACGGCCCCGGAGGCCGCGGTCAGCACGGCGACGACGATGACCGCTGTGGGGATGCCGAAGGCGTCGGCGACCAGGCCGGCGATCACGGCGCCGGCGGCGAAGCCCCCGTCACGCCAGAGCCGGTAGATGCCCACCGACCGGGCCCGCCA
>NZ_JBFBLI010000039.1:0-1126 GCF_040702545.1 Citricoccus sp. NPDC079358
AGTAGTGCCCCATAGAGTGGTGTAACGCACAGGTGGTCGGCAATGTCGTTTCAGACGTGGACGCGGCCACCGGTGTGATCCTTCGAGTCAACCTTGCAAGAATCCTCGAAAGGAGTCACCACGGTGACCGCTCCTCACATTGTCGACCCTGCCGGCCTACTTGGCGAAGCCCTGTCCGAAGCCTCCCCGGACCTGATGCGCAACCTGCTGCAATCCGTGATCAACACCCTGCTCTCCGCTGACGCCGACGCGGTGGTCGGCGCCGAGTGGGGCAGACCCGCTACGACCCGCACCGCCCAGCGCAACGGCTATCGCCACCGCGAGCTGGACACCCGGGTCGGGACCCTCGACGTGGCCATTCCCAAACTCAGATCGGGCACCTACTTTCCCGAGTGGCTGCTGGAACGCCGCAAACGGGCCGAATCGGCGCTGATCACGGTGGTGGCGGACTGCTACCTGGCCGGGGTCTCCACCCGCCGGATGGACAAGCTGGTGAAGACCTTGGGCATCAACGCGCTGTCGAAGTCCCAGGTCTCGCGAATGGCCGAGGACCTCGACGAGCAGGTCGAGGCTTTCCGCCACCGTCCCCTGGATACGGCCGGCCCGTTCACGTTCGTGGCCGCCGACGCCCTGACGATGAAGGTCCGCGAGGGCGGCCGGGTCGTCAACGCCGTGGTCCTGCTGGCCACCGGGGTCAACGCCGACGGCCGCCGCGAAGTCCTCGGCCTGCGGGTGGCAACCAGCGAGTCCGGTGCGGCGTGGAACGAGTTCTTCGCCGACCTGGTCGCCCGGGGTCTGGGCGGGGTCCGCCTGGTCACCAGTGACGCCCACGCCGGGCTCAAGGACGCGATCGCCGCGAACCTGCCCGGCGCTGCGTGGCAGCGCTGCCGCACGCATTACGCGGCGAATCTAATGGGCATCACCCCGAAGTCCATGTGGCCGGCCGTGAAGGCGATGCTGCACAGCGTGTATGACCAGCCCGATGCCACCAGTGTGAACGCGCAGTTCGACCGGCTCATCGACTACGTGGGCGAGAAGTTGCCCGCGGTGGCTGAGCACCTCGACGCCGCCCGGGCCGACATCCTGGCCTTCACGACCTTCCCCAAGGATGTCTGGACGCAGATCT
>NZ_JBFBLI010000040.1:0-1090 GCF_040702545.1 Citricoccus sp. NPDC079358
TGGGGCCGGTGTTCGAGTCTTGGGGGATCCCCGCCCAAGTTGCAGGCGCGGCTTCCTTCGTGCTGTCGCTGTTCCTGGTGACCTTCCTGCACCTGGTGGTCGGGGAGATGGCCCCGAAGTCCTGGGCCATCGCCCACCCGGAGGCCACGGCGAAGCTGACCGCCCTGCCGACGCGGGCCTACATCTGGCTGCTTCGGCCCTTGCTGATGTGGGTCAACCGCATCGCCAACCGGCTGGTGGCTGCCAGTGGCGTCACTCCCGTGGATCGTGCCGCGGTCGGTGGACAGGACGCGGCCACCATCCGCCAGCTGGTCGAGCACTCGGCCTCGGCCGGGTCCCTGGACCGCCGGTTCGGCGACCAGCTCTCCGGGGTGTTCGAGCTGCAGGACAAAACCGTGGCGGACCTGCTCAAACCCGGGGCCCGGCCCACCTCCGTGTCCTGGCAGGCCACCGTGGCCGATGTACAGGCCGCCGCCATCGGATCCGGTCACCTGCGGATCCTGGTGGAAACCCCCGGCGGCCGGCCCCCGGCAGTGGTCCATGTCCGGGACACCTTGCTGGAACCCCCAGGCCGCGGCGTCCAGGAACTGGCGAGGCCGGCCTTCACCGTGCAGGCCGATACCGCTCTGCACGAGGCCCTCTCCCAGGTCCGCGAAGCCGGTGAGCAGCTGGTCGCCGTGATGGACCAGGACCGTTTCCTCGGCGTGGTCACCCTTGCCGACGTCCTGCGCCGGGTCCTGCCCTACCAAAAAGAAGAGACAGCGTCATAGGTGCCGGACCTTCCCTCGATCGCCCTCGGTAGCCCGGGCCCGTGAACGGAAGCGATGCCTTCGGGCTCGTCGGCGAAATGCTGTCCCTCATCGGGCTGGTCTGCGGGCTGCCGTTGTTGCTGTACGGATCGCTGCGCCGCAGCCTGGACGGACCGCATGTGGCCATCGAGATCGTGATCGTCCAGGACCAACGGGGCCCCAGGGCCCGTTGGTTCGCGGACGGAGACTTCCACGAGCGGACCCTGCTCTCATGGGAACGGGAGCACCTCCACGGCCAAGAAGTCCGCACGGCGTTCATCAGCAGCCGCGATCCGTCCCGC
>NZ_JBFBLI010000041.1:0-1055 GCF_040702545.1 Citricoccus sp. NPDC079358
GGCCCGTCCCCGCGGGACGCGGTGGCGCAGGCCGCCGCGATCCTGAAGAAGCGCGGCTACCGCACGGATATCCGCGAGGAGCCCGACGGCGGCGCTTCCGTGGGTGCTGAGCGCGGCTATGTGCGGGAGATCGGCAATATCGTCTTCCACCTGTCCCTGATCGGGGTGTTGGCCTTCATGGCCGTGGGCGGTCTGCTGAGTTATTCGGGGCAGAAGATCATCGTGGAGGGGGAGGGTTTCGCCAACACCCTGGTGGCCTACGACGCCTTCACGCCCGGCGGTGCCTTTTCCGAGGACAGTCTGGAGCCGTTCTCCATGACGCTGGAGAGTTTCGAGAAAGTCTTCGACCGGGAGTCGGAGACGCACTACGGCCAGCCCTTGGACTTCACCGCGCACATGACCGTCCAGGAGGGAACCGACGGCGAGGCGACGCATCAAGACCTGAAGGTCAACCACCCGTTCGACATCGGTGGCACTCGCGTCTACCTCGTGGGCAACGGCTATGCACCGGAGGTCACCGTGCGGGACGGCAACGGGGACATCGCGTTCCAGGGACCCGTCGTCGGCCAGGTCCAGGACGAGGTCTACACCTCGCTGCTGACGATCAAGGTCCCGGACGCCCAGCCGGAGCAGCTGGGTTTCGTCGGGTTCTTCCTGCCGACTTCCTACACCGGGGAGGACGGTGTGGCTGTCTCGATCGACCCGGAGCTGTACAACCCGGAGCTGAACCTGAACTCGTACTACGGGGACCTCGGCCTGGATGCGGGCGAGCCCCAGAATGTGTACGTGCTGGACACGGAGAGCCTCACCGAGTTGAACAACCGGGACCTCGAGTCCGGCGGCATCACGCTGAGCCTCGGGGAGTCCTACGACCTGCCCGAGGGCAAGGGTTCCATCAGCTTCGACGGGGTCAAGCCCTACGTCGGCCTGGACATCCTCTACGATCCGGGCAAGTGGGGCGTGGGAGTCTTCGCGGTCCTGGCCCTCGTCTCCCTCGGGGTGAGCCTGTTCGTGCGCCGCCGCCGCGTGTGGGTCCGTAGCGCTACCGGCCCCGA
>NZ_JBFBLI010000042.1:0-1039 GCF_040702545.1 Citricoccus sp. NPDC079358
TCCTGGGTCGGTTGTCCGGATTCCTGACCGGTGGACGGGTTGGCGTCTTGCGGTGGGGTGGTGGTGGCGCCGCGGGCCACGAAATAGCCGATGGTGCCGCCGACGATGACCAGGGCCAGTAGGACCCAGACCACGATCTTGGCCCGGCGCTGCCGGTTCGGTGCGGGTGTGGTGTTGGGGTCCGTGGAAGTCATGGTCGGTCCTATCCGGTCGGGTGTGGTCTTGAGAGTAGGGAGGGGTTTAGACGGGGGTGGTGAAGGTGCCGGCGAGGTTCTGCAGCTGGTAGATCCACAGGGTCCAGATCCCGGTGACCATCAGGACCCCGACGAGCACCAGTACGATCCCGCCGATGATGTTGAAGGCTCGGATGTGGCGGCGGACGAAGCCCAGGGTGCGGGTGACCCAGTCCAGGCCCAGGGCCACGAGCACGAAGGGGATGCCCAGCCCGAGGCAGTAGAGGAAGCCCAGCAGGGCCCCGCGCCAGGGGTCTCCGGTGGTGGTGCTCAATGCCAGCACGGCGCTGAGGGTGGGGCCCATGCAGGGGGTCCAGCCGAGGCCGAAGACCACTCCGAGCAGCGGGGCGCCGGCGATCCCGGTTTTCGGTTGGAAGGACATCTTCTTGGTGTTCTGCAAAAACGGCAGCCAGCCGACCAGCACCAGGCCCATGAGCACGACGAATACCCCCAGGATCCGGATCAATGGATCTTGCCACTGCAGCAGCCAGCCACCGATCACTCCGAAGGCGGCCCCGTAGGCGGTGAAGACCGCGGCGAATCCGAGGATGAACAGTCCCACCCCGGTCATGACCCGGCGTCGGTTGTCTTCCCGGCGCGGATCGGCCAACCCGGAGACGTAGCCCAGGTATCCGGGCACCAGCGGCAGAATGCAGGGGGAGAGGAAGGAGACCAGCCCGGCTGTCGCGGCCAGCGGCATCGCGACCAGCAGGGCCCCGGACTGGACCATTTCGGCAAAGAATCCGCCGATGCTCATGCTGCCCTCCCGAGGGGCGTCCTCCGGAGACCACGATAAAGTGGGGGGC